>CAMJNN010000131.1 GCA_946407325.1 uncultured Prevotellaceae bacterium | reverse complement strand
AAAAAGAACGTTAATTACTAAAATTGTTGTACCTTTGCTTTAACAATAAAACTTTACATATTATGAGCAGATTAATTTTTCTTATAGGAGCATTAGTAGCCTTAATCTTTTGTTCTTGCAGCAAAGACAATGAAGAAGACTCTATAGGTGGCAATGGCTTCAAAACTGAAGGAACAATGGAGTTAAGCCGTGTTTCACAACAAGATTTCAGCGGCTTCGTCAGCAACAACATCTTCCAGTTTGATAGCTATTCATTGTCTAACGTTGAGATTGCGGCAAGTACCAGGGCAGCATTGCCTCCAATGATTTACCAAGACAATGAGGGGAAGTGGCTGGATTACTGTCCTACCTCTTTCTGGATAAAAGACAACGAGCTGTATTGCAGCGTTAAATTGGATTACCAGACTTATGAGGAATGGCAAGAATATGCTAAGACGCATAAGATAGAGTTGTACGTTCACTCTACATTCCAGTATAATGATGCTGATGGTAGCTTGAAAACTGATGCCCACATTATGCCTGCCGAGAAGCAAAACCTTGTCTATCGCATGGGAGTGAGTAAGAACGATGTTGAGAATAGTCTCATTACATTGCATCTTATCTTGAATAATCCATTGCTGAGCAATTACGATGGCGCCACGAAATACTATCACATGCATATCAACTACCACCGTGTATCTTGTAGCTATCCTTTCGATACGGAGCTAAAAGTGTTTGAGACAAATGACGAGGCAGTAGCATACGCCAAAGAGCTAATGGCGAAGTAAAACATTCATTTAACAGTAGTGGTTAGTAATAGTCTTTTTTGAAGATAGAATCAGGCAGGGCGTGATGCTCTGCCTATTTTCTTGAAGATAGCGAGAAAAAACAACCATCTGCTGTAGATTTACGAAGAAAAGAAGTAATTTTGTCTCCCAAAAAGGTAGATTGTGATAGTAGCGCATAAGCAGTATGTTTGAAGTGATGATAACCCTTTTTGCCATTGCCGTAGTAGGTTATGCGGCCGGCAAAATGAATTATATGGGAGGAGAATTCGACCGGAAATTATCCAGTTTGGTAATCAACTGGACTTGTCCGGCATTGATTCTCTCGTCGGCCATGACAGGCGAGTTGCCTGACCGTCGCTACATCCTTCCACTCTTGGTTATCAGCGCTTTCACCTATGTAGTGTTGACAGCTGCGGCATGGGGACTGTCGCGACTGCTGACAAAGCAGGTGGAGAATCGTGGCATAGTGGCGTTTGCGCTGGTGTTTGGTAACGTAGGTTTCATGGGCTATCCTGTGGTAGATGCACTCTTCGGACATCAGGCCGTATTTTATGCCGCTGTACTGAATGTGGTAAATACGTTTGCCGTCTTTACCATTGGCACGATGATGATTACGGGTGGCAATGGCCCTAATCGTAAGCATTTCAATAAGAAAGTGCTTTACAGCACGCCAATGCTCTCAGCCTACATCTCAATGCTGATTGTGGCCCTTGGCATAGACAATATCCCTGGCTATATCAGTCAACCACTCACAATGATTGGTAATATAACCGTGCCTGCTGCCCTGCTGATTATCGGTTCGTCGATGTCGCAACTGCCACTTCGTGCTTTGTTGGGTACTCCCGTTGTTTATGCTACCACCCTGCTTCGCCTGTGTTTGTTGCCTGTAGGTGTCCACTTCCTGTGCCTTGCCTTGGGCTTCGACCCCTATGTGACCTATATCAACACGGTGGTAATAGCGATGCCTGTGGCTACCTACGGCACCATCCTTTGCCTGAAATACAACCGTGATACAACACTGATAGCAGAGATGACGTTTATCACAACCCTGCTATCTATGCTGACCATACCGCTGATGGCATTATTGTTGGGATAACTAACAATTCATCTTATCCTTATCTCTACTTTTATTATGATTCTTATTTGATCGTTACCCATTGACTTCCACCGTCAGCACTATCCACTACGGCATGAATAAACTTCACACCGTTCACACCGTCAGATATTGTTGGGAAATCGAAGCAAGAATAGTCTTTGCCGTGTTTCTTTGCTTCCACGGCATTGAGAAATTCACGATGAATATTCGCAAAAGCTACGAATAGTCCCTCAGGATGTCCTGATGGGATGCGTGCGAAGGCACCGGCCTTCTCGTGTATGGCTGCTGTACCTCGGTGTATGAGACGCATGGACTCGCCCTTTGGAGTATAACGCACCACCTCGGGATCTTCCTGCATCCATTCCAGAGCGCCTTTGTCACCATATACGCGAACGACAAAACCATTGCAGTGACCTTCGGCAATCTGACTGCACCAATATGCTCCATGGGCTCCATTGTCGTATTCCACAATTATATTAGCATTCAGCTCTAGAGGCTGATTGTATTTATCACGAGTGGCAAGAAGCCGATGTATTTTAAGACCGGTGAGGTAGGAAACATAGTTTTCGATATGAGTGCCCAGATCACCTACGCAGTTGGTAATACCCGAGATAACGGGATCAGTGCGCCATACAGCCAGGCTCATGTCATTCTTGCT
>CAMJNN010000130.1 GCA_946407325.1 uncultured Prevotellaceae bacterium | reverse complement strand
TCGAGGTCTTTCTGCGTGTGCAGCACCACCGTCGGATTGCCTGTTGTACCGCTGGATGAATGCAGGCGTACACAGTCTTTCATCGGCACGCAAGCCAATCCAAAGGGATAGTTCTCACGCAAATCTTCCTTAGAGGTGAAGGGAAGTTTCTGTACGTCATCTAATGCTTTGATATCCTCGGGAGTAATACCCAGCTCTTGGAATTTTTTCTGGTAGAAAGGCGAGTTCATGCAGTGACGCACCGTCTTTTGCAGGCGTTCCAACTGTAACGCCTTCAGTTTGTCTTGAGACATCGTCTCTACCTCGGGATTGAAATAATCAGAGTAATTCATTATTATTAAAGTTTTCTATTGTCGATAACATGAGCGCTCTTGCCCTGACTGCGTTCGATGGTATTAGGCGCTTTGAGCTTCACCTTGGCAGCGATGCTCAGCACACTCTTCAGCTTGTTGGCCAGTTTCTTCTCCAGTTCGTCGATGGCGGCAGGCGTATCGAACGTTGAGGTGAAATATTCCTGGCGCAACTCTACCTGTACTTGCAAAGTATCGAGGTTGTTCACCCGATCTACGATCAGCATGTAGCGAGGCGCAAACTCCTTCATGCTCAGCACCACGCTCTCTATCTGAGATGGGAAAACGTTGATACCACGAATGATGAGCATATCGTCGCTGCGTCCGTGGATGGCCGACATACGTACGCTGGTTCGTCCGCAATCGCACTGACCAGGCAACAGCGAGCAGAGGTCGCGTGTGCGATAACGCAGCACAGGCATACCTTCTTTGGTGAGGGTGGTAAACACCAACTCGCCTTGCTGTCCTACTGGCAGTGGCTCTAAGGTTGTTGGGTTGATGATTTCAGGATAGAAATGGTCTTCGTTGATGTGTGAACCATGCTGGGCTTGGCACTCGTAGCTCACACTGGGTCCCATTACTTCACTCAGACCGTATATATTAAAGCCCTTCAAACCCAAACGTTCCTCAATTTCTTCACGCATCTTTTCTGTCCATGGCTCAGCACCGAAGGCACCTACGCGCAACTTGATCTGATCTTTCGTAATACCCATCTTGTCCATGGTCTCAGCCAGGTAGAGGGCATAGGATGGTGTGCAGGCAATGCCCGTGATACCTAAGTCGCGAATCAGACGGACATGCTTCTCAGTATTGCCAGTAGAAGCTGGAACTACAGAAGCTCCTACCATCTCCACACCGTTGTGGGCACCCAAACCTCCTGTGAAAAGTCCGTAGCCGTAGGCCACAGAGAAGATATCATCGCGTGTTACGCCATAAGCCGTGAGGCAACGCGCCATACATTCGCTCCATACACCGATATCCTTGCGGGTATAGCCCACGATGGTAGGATTGCCTGTGGTGCCAGAGGAGGCGTGGATGCGGATGATTTCACTATGGGGAGCCGCTTGTAAGCCAAACGGATAGTTGTCGCGCAAGTCTTTCTTGGTAGTAAAAGGCAACTTGGTTATATCTTCGATGGTACGTATATCATCGGGAGTGATGTCCAGTTCCTGCAATTTGTTACGATAAAACGGTACATTGTGATAAACATACTTCACAATCTTGTGCAACCTTTTACCTTGGAGCGCGCTCATCTCATCGCGGCTCATACATTCTTTGTTGGGATTCCAAATCATATTATTCTGTAATTAAAGATGACAAGTACTTTTCTTACGGAGACAAAAGTACATTTTTTTCATTTGAAAGCAAAAAAATGAGAGCGAAAGAATTACAATTGACATCAAAATGTATTATTTTTGCATTATCATACTAAAATAATGCAAAATAGCAATGATTAATAAGCAGCTTTTACAGCCTGAGAGCATCGTTGTCATCGGTGGCTCCAACAATAAGCACAAGCCTGGTGGCGCAGTGGTGCGTAATCTATTAGACGGTGGCTTCAATGGTACGCTGCGCATTCTCAACCCTAAGGAAGATGAGGTGCAGGGTATCAAAGTCTTTCATGACATAAAGGAATTGCCTCCTACAGATTTGGCGATTCTAGTGGTGGCTGCCAAGTACTGTCCCGACTACGTAGATTATCTGGCTGCAGAGAAAGATGTTCGCGCGTTCATTATTATTTCTGCGGGTTTCAGTGAGGAGACCCATGAGGGTGCTTTGCTGGAACAGCATATTTTGGATACCTGTGAGAAATACGGCTGTGCGCTGATAGGTCCCAACTGTATAGGTCTCCTTACACGTTGGCATCATTCAGTGTTCACCAAGCCGATACCTCACCTCAACCCCAAAGGTGTGGATTTTATCTCAAGTAGTGGGGCTACGGCGGTCTTTATTCTCGAGAGTGCTGTTACCAAGGGCTTGCCTTTTAATAGTGTATGGTCGGTGGGCAACGGCAAACAGATAGGCATTGAGACGGTACTGGAGTATATGGACGTTCACTTCGATCCTGAACGCGATTCATTAATAAAGCTACTCTATATAGAGAATATCAGCGACCCCGACAAGTTGTTGTACCACGCTACATCACTCATTCGAAAAGGTTGTCGTATTGCTGC
>CAMJNN010000129.1 GCA_946407325.1 uncultured Prevotellaceae bacterium | reverse complement strand
CATGCTTTTTGTATCTCACTCATCAGCACATTGGCTTCTTTATTCAGCTGCGCCAACTCTGAATGAATCTCGTTCATGCGTTCGTGGAAATTAACTCCGTCATCTTCCTGTTCAGCTACGCCCACATAGGCTCCAGGAGTGAGCGAGTAGTTCTTTTCTTCAATCTCCTGAATGGTGGCAATCTTACAAAGACCAAGAATATCTTTATACTGTCCATTCTCACCAAACTTAGACACAAGCCATTCACGCTGACGTGCTATTTCTAGCGTATCTTCAAGTTCGGCTATGAGGGTATTCTGCTCTGCTTCGATGCGCTTCTTATCTTTGCGCTGGGCATCAGCAATGAGTTGCTTGGCCTCAGTCTTCTGCTCCTGGATTGCAGCCTCAAGACTTTCAATGGTCTTGCCTTGGAGAGCTTTATCGTAATCTGTTATCAGAGCCTTATACTTTCCTGTCTCACCACGATACAAATGCACTATGGCTTGTAGGTTACGCAGCTGCCACTCTGTCCACTCGTTCAATGTGCGGTCAACAACCGTATAGTAATTGCGAGCATCGATAAAGAGGACCTTATCGCGGATGTCAGCGTTCTTGTTTCTATCGAAAAACCACAGCGAGCAAGGCAGAGAAAGCGTATAGAAGAAGTTGTTACCTACACTCACCATCACGTCCACATCGCCTGTGCGCACCAACTTCTCGCGGATATCACGATCCTTATTGGCACTATCCGTTGCAGAACTGGCCATTACAAAACCTGCACGTCCATGGTCATTCAGATAAGCATAGAAATAGCTGATCCAAAGATAGTTGGCATTACCAATCTCCTTGGTCTTAGCATTCACACCCGGCAAGCCAAAGGGCAGGCGTCCTGCGGCAGAAGCAGACTCGGCCTTCACCTTATCCACATTGAAGGGTGGATTGGCCATCACATAGTCGCACTTGCCAGCAAGGTTGTGGGCATCGTGGTAGAACGAGTTGGCTTCGTCGCCAGAGATAATCTTGCCGTTCAAGCCGTGAACTGCCATATTCATTAGGCAGAGCTGAGCGTTATATTCCACCTTCTCCTGTCCGAAGAAAGTCATGCTGGTGTTGGCATTGAGGCCAGACTGGTTAACAAAGTCGCCCGTCTGCACAAACATACCACCACTACCACAGGCAGGATCGAGCATCACACCTTGCTTAGGTTCCAACACGTTCACCAGCATTTTTACTAATGACTTTGGCGTAAAGAATACACCATCATCACTTGCCACGGCCTTGGCGAACTTGGAAAGGAAGTATTCGTAGATACGACCAATGATATCGCCACCCACTTCATCGATGGTCTTATTATTGAAAATGCGGAGCAACTCGCGCAGCAGGTCATCGGCAAAACTGGTATAGGTCTTTGGTAATATACCTGTCAGTTGTTCGCTCTGATCCTCTACCAACTGCATAGCATTGTTCACAGCCTCGCCTAAGGAGTTGATGGCATGACCGTCCTTGCTTTTCAATTCTGCAGCAGCAATATTGTCTGGCAGATTCACCAGGTAGTCGAACTGTGCTTCCTTAGGTAAGTACAGTGCGCTTTTCGCTGCGAAATCACTGGGCTCTACTGGCATCACACGACCGCCACGCATCGGACGGCCTTGCAATATCTCTGCCTCCACCATCTTATATCGGCTGTAGGCATAACGTAAGAACAGCAAAGCCAACACAGGCATGCAATACTGACTACTCGTCAGCTTACTTCCCTGTCTCAAGAGGTCTGCCGACTCCCATAATTCTGCTTCAAGTTTTCTTATATTAATCATATTTCTTCTATTTCTTTTTCCTTCAGCTTAAACGCCTCAGGGTCTGTTGTCATTTGATATATTTTGATTTCTGGATTTAATTCTTTAGCTGCTTTGATAATCTTATCCCTATCTTGACGGAATATATTTACTCCTAAATATACAGATTCAAAACAATCTGCAGACAAAGGAGGATAATGCCTAATCTCTTTCCCGTCAACTAATTCTTCTTCGTATAACTCATGAGGAATATCGCGCACAGGAGGAATCCATGCAGGGTCTCTTGTAATCAAGCGTACCTCTTGCTCATGTTCCCATTCTTTCGCCTTGGTAGTCAGTAAATCATTCCAAGAAGAAAAGTCCTTGAAATAATCAGGCTTTTGATGGATGTCTCTGTATTTGACTTCTAAAGGATATGGAGGCATCATACCAAGGAACTTTTGTTGACAACAACTTAAAACGGCATCTATGTTCAATCCGAGACATATTCCTTTATGGCTGTTGTAGTAGGCCCACATCAACAAAGAGTTGTACACCTTCGATAGGCAGCATATCCATGTGCTGTTTCTAAGATTCTCCATGTCTGTTTTCCCCTTTCGTATGAGGAAATCAGCAGGAGGCCAATTGTTTGGTGTGGCTGGAACATTTGAATAATCGAACAATGCAGGATGACAGTCAAACGGGTCATTAAACTTGGTAGCATTAGTGAACTGTAGATTGTGATGCTCCAGCATCGTCAACCCACCATTCACATCCAAGTATT
>CAMJNN010000128.1 GCA_946407325.1 uncultured Prevotellaceae bacterium | reverse complement strand
CCATGTTGCAGAAACAACTCTTGCAAACGATAGAGTTGCCAGTAACGCCCCACACTCTTGGGGTTATAGATAGCTGTCACGAAGTCGGCTTCAGCAGCAGCAATGATGCGTTTTTCTATCTTATCCCAAGGTGTCATCAGGTCGCTCAACGATATCAGACACAGGTCGTGACCAATGGGCGCACCCAACAAAGAGGCGGCTTTCTGAAAAGCACTGATGCCTGGGATAGAGATGACTTCAATATCGCTGTCCTGCTCCTTTTTCATCTCGTAGATGAGGGGAGTCATACCATAGATGCCTGCATCGCCTGAGCTAATCACTACCACTGTTTGTCCTTCTTGGGCCAACTCAAATGCTTGTTTGGCTCTTTCGCGTTCTTTCTTCATGCCGGTATCCACACACTGGGCGCCTTCATGAAGGAAAGGTTTAACAAACTGGAAGTAATACTTGTAACCCACTACTACATCAGCTTCTCTCAATGCGTTGATAACTGCTCCTGTGATGTCGGCTTCGTTTCCAGGACCTATGCCGGCCACTATGATTTTTCCGTTCACCATCTTGTTGTTATTATATTTTGGCTCTATTCTAAATTGCCTCGGTTATACTGAATCAGCAAATATATAAAATTACTTCAAAATATCCTTGATGTGCTGGATATAAATATCCCTGATGGCTTTAATTTCTCCCAAGCCCTGCAACTTTACATCCACTTCGAAGCCTTGTTGCTCGAACAATCCTTTCCACTCCTTGGCAATGTCGTTACGGGCATGATCACCAGCTGTGAGCAATAACGGACGCAGTTGCACTTTCTTTACTTTCTTCTGCTTCAGGCTCTTCAGCGTCATCTCCTGTGTAGGATAACCTTCAATGGTTGATACATACCAGTTGTTTTGCTCACGCTCTTGCAACATAGTTTGCAGCATCGCATAAATGGCCGTAGAAGGGTGGGTCGTTCCGTGTCCTACCAACACCACAGCTTGGTTCTTTTCTGCTGCATCACGAGATAAGATGTCCAATACCTTCTGACAATCTTCCACGCTGTATAGCAATGGGTTACCAGCTTTCAACTCCTTGAAGAAGGGTTGCAGAGCGGCGATTGCTTCTCTGAGGTAGGTCATCTCGTAGCCTTCCATCAGGGTGGTACTTTGTACATATACTCGCTCATAGCCATCGGCACGCAGTTGCATCAATGCTTCTTGGGGACTATAGAAATGCTCGCCTCGTTTGCCCCAGATGTTGCGGATAATGGCGGAGGCATAGGCTTGTCTCACTTCCATATCAGGGAACGCTGCTTTCACATCGTTGTTTACTGTCTCCAGCGATAATGCTCTTCCTTCTGGTTCTGTAGTGCCGAAGTGCACCATCAGAATCGCTGTCTTCTCACTTTGTGCAAAGCCTGCTAAGCTCATACAAATCAGGCTGATAATTAATAATAATTTCTTCATATTTTTATTTTTCTTTTTTGATGATAAAACTGTCTGAGTTTCTTTCACTAAAAATCGCTCACGTTTTCCTAAAACGCAAAAACTCGCTTACGCTCAAACAGTTTGCGTTTTTATACGGAAAACTTTTCCGATTTTACATAAATTGCTCATGCTCGGCACAGTTTAAGCAAGCTTAACTCTGCTCTCGCTTAATCGCAATTTTCTTTACGCTGCAGAAACATATGTCAGTTTTATCATCATAAAAAGTATTTTATTTCTGCTTTAATAATAAGCTGAATATATGGGAGAGCGGATGTTTAGGCCTGCCGTGAGGAGCGACCCATATATTCAGCGAATTGTTATGCGTTTTAATAAAACTTTATATTCAAGCCAATGGTCAGCATTCTGCCAGGAGAGAGCAACGCATAATTGACACCCTTCGGACGACAATCCTTCTTGTTGAAGATATTATCGATACCGATGCTCGGCTCAATCTGCACATGCTTCAAGTGATCGAATGTATGACGCGTGTTGATATTCCAAATACCATAACCAGGCGCATCATCCTCATCAGGGAACAGACGCTTGCTCTGCAAACGACCGTTCAAGTTGATGTTCAGACGATAGTAGCCCCAGCTGTGAGAATAGTTGGCAGCAATAGTACCCGTATGACGGATGCTGCGCTCGATGTCCTGCCACACACCATCCAACTTGCCACGAGAGTAAGTGTAGCTGTAGTTAGCAGTGATGATAAAACCAGGGAAGAGGTTAGCCGATGCATCCACCTGCACACCACGAATAATGGCCCTATCGAAGTTGACGTAAAGGCTGTAATCTTCCAGACGGTCAATCTGCTCCTCCGTCAAGTGCAAGTTCTGACGCGACCAGTTCTTTACCTCATCCGTAATGGGGTAGGCCTTACGGGTAATCATATCATTCAGATAGTTCAGATAGCCCGTGACAGACACACTGTAGCGGTCGTTCCTGTATTCAGCATTCAGCGAAATATAGTTGCTCTTACCAGCTTTCAGGTCTTTGTTACCGATGGTAATGGTAGGTTTCTTGCCCGCATTGTCGTTGTAGTATTTGTAATACAACTCACTCAACTGCGGCGACAGAAATCCATGAGCATACGTAGCACGGAAGTT
>CAMJNN010000127.1 GCA_946407325.1 uncultured Prevotellaceae bacterium | reverse complement strand
GAACCGGTGATGTATGTCATCGACATTGCCAAGGAGGCTATGCTGGCATCTGACGTAGAGCCTGTAGTCAAGGCCATTCGTGGCGGTACTGATGGCGCCCAGCTTTCGTTCAAGGGTTTGCCTTGTCCGAATATCTTCGCAGGTGGCATGAACATGCACGGACGCTTCGAGTATGTACCTATCCCCAGCATGGAGAAGGCCATGAAGGTGATGGTGAAGATTGCTGAACTAACAGCTAAGAGATAAACTAACCTAACTAAACTAACCTAATGATATGAAAAACACTCCGTTTACCGAAAAGCATATAGCACTAGGTGCAAAGATGCATGAGTTTGCAGGCTACAACATGCCTATCGAATATCCTACTGGTATCATACAGGAACACATGACGGTAGTCAATGGCGTGGGCGTGTTCGATGTTTCTCACATGGGCGAGTTCTGGGTAAAAGGTCCCAAGGCTTTACCTTTCTTGCAGCAGATCACTTCTAACAATGTAGAGGCATTGACCTTAGGTCAGGCACAATATAGCTGCTTCCCTAATGAGCAGGGTGGTATTGTTGACGACCTTATCGTATATTATTACGAACCCGAGAAATACCTGTTGGTAGTCAATGCGGCCAATATCGAAAAGGACTGGAACTGGTGTGTGTCGCACAACCAGATAGGTGCCGAGTTGCAGAACTCGTCCGATAATACCGCTCAGTTGGCCGTACAAGGTCCTAAGGCATTGGCTACCTTGCAGAAGCTTACCCCCATCGACCTCAGTGCCATTCCTTATTATCATTTCACCCACGGCGAGTTTGCTGGTGTGAAAGATGTGATTATCTCCAACACAGGCTATACCGGTGCCGGTGGCTTCGAGATCTATTTCTATCCACAGGATGCTGAGCAGATATGGAATGCCGTGTTCGAGGCAGGTGCTGAGTTTGGCATTGCTCCCATTGGCTTGGGTGCTCGTGATACCCTCCGCCTGGAGATGGGCTTCTGCCTTTATGGAAACGACCTGAATGACACCACTTCACCTATCGAGGCAGGTTTGGGTTGGATTACCAAGTTTGTTGATGGCAAGAACTTCACCAACCGTGCTGAATTGGAACGCCAGAAGAAGGAAGGCGTTAGTCGCAAGCTCGTAGGCTTTGAGATGATCGACCGTGGCATTCCCCGTGAGCACTATAAGTTGCTCAATACCGATGGTGAGGAGATTGGCGAGGTAACCAGCGGCACTATGTCACCTACTCGCAAAATTGGCATTGGCTTGGGTTATGTGAAGCCTGAATACAGCAAGAACGGTACCGATATCCTTATCGATATGCGAGGCCGCAAGCTGAAAGCTGTGGTGCAGAAACCACCTTTCAGGAAATGATATAAAACCTTCCGCCCTTCGGACAACCTCTTAAATACAGATAATATTTGATGGGGATTGTTCCCCGAACAAAAGGCTAAGGTGTAAAACAAACTGCCTCCCTAAAACAGGGAGGCAGTTTGTTTATGTCAGATGAGCAGGGATCCCTGCTCTTCTGTTGTTTTACTTGAACAGTCGTGGAGCAAAATCCTTCAGGTTATTGCGCCATGTACTCCAACTATGGCCCGTTTGGTAAGGCTCGCTATACTCATACTTGATGCCATACTTGTCAAAGATCTTGTTGGTGTTCGTACCACTGCGATAGGTCATGTCAGAAGGACCACCCTGGGTGTGGGCAAACAACTTGAAGCTCTTGTTGATCTTGGCGGCATTCTCCTTGAGGTGGAAGCGCTCTGCTTGCTGCTCGTAGTCGATGTTAGGGTTAAAGCCACTGCTCAGCACAAACACATAGCTGAACTTGTCGATGTTCTGCAGACAGATCTCCAATGTCTGTATGCCACCCATTGACAAACCACCGATGGCACGATGATCCTTGTCAGTCAGACAACGATAATTGCTCTCGATAAACGGAATGATGCTACCCATCAGGTCGTTGGTGAAGTTATCCATCAGGTCGCTCATGTCACGTTTCTGTGCAGGGATGTTGGCATTCGGCATCACCACAATCATAGGTTTGATCTTACCCTCAGCCAACAGGTTGTCCAGGATGAATCCTGCACGACCTACAGTAGGCCAACCGTTGTCGGTATCGCCACCACCATGAATCAGGTACAGCACAGGCAGCTTTTCTTTTGAATTCTCATAGCCCGCAGGTGTCCACACATGCATGCGACGCGTGGTGTTCAGCGCCTTACTGTAGTAGTAACGTTGTGCCATCGCTCCGTGAGGCACCTCCTTCATAGAGAAGAACTCGTTGCCATCTTCAATCTCAGCAACGGCCGATGTCTCGCTGGCCAAAGGTCCTTTTGGGTCATACACATTCACACCATCCACCACGAAATGGTAGCGGTAGGAGCCAGGTTGCACATCCTTTACGGTGATGTTCCACACACCATTGGCATTTTCCTTCACCTCAGGTTGTGCCCCCCAGGAAATCATGTCACCAGCCACTGCCACTGTTCTTGCCTTCGGTGCATAGATGCTGAATACCACACTGCCATCCGCTTGTTGGCGCACAGACTGTAATGTGTCATTAGGGGTAGGGGTGCGTTGCCACTGGGCATTGACAGTCATGCTGCCCATTGCCATGATACTTGCAAAAAATAGAAATCTGTATTTCATGAT
>CAMJNN010000126.1 GCA_946407325.1 uncultured Prevotellaceae bacterium | reverse complement strand
ATCAGTACGAAAGTGTTGCAGAAATTCATAAGACTTTCGCAGCCGAAATGATGTTCGCAGCACAGAGCAAGGGCGAGGAGCGTAACAAGATGGTTGAGAAAGCCATCAAGAAGGATTTAGCCTATATGGACTACATCCTGAGCAAGGAACAGTACCGCACATACGTTAAGTTGCTCAACATTACGCTTCTGAATCGCGGACTGCGTTAAGAAAAAGATTTTTAATTCAATGATTATTTATATCCCACGTCGTGAGACACAAGTCCCAGGCGTGGGATATATGTTTCAGGACCTGATATATAAGTATTATTAACAGAAAACACTTTTTCTCGCGTACATCTTTTAGAATTATGCTAAAAAGTTTGTTTTTCTCATAGAGAAGTTGTAACTTTGCATCCGACAAAATAACATTCCTACATTTAAATTATGAAGCATATAAAATTATTACTGATGTCAATAACAGCTGCCATACTGGTTAGCTGCGGAACGACAAAAACCGTACCCGTTACGGGCAGACAGCAAAACCTGATGGTAAGTGACGATCAAGTATTGAGCCTTTCTTTTCAGCAGTACAGTGAATACATGCAGTCGGCTAAGCCTTCTACCAATTCCACTAATACGGCAATGGTGAAGCGTGTCGGTCAGCGTATTGCAACGGCAGTAGAGAGCTATCTCACCCAGAATGGTATGGCTGAAGATGTTAAGACCTATCAGTGGGAGTTTAATTTGGTACAGGACAATCAGGTGAATGCTTGGTGTATGCCTGGTGGTAAGATTGTTGTTTATGAAGGTCTGCTGCCTGTGACCCAGGATGAGGCCTCATTGGCTATTGTCATGGGACACGAAATTGCACATGCTGTTGCCCGTCACTCGGCAGAACGTCTGAGTAATGCCTATAAGGAACAATACGGATCGGCAGCCCTAAGTGCTATATTGTCTGGTGTGGGTGTCAGTTCAGGTTGGCAACAGATTATAGAACTTGGCAAACAGTATGGCGGCGCATTGCTGACATCTGGTTTCTCACGTAAGCAAGAGAGCGAAGCCGACCATATCGGTCTTATCTTTGCAGCAATGGCTGGCTACGATCCTGAAGTAGCTGTTGGTTTCTGGCAACGTATGTCGTCAGCCACAGGTGGCGGTTCCAACTCACTCTTTGCTGACCATCCATCTGATGCCACACGTATCCAGCAGATTCAGGGTTGGTTGCCTGAGGCTAAGAAGTACTATACGCCCGTGAAAACCACCACGAAGAAAACGACAACAACAAAGAAGAGCACTACCAAGAAAAAGAAGTAAGCATGAGAAAAACGATAGTCTTTCTGGCATGTGCAATGAGTGTCTGTTCTATGGCTCAAACCAAGGACGGAGGTATCTCATCACAGATGCTACAAAAGATACAGCAACAGAATGAGCCCACAGCTACCGACAGAGCGTTACGCAATGCCTTAGCAGCCAACGGCATCGACCAGTTGGCTCAGAACAGTAAGAATGCTGGCGAGTTGGACACTTATTTTAGTGTTGAGACCAAGAAGCAGTCGATTACTGATCAGAAGTCGAGCGGACGCTGTTGGATGTTCAGCGGACTCAACGTATTGCGTTCCAACTTTACAAAGCGTACTGACTCGCTGACTGTCGACTTGTCACAGGATTATCTGTTCTTCTGGGACCAGTTGGAGAAATCGAACCTGATGCTTCAGGGCGTAATTGATACAGGCAAGAAACCCATCGATGACCAGCGCGTTCAGTTCTTCTTCCACTACCCTCTTAACGATGGCGGCACGTTCTGTGGTGTAGCCGACTTGGCAGAGAAATACGGCTTGGTACCATCAAGCATCCAGCCCGAGACATATTCTGCTGAGAACACGTCGAAGATGTCATCCATTATCAAGTCTAAGTTGCGTGAGTTTGGATTGGAATTGCGTAAGATGGTGGCTGACGGCAAGAAAGCTAACGCCATCCAGCAGCGTAAGACGGAGATGCTCTCAGAGGTCTATCACATGTTGGTTATCACGTTGGGCGAACCCGTTAAGGAGTTTACCTTTGCTTTTAAGGATAAAAACGGCAAAGCGATTACGGTTCCCCAAAAGTACACACCAAAGGAGTTCTACCAGGAAATTGTCGGTGGTCCGCTAAATGGTACTTTCATTATGGTGATGAACGACCCGCGTCGCGACTACTACAAAACCTACGAGGTAGAATATGATCGCCACACCTACGATGGTCACAACTGGAAATATCTGAACCTCCCGATGGAGGAAATCGAGGCGCTGGCTATTGCATCGTTGAAGGATGGTCGTAAACTCTATTCCAGCTATGATGTCGGTAAGCAATTGGATCGCAAACGTGGTTACAGCGATATTGATAACTTTGATTATGCATCGCTGTTTAATACCACATTTAATATGACTAAGGCTGAGCGTATCTCTACTTTCGATAGTGGATCTACGCATGCTATGACACTGACGGCAGTAGACCTGAACGCGCAGGGTGAACCCATTAAATGGAAAGTTGAGAACTCTTGGGGTGCCTCATGGGGGCAGCAAGGCTGCCTCATCATGACAGCCCGCTGGTTCCGCGAATATATGTTCCGTTTGGTAGTTGACAAGCAGTATGTCAGCGAAAAACTGCTGAAGGACTACGAGCAAAAGCCAGTCATGGTTATGCCCGAAGATCCTTTATTCCAAGAGGATAAGTAAACAATACGTGAGCTACACGTTCCAATTTCGACGCTTCTTGCATCATATCGTTGAGCAGGAAGCGTCCTT
>CAMJNN010000125.1 GCA_946407325.1 uncultured Prevotellaceae bacterium | reverse complement strand
CAGTCAAGATGTATCTCGACCCCATCGTATGCAGCAAGGTATTCGATGTGGCAGGTAAAAAGGTGGGCTATCTGATGTATGACAGTTTCGACCTCGACTCGGCCGAGAAACTCATCAACGTCTGCAAGGATTTCAAGAAAGAAGGCGTAACCGAACTTATCCTCGACCTTCGTTATAATGGTGGTGGCTATGTGATGACCGAAAACCTGCTGGCTTCTATGCTGGCTCCTGCCGACAAAGTGGAGCAAAAAGCCCTTTATCAACAGGAAATCTATAACAGCATACTTACCCAGGCATGGAGCAAAGATGACAAGGACTTTAATAAGACCTTCTTCACTTTCGACCACGAAATCAATAAAAAGAAATTATCAACCAAGGACGCCAATATCGGACTCAATAAGATCTACGCCATTGTAACTAACAACACTGCCTCTGCATCAGAGGCAATCCTGGTGGGTCTGAATCCTTATATAGATCTCGTCACCATTGGCCAGCGTTCTTATGGTAAATATTGCACAGGCTTTATCTTAGGTGCTGACGATGTTTACGAGAAAGCTCCTACAGTTATCTCTAAATGGGGTATCTATGTCATGATAACCACTTATGCCGATTGTGATAATAATAATCTGGCTCGTCCTGTTGGTATAGATCCAGATGTAGAAGCTAAAGACAGTCCTATGGATGGTTATCCCCTTGGCGATGAAAACGAGACCATGCTGAAAGCAGCTCTTAAGAAGGCCGGTAAGAACACAGTTGTTGCCACCACCCGTGCGTTGGACAGTACTCCTCAAATGGAACTCAAAATGCTGCGCAACAAATATAAGTTTGGCAAGCGCATTTTGCAAATGCCTACCAAATTCAAACAAGAACTTGAAGAACGATAAAAACAGAAGATGGCTGCTTAAAGGCAGCCATCTTTGTTTTATTCGTCTTTCATTTTTGAATAAAACTCATATAGTTTCTTTCCAATCTTATCCTTCTTGAAAGTCTTTTCATGCTGCAAAGGAGTCGTTGACAGGAAAATCTGTGATACACCACTGTTTATTTTCTCAAATTCTTCTGGCGTTACAGGAAATATGGCTGTCGAATTAATTTTAGTCATAGGAAACACAAAGTAAAAACGAAGCGCTAACGTTGGATTTGTGTCGTTGCCAACAAGTTGCCCTTTAAATGACAAGGTCTCATCATTGAAGGTAGTCAACTTCATCGTGGGATTATTCAGGAAGAACAACCTTTCTGTACTCACATTTACAACTATGTAACAAGTAGCATCCTGCTTTGATTTCGCCACAGTAAAACTCATCCTGCCCCCTTGAGTGCCAAAAGGTTTGAATGTATAGCTAACGCTTTGTGCCGACAAGTTCAAAGCAGCACATAAGCAAATAAGAACTGACAATAAATATTTACAAATAGCTTTCATTTTCTTTATATTTTAATTCCTTATTAATAATTAACTCACAAACACCTAAACATGCGCCAACCTGCTGGTGAAAATGAAGGTTTCTTGCACTTTACCTGATACAAGGTTATGAATCTGCACCTGAAGCTTTCCATTCACCACCTTCCCCTCAATAACAGTTGGAAACAGTTCAGGTCGTTCACGCCGATTCTCACCACTACCAGAGAACCCCATCTCAGGACCACCACCTACAATCTGTGCCCAACAACGATCCTGGGTCGGTGCATCGTAGCGATACTGGTGCTGATGAGCCGTGATGATGATTTGGCATCCAGCCTTCTCCAACAGCGGGCACCACAACTGTGCACAAGTACGTTGCCACATGGCAAAGTCGTGGGTGTACTGAGGGTCTTTGTCAGCAGGAGCTACATCACCTGGGTTATAGCGAGGATTAGACTCAAAGAGCGGAATATGGCAGAAAGCCACTAAATAAGGCGCACTGGCTATCTCTGTACGTTGCAAGGCATCGTTCAGCCACGCCACCTGTGCCTCACGATAGGCAGTACTGTTAAACAGTCCGGCAAACAGTGGATTCGTATCCAGCTTATCCTCAGCAGTGTCCAGACCAATCAGCGCCACCTCGCCCATCCTCACGGCAAAGTTACGACCTAAGTCCCAGTCACGTGATGCACGTTCCTCTGGCTGACGATACATCCACACCTTTTCAAGATGACGATTGGCCATGCCTCGTGAGTCATGGTTGCCCGGACAGAACAGATAAGGCGTTTCAGCAGCATAATCGGCACGTTCAATCTCAGGCTTCAGGAAGATGCGTGTCTGCGCCTCGATGGTCTCCTCCACATTGCTGGCATCGCCATTCCAAATCACACACTGCGGAGCAAGCGTTGCTATCTTATTGATGGCCAAACCAAAGGGTTCCCACTTCACGTGTGTGTCGTTGATGACACAGAAGTGTGCAGGAGCCTCACTGCCAGCTGTGGTGAAACGATAGATGCGTGGATCTTCCTCGTTACCAAGAATCTTCATGTCGTAACCACCACCATAATGAATGCGGTCGGCACCTATCTTATAATAATAAGTGGTGTTGGGCTGCAAGTTGGTCAACCTTACCTGTATCACACGGTCACTGATGTCGGTAGTTCGGTATCCGCCACATTTCACCTTCTTGCCATCACTCAGGTCAGGTTGTTGTCCGTAAATAACATAACCATTGGCAAGGTCACTCACAGCAAAGGCCACTCCCATCGATGTCTCTGCATAGTTTTGCAACATAGGGGCAGAAACGATCAATTGTCCTTCTGCCTTAGGCTGTTCTACAGTTGGTTTGGGTTCTTCCCTATTGGCTGCAAAGGCTCTTTG
>CAMJNN010000124.1 GCA_946407325.1 uncultured Prevotellaceae bacterium | reverse complement strand
CTCGCCCGACCTCTATGCATCACAAGGGCGAGGTATTAAAGCCAGCGTAAACTTTGTTACGGCTCACGATGGTTTCACACTAATGGATCTGGTGTCGTATAACAATAAACACAACGAGGCCAATGGTGAGGACAACCGCGATGGTGAGAACCATAACAACAGTTGGAATTGTGGTTATGAGGGTGAAACTAATGATTCCAACATCAACCGTCTGCGCCACCAACAAGTGAAAAATGCTATATTGCTGCTAATGGTGAGTCAAGGCATTCCTATGGTACTTTCGGGCGACGAAATGGGCAATTCCCAGCTAGGCAACAACAACGCCTATTGTCAGGATAACGAGATAGCTTGGCTTGATTGGAACAACTTGGAGAAGAATGCCGACATCTTCTGCTTCTTCAAGCGAATCATCAAATTCCGCCGTCTGCATAAGGTGCTTCGCTACGAAGATCATCTCAGACATAGCGATTATCGCAACTTAGGTTATCCTGACTTTTCTTGGCATGGGGTGAAAGCTTGGCAGCCCGAAAGCGGTTACAACAACCTCACGGCAGCCTTTATGCTGAATGGGCAATACGCTGATGACAACGGTTTGCCTGATGATTTCATCTATGTGGCTATGAATATGCATTGGGAGATGCATGGCTTCGAACTGCCTCAGTTGCCGCAAAAGTGTTCTTGGCACATTTTTGCCAATACAGGGATGGTAGCTCCTGAAGATATCTTTGAGCCTGGTGAGGAACCCATCTTGGATAATCAGCATGAGGTACTGGTGGGTCCGCGTTCTATCATTATTTTAGTAGGGAGGGGATGATATGAGTGAATTTCATTTCGAACCCATCAAAGGACAGGCTCGCAGCATACTCAGCAAGATTCTATCATCGCCAGAGGTAGCCTCTTGCTCTATGAAGGTGATAATGGTCATCCGACTGGCTTGTGAGGAAATCGTCATGAATGTGACGTCATACGCCTATCCAAAGGATGCTGATGGTTTTCTGGACGTGGAAATAAAAAAGACTGACAGAATTATCATACGTTTTACTGATGGCGGTGTGCCCTTCAACCCTTTGGAACTTAAAATGCCTGACACTACGCTATCGTGGAAATTGCGTCACATCGGGGGACTAGGCATTTTTCTTGTTACCAAAAAGATGGATGATGTCCGCTATGAATACTTGGATAATAAAAATGTATTGACCATTGAAAAAAGAATATGAGTGGCTGTTGCTACTTCCAGCAATTTTGCTTAATATTGCAGCTGAATAAATAATAGAGATATGATTAATCACAATACCGATCATCTGAAGACTAACAAGCAGTTTATGCTGGGCAACGGACTGCTGGCATTTGCCGTGTTCATTATCGTGGCCCTGTTTTTCTACCTCAGTTTCCATGAACAGGGAAAGAAGGAGGAGCGCAGGTATGCAGAATCATACGCCATCTCGCTAGTAAAGGGCTTTACGGGCAGCGACATGCAGGTGTTGGTGAACGACAGTGTGCTGTATAACGGTGCTGTGCAAAGCGAGCCGCTGACCTTCAGCATCACACGCTTTGCCGAAAACAGTTCGGTCATCATCGTGGATAACGCTACCGAGCAAATGGCTGTGTTTGAGCTGAGCGAACAGGGAGGGGTGTATAACTTCGAACGGAAGGACGGCGAGGTGGAGCAGATGCCTTAAACCGCTCAAGACAGGAATCTCATTATCCAGCGTTCAAAGAACGGGTCTTCTAACTCATAGTCAGCATTCTTGACAATATAGCCTGCCTGCATGAGGCGCTTCACGGCGCTAAAGGTGGTGCTGGTGGGGTAGCTCTTGTCGTCGAAGATTTTCTGATGACGGCAAAGGGTCTGCAATACACGCCTGTCAGTGCGGTTCATGCTCACCCAGATGCGCTCATAATTCAGGTCTTGCATGCTGATAATCTCATTAACAGCTGTCTCTACCACGTTAGTTGTAAATCCTTGGTTGACCAGTATCTGCCATACCTGAGCGGCTAACTGCTGGGTGTAATAGGGGTGGCAATTGGTAATCTCCAGGATGTTGCGCGTTATACTCTTGCTGTTCTGCACACCCGCCATGGCCATCATCTTGCTGGATACGAAATTGTTAAGTGCGTCATAAGGAATCTTGTCCAAGCGTAGCACCTCACCTATGTTCCAGAAAGGCGACTTGCGCTTCTCGAAGAGGTCGGTCATGCCGCTTTCTTGGTTGCCTAAAAAGATATAGGTTACATGTTCTTGCTCGCGAATGAGCTGGGCTAACCGCTTGATAAGGAAGGTGTCTTGCTCCTTCACTTCTTGGAAGCCATCGAATACTACTGTGAAGCCTGCCTTTGTCTGTCCTGTGCTTTCCAATAGCTCCATCACCTCTGTGAGAGGATCGTTAGACGAAAGCTGCAGTGGTTCGTGCTTGCGTACTTTTTGCACTTCGCGCAGTAGCTGCATGACAAAGTAGTTGGCATTGATGACATGCTGCCAATTGAGTACAAGATAAGGGCGGCGGGTCTGCTTGAGGGCCAGCTGCACGAGACTGGTCTTGCCAAAACGGCACGGACCAATAAGAACGAGGTGCTTCTTATTGTTTAATGTCTGCTTCACTCGCTCCAGCTCCGCCTTTCTGCCTAAAAATTGAGACTCATCTACGGTAGTGCCGTATGTAAAAGGGTTTTTCATGCAAGTTGCGAACTTTTTCGCAAAGGTAGAAAAAGGCTTTGATATATCCAAATCTTTACAAAACAAATTGCGAAAATATTCGCAAAATTGCCGCAAACGACCTAAAATAAGGATATAAAAAAAGCTCCCTGAAAAAGGAGCCAGTGTGCGGGTAAAAGG
>CAMJNN010000123.1 GCA_946407325.1 uncultured Prevotellaceae bacterium | reverse complement strand
GAGAGAATTCAGAGCCATCTTGGCATCTGATGGTTGTATGGTAGTTGCGCATTTTCGAGTAGGTATTCTGCTCATTCATACAGGGCCTTTACAGATGTAAACTTCAGTAATTTAGTTATT
Organism: uncultured Prevotellaceae bacterium; assembly: GCA_946407325.1. The sequence continues at coordinate 2,820 of CAMJNN010000123.1, read as the reverse complement.
TATAAGATGCCTGTTGAAAATCTTTCAGGTGTAAGAGGTGTAGAAAGTGTAGCCTGTTTTTGTTATCTCTATAATATGTGGTGAGCGTCCGTGGGAGGACTAAAAAAATGAGGATGTGCCTTGGCACATCCTCATGGGAATAGGGATTCTTACCTGTTATTCTACCTTTACAAAGTAGGCATTCAGAACCTCAATCTTTCCATTGAATGACCCACGGTTACCTACAATGGTGATGGTTTTGCCGTTAGCAATGCCCTTGGCAGCAACAAGTTCTTGGAACAGCTTCTTGGCACCTCCTTTTTCAGATAATACACCGTAGACGTAGACGGAACCCGTATTGTCTGTTAAGTCGAAGTTACCATATAGGTCATTATCCTTCAGGTTGGAGATTGTGCCAGTGAGCTGATACCAAACAGTGGTACTTTCAGCTGCGGCATTGAAGTTTGCGACAGAAATGATGGTAGAACCGTCAGTTCCTTTACCACTGTCAGATTCGCCACCACCTGATTCGCCGCCACCGCTAGACTCACCATTTTCGATGCTGACGAAGTAGGCATTCATGACCTCAATCTTTCCATTGTACTCTCCACGTGTACCGATGATGGTAATCTTACTACCTTCCTTGATGCCCTTAGCTGCTACAAGCTCCTGGAACTTTTTCTTATCACCTCCCTTTTCAGAAAGCAGGCCATAGACGTATACAGAACCTGTCTCATCTTCCAAGTCGAAGTTTCCGTATACATCACCATCTGTCAGGTTCTTTACAGTTCCAGTCAACTTATACCAAACATCTGTACTTACTGCTGCTGCATTAAATTGAGCAACGGTAACTGCCTTTGCGTCAACACTAGGTGTCTCACTGCCAGGCTTGCTACCAATTTCCTTACCATCGATAACGGCATAGGATACATTCTTTACACCAGGCTTGCCAAAATATGTAGTGATATCGCCGTAGAGCAAAACTTCTTTCTTGTAGTTACCGGCATTATCTTGCAAATTCAGTCCTGAACGAATGGCTCCGTTTGGAAGCTGTATGGGGATACAGTTGTCTGTTGATGTCTCATCGGCAGATGCTGCCAAAATGATATTTGTATTCACGGTAGCATTGGCAGATAATTCAGCGCTGCTAAATGCTTTGTCTGCAATATATCCAACAATATAACCCTTGACATAGACCTTTTCCTTTGAAGCTACGGTAATAACCTCACTTACAGTATATGGTTTTGCTTCAGAACCATCATTATCCGTTACAACGGGATTGTCTTCGCCGCCGCCACCATTATTATCAGCAATACCTTCCTCAATGGTGAAGTTCTTTAGCTCCCAAGTTGTAGAGGCATTTGCTGGAGCCTTAAACAGAAAACCAATATGTATGGCATCCTTGCCTGTCATTTCTGCTGGCAATTGTAATTCGCCAGAAGAATAGAGTGTCCAGTCGCTATAAGGTGATGCTACAGGTGTGAAAGTGGTGATCTCTACCCATGTCGCTGCTGTAGGACTATTCTCGTTGTAGTCGCTTGAAACAAAGACTTTGTGATTAGCCTCCCATCCAGAAACATTGTTAGTATACTTGATGGTATGATCGAATGATAATTTTACGTTCTCATAGCCCTTCGTACTGATAGCCGGCGAAATAAGCCAACCCTCTACAGCGCGATTTGACTTTTCACTGGCACCATCCCATTTCTGATATCCAGTTGCCTGAACATAGCTACTTCCTTGACTCCAAGGTTGATCTGCGGTAACATTTACTAATGCCCATCCAGTTTTCAGATTAGTAGATGTGTAGGGTAATTCACCACCACCATTATCTTCAGTGTTGTCTGGTGGAGCAACAGCTCCAAATGGTGAGGGAACGTCCTCACAGCTGGTGAATGCAAAGGCCATCAGGGCCAGCGCAGTCATTAATTTTGCAATCTTTTTCATATTATTGTTATTTTGTTTTTACTGATAAAATGATGTTTAGAACTTACTGAGCAGCTTGAATGTCGTCTTCTGTACGCATCAGAATTTGCCATGTGCCATTGAAGTATGAGGCCACACCTGTAATGTCAACCTTTCCAGTAGGCATAGGTTTCATGGCAAACTTGGCATAGCAGCTGGTGCGAAGAATGATTTTGCTGTCGACCTTGTTGTTGACTTTGATGTTCTGATTCACAGCACTTTGGTTGGAAGCAGCTGCACTTGGGTCGGCAAATGGCGTTGTGCCATTGGCATTGGCCAGTTCAACACCTTTCAGGCAGACCAGCTTGTTGCAGTCGTTGTCCAGAGAAAGTTGTTCTGAGGCTGTAATATCCATAGGTATTACATCAAGTCCCTCAATCTTGTCGATAATCTTGTGATGTGTCATCCACTGATAACGGCTCATGCCATAGATTTGTACGTTACCAGTCTTCTGGCTGATGCTGTAGATACCAATCTGTGGCTGTGAACCGTAATTGCCAATGTGGAGTCCTTTCAGTTCCAGCATGATTGACTGACCGATGGGATAGGCTGCATAGAGTCCGCCAACCTTGATGTTGATACATATAGCACCAGATGCATCCTTGATGTAAAGAGAGTTGTACACGTTGCCACCCTCATCGTTGCCGATGACAATACCTTGTATCTGTAAGGGCTCACTAATCAGCTCGGGTTCACCAGATGTGATGGCCTTATTGTATTTCTGCTTTAGCTCAGCAATGGTCTTCAAGTTGGTAGCCTTTATATTCTGATTGCCATATGCCTCCTGGCCTTCCTGTGCGGTAGGCTCGTCGAAGCCACTATTGTAGCATGCTGTGTTCAGCAGTGCAGCCAGAGCTATGATGATAATATTTCTTG
>CAMJNN010000122.1 GCA_946407325.1 uncultured Prevotellaceae bacterium | reverse complement strand
GCTGAGGAGAAGGCCGACGAGGAGATGCTGACCATCATTCGCAACGATGTGAAGCAAGTGCTGATGCCTCGTGTGTTGGCTACCATCAAGGCCGAACATGTAAGGAAGCTCTTTAACGATGATATTACTTTCCACGTGAACCCTACGGGCAAGTTTGTGATTGGTGGTCCACATGGAGATACGGGTCTCACAGGCCGAAAGATCATAGTGGATACCTATGGCGGCAAGGGCGCTCATGGAGGTGGTGCCTTCTCTGGCAAAGACCCCAGTAAGGTGGACAGAAGTGCGGCTTATGCGGCACGACACATCGCCAAGAACTTGGTGGCCGCTGGTGTGAGTGACGAGGTGTTGGTTCAGGTATCTTATGCCATCGGTGTGGCAGAGCCAGTGAGCATTTATGTAAATACCTACGGACGCAGTCATGTGAAGATGAGCGATGGTGAGATAGCCAAAGTGGTGGGACAGTTGTTCGACCTCAGACCTAAGGCAATAGAAGACCGATTGAAGTTGCGTAACCCCATCTATGAGGAGACAGCTGCCTATGGACACATGGGACGCGAGCCACAGACGGTGGTGAAACATTTCCGTTCGATTTACGAGGGCGATAAGGATGTGGAGGTTGAGCTGTTTACGTGGGAAAAGCTGGACTATGTTGAAAAGGTAAAGCATGCCTTCGGTATTTAACTTCACCCATGTATATGAGGCCTATGCCTTCATGCAGGACGAGGCTTTCAGTTGGGTGGATTGCACCCAGGTGGAGGGTACCGACTGCTATTGCGACACAGAAGCTGAGAGGCAGCTGAAGGAGTTAATGGCCCACTCACCACTGAAGGATGTTCATTGGATTGATTCTGGCGATTACCATTATCTAAGCAAGTTGTGGACGGATCGTGTGGAGGTGCCGTTTACCTTAGTGGTGCTTGACCATCATCCTGATATGCAACGCCCTATGTTTGGCGAACTGCTTTCGTGTGGCAGTTGGGTAAGGGTGGCGCTCGAACAGAACCCTTTGCTCAAACAGGTATGGCTCATTGGGGTGGATGACAAGCTGATAGAGGAGACAACGGGCTTTGGTGACAAGGTGAAGGTGGTGCGCGAAAGCGATTTGTTGTATAGGTCGTTGGACGAAATCATTGAAGCCATGCAGATGGACCATCCTGTGTATATATCCTTAGACAAGGATGTGATGAGTCCCAATGAATGTACCACCAACTGGGATCAAGGCTCCATGAGTTGGCGACAACAGGAAATCTTACTGAAGCAGTTGGCGAAGTACGAAGTGCTGGGCATTGACATTTGTGGGGAGGAGCCTAAGATACTCACTGAGTGTTGCTATGGGCAGGATGCCAAGTTCAATGCCAAATTTAACGAAGGTCTTTATAATCTAATAAAGGAGATATTTTAATGTTCAATCAGATTAAGGCGGTGGCTGTGTATTGTGCTTCTAGCACGCAAGTAGGACAAGCCTATGTGGAGGATGCTGCTAAGTTGGGTGAGCTATTTGCTAAGCATGGTGTGACCTTGGTATATGGAGGTGGTGCCGTAGGACTGATGGGCGCTATCTGCGATGCCGTGAAAGCACATGGAGGCAAGGCCATAGGGGTGATACCCCGTTTCATGGTGGAAAAAGGATGGTTGCGTCCAGGACTTGACGAAGTGATTGAGGTGGAAACAATGGCTGAACGCAAGCGCATCATGGCAGAGATAACGGATGCTGCCATTGCCCTTCCAGGTGGGGTAGGTACTTTCGACGAACTGATGGACATTGTGGCACTCAAGAAGGTGGGACTTTATCTCAAGCCGGTGGTGATTGTCAATACGCAAAATTATTACCAACCTTTGGCAACTTTGCTGGAACGATCTGTTACTGAGCATTTCCAGGACGAGAAGTTCCGCCATGTTTGGAGAATGGCCAATACACCAGAAGAGGCCATGGACTATGTTTTCTCTGAACCTTACTGGACAGAAGATGTGATTGTGAATGCTGCTTTATGATAGGGGAACCGATAACATATCAGATAAAGTCCGATGATGCCGTGACAATCACATTGATTATCTGTGTGTTTTTGGTAACGATTGCCTTGGTGATGATAGGCAAGCCTTGGAATCGCAAGATAGCACAACTGCCCTTGTTCAATTTACGTCAGAATAACGCTATGGTGACAGAAACACCTGGTGGCATCCAGCCTTTCTTGATGTTGCAGATGGGATTGGCCATAAGTCTCCTGTTGCTCGATATTTCCTTTCGCATGGTTCAGAGATTAACCGAACAACCTTTGCCATCAGTAGTTCTGCTGGCCTATTTCTTTGTCTTAGCAGCTGTTTTTTTAGCGATTCGCTGGTTGCTCTATAAGTTTGTGCTTTGGATGTTCGTCCAACCTGTTCAGATACCACTTATCATGGAGGCATGGACCAACTCTGTTTGTTTGGAGGGGGTGTTGTTATTGCCATTCCTAATGATTGATATATATTACAACATTCCCTTTGTTTTGTTCGTTATAGGCTTGTCTGTAGTATCGTTTTTTCCAAGATTTTGGTACTTTTATTGGCTAAAAAAACTTTTTTGCCTGAATTTGTATGGCAGTTTGCTAATATTTTTGTACTTTTGTGCGCTCGAATCCGTTCCTCTGCTTTTTATAATCTTTGGAACGAGTAATTTGAACCGATATTTACTATTTAATTATTATTATTAGTTTTTTAAGTCGCTTTGGAAATGAAGAAGTTATTAGTTTCTCAACCCAAGCCAGCTACGGATAAGTCACCGTATTACGATATCGCGGCAAAATATGGTATTGAGATTGAATTTAAACCATTCATCAAGGTAGAAAGATTGTCTGCTAAGGATTTCCGTGCACAGAAGATTAATATCTTAGATCATACTGCCATTATCTTTACCTCGCGCCATGGTATCGACCATTTTTTCCACTTGTGTGAAGATATGCGCATTGTCATTCCTGAGACGATGAAGTATTTCTGTGTGGCTGAGAAGATAGCTCTCTATATACAGAAGTATGTGCAGTATCGCAAGCGTAAGGTG
>CAMJNN010000121.1 GCA_946407325.1 uncultured Prevotellaceae bacterium | reverse complement strand
CCTGATATCCTCGACAACCGTATCGAGAAGATTTCACACTGCTTCAAACGGGCATCTGAGGAATACAATTACAAAGCTCAGAATTTTATCATCTACCCCATCAAGGTAAACCAGATGAGACCCGTGGTGGAAGAAGTGGTGAGCCACGGTAAGAAATATAACCTCGGACTGGAAGCTGGTTCAAAGCCTGAGTTGCATGCCGTGATTGCCACAAATATGGACTCAGATTCGCTGATTATCTGCAACGGATATAAAGACGAGAGCTATATCGAACTGGCACTGCTGGCACAGAAGATGGGCAAGCGCATCTTCCTGGTAGTAGAGAAAATGAACGAGCTGCGTCTCATTGCCAAGGTGGCCAAAACCTTGAACCTGCGTCCAAACATCGGTATCCGCATCAAGTTAGCTTCTTCTGGCAGTGGCAAGTGGGAGCAGAGCGGCGGCGATGCCAGCAAGTTTGGCTTAACCTCCAGTGAGCTGCTCGAAGCCCTCGACTTTCTGAAGGAGAAGAAGATGGAAGACTGCCTCAAACTGATTCATTTCCATATTGGCAGTCAGGTAACAAAAATACGCCATATCCAAACCGCCCTCGTAGAGTCATCTCAGTTCTATGTGCAACTGCATCGCCTGGGCTTCAACGTTGAGTTTGTAGATATCGGCGGTGGTTTGGGCGTTGACTACGACGGTACCCGCTCGGGCACCAATGAAGGCAGTGTGAACTACTCTATCCAAGAGTATGTAAATGATGCCATCTCAACATTAGTAGATATCAGTGACAAGAATAACATTCCACATCCTAATATCATTACCGAAAGTGGTCGCGCCCTGTCGGCCTATCATTCCGTGCTGATTTTCGATGTACTGGAAACGGCTCATCTGCCTGAATGGGATGATGATATTGACATCAAGCCCGAAGACCACGAACTGGTGCGTGAACTTTATTCCATCTGGGACAAGCTGAACCAGAACACCATGCTGGAAGCATTCCACGATGCCGAGCAAATCCGTGACGAGTCACTGAACCTGTTCAGTCACGGACTGGTGGATCTTCAGACCCGTGCACAGATAGAATGTCTGTACTGGAGTGTGATGCGTGAGGTGAACCATATCGCACAGAACTTAAAGCACATACCCGATGAGTTGCGTGGACTGCCCAAGCTGTTGGCAGATAAGTATTTCTGCAACTTCTCACTGTTCCAGTCATTGCCTGACTCTTGGTCTATCGACCAGATATTCCCCATCATGCCGCTGCAACGCCTGGATGAGAAGCCCGATAAGGAAGCCACCCTGCAAGACATCACCTGCGACTCGGATGGCAAGATTGCCAGCTTTATCACCACCCGCAGTGTGTCCAACTACCTGCCTGTACATTCTATAAAGCAGAAGGAGCATTACTACTTGGGCGTATTCCTCGTAGGTGCTTATCAGGAAATCCTGGGCGATATGCACAACCTGTTTGGTGACACCAATGCCGTGCATATCTCTGTGGATGAGAAGGGTTATACCATCGACCAGGTAATTGATGGTGAGACAGTGGCCGAGGTGCTTGACTATGTACAGTTCAGTGCCAAGAAGTTGGTACGCACACTGGAAACATGGGTCAGCAAGTCTGTGAAGGAAGGCAAAATTACGGTGGACGAGGGCAAGGAGTTCCTCTCCAACTATCGCTCTGGCCTCTACGGCTATACCTATTTGGAATAACATTTAACTGAAAACGGTCAATGGTCAACGGTCAATGCAAACCAAAGCTTGCGCTGATAAAAGTCGGTGGCAAGATTGTAGAAGAGCCTGCCAGTCTGCAAAGGCTGCTCAGCGATTTTGCCGCTATCGAAGGCCCCAAAGTGCTGGTGCACGGTGGTGGTCGCTCTGCTACTAAGTTAGCTGCCACCATGGGCATCGAAACCCAGATGGTGAATGGCCGTCGCATCACCGATGCCGAGATGCTGAAGGTGGTGACGATGGTGTATGGTGGCTTGGTCAACAAGAACATTGTGGCAGGACTACAGGCACGAGGCATCAATGCCGTAGGACTTACCGGTGCCGACATGAACGTCATCCTTTCCGACAAACGTCCCGTCAAGGACATCGACTATGGCTTTGTAGGTGATGTAAAACAAGTGGATGGCGAGCGACTGACCAGCTTACTAAACGCAGGCATCGTTCCTGTAATGGCCCCCCTCACCCATGACGGCAAAGGCCATATCCTCAACACCAACGCCGACACCATTGCCGGTGAGACCGCCAAAGCATTAGCTCCTTACTTCGACGTTACAATTATGTTTTGCTTTGAGAAGAAAGGCGTGTTACGCGATGAGGCTGATGACGACAGTGTGATAGCCAACATCAACCGCCAGCAGTTTGCCGAACTGGTGGAACAAGGTGTGATACAAGGGGGCATGATTCCTAAACTGGAGAATGCCTTTCAAGCCATTGACGCAGGCGTAAAAGAGGTTATCATTACCGCTGCCGATGCAATTGATGGCCGTCAAGGAACAATAATCAGATAATTTTTTGAGAGAACGTGTAACTTTTCACGGTTTCATCCGTCTATATTAATGAAGAGATGAAAGAAATCAGCTTTCGTGACGATATTCTTCCGCTGAAGGACAAACTCTTCCGAGTGGCGCTGCGCATTACGTTCGACAGGGCCGAATCAGAGGATATCGTTCAGGAAACGCTCATCAAGGTTTGGAACAAAAGGGAGGAATGGAACTCACTGGAATCTATTGAGGCTTATTGCCTCACCCTGACCAAAAACCTCGCCATCGACCTGCGCGAGAAGATGGATGCCAGAACAGAGGAACTGACCGAACAGCATGACCGGACACAAGATGCTGCCAATCCGCACGAAGAGCTGGAGCAAAAAGAACGCCTCATGTGGGTGCATAGGCTGATGGAAGAGTTGCCCGACAAGCAACGCACCATCATGCAGATGCGCGACATCGAGGAGAAAAGCTATAAGGAGATTGCCCAGGCGTTGGACATCACTGAAGAACAAGTGAAGATTAACCTGTTCAGGGCCAGGCAAAAAGTGAAGCAAGGTTT
>CAMJNN010000120.1 GCA_946407325.1 uncultured Prevotellaceae bacterium | reverse complement strand
CTTTTAACAAACAAACATAAAATATTTCTTGAATAATCTTTGAAAAATTCGTACTTTTGCAGTGCCGAGATAAAGATAGAACGACGCGCCTTGGCCAGCCAAAATTTTGTTTCAGGCCTGCGAGATTTTACGGCCTGCCCAGCGCGCAAAAAATCCATCAGAAAATCGGCATAGAGCGTTAATCAACCATCAATCAAATATTCGCGATAAAACTTTACATTTCGTTCATCGAAGGCAGTGAGGAGTGCTTCTGGACTCATCATAAATAATGCGTTCTTTGACTTATTGATACAACAAGCGTCCGCAAGGAATTTATATTCTTAAATAAAACGTCTGCAACGCTTTGTTAACGTTGCAGACGTTGGTATGTGTTTTGCGATGTTTATTTAATCGATACGGTCTTTATTTCCCATGTAGGAGCAACTGCGGTTGTGCTGACATACTTAAAGGCAATCTTCACACCCTCTTTATTTGCAATGGACTTGAGGTCAACAGAGCTGTCTACGAATGTCCAGCTTTTTCCATCTGGCATGTTTGCTATTGTTGCTTCTGCCCAGTTTGTACCGTCATATACCATTACTTTGATATGATCTGTGATAGTACCTTCCTTAACAAAGTTACAAGCGTTATTGAATGTCATTACAGGAGCAGAAACGCCCTTCAGGCTAAACGCCGGTGAAACTAGCCAGCTCTCGGCAGCGTTATTAGCACTGTTGACATAGGCAGAAGCCTTCATATAGCCCTTGCTGTCAGCCTTCCATACAAAGGACAGAGAACCAATTTCCTTGTTTTCGATGGTGAAGTTACCCTCTCCTGAAGTAAAGTCTGCTTCAAGACCTGTGCTTCCACTTGGCGTGTCACCGCCACCAGGCGTGTCACCACTTTCGATGCTGACAAAGTAGGCATTCATGACCTCAATCTTATTTTGGTATGATCCGCGGTTGCCGATAATGGTAATCTTGCTACCTTCCTTGATGCCTTTAGCAGCTACCAGTTCCTGGAACTTCTTCTTCTCACCTCCCTTTTCAGCGAGCAGGCCGTAGACATATACTGAACCGGTCTCATCTTCCAAATCGAAGTTTCCGTATATGTCACCATCTTTCAGGTTCTTTACAGTTCCTGTTAACTTATACCATACACTAGTGCTTTCTGCAGCAGCGTTGAATTGAGCAACGGTAACTGTCTGAACATCATCAGTTGGAGTAGGTGTCTCGCCACTGCCGGGCTTACTACCAATTTCCTTACCATCTATAACGGCGTAGGATACATTCTTTACACCAGGCTTGCCAAAATATGTGGTGATATCGCCGTAGAGCAAAACCTCTTTCTTGTAGTTACCGGCATTATCTTGCAAATTAAGTCCTGAACGAATGGCTCCGTTTGGAAGCTGTATGGGGATACAGTTGTCTGTTGATGTCTCATCGGCAGATGCTGCCAAAATGATATTTGTATTCACGGTAGCATTGGCAGATAATTCAGCGCTGCTAAATGCTTTGTCTGCAATATATCCAACAATATAACCCTTGACATAGACCTTTTCCTTTGAAGCTACGGTAATAACCTCACTTACAGTATATGGTTTTGCTTCAGAACCATCATTATCCGTTACAACGGGATTGTCTTCGCCGCCGCCACCATTATTATCAGCAATACCTTCCTCAATGGTGAAGTTCTTTAGCTCCCAAGTTGTAGAGGCATTTGCTGGAGCCTTAAACAGAAAACCAATATGTATGGCATCCTTGCCTGTCATTTCTGCTGGCAATTGTAATTCGCCAGAAGAATAGAGTGTCCAGTCGCTATAAGGTGATGCTACAGGTGTGAAAGTGGTGATCTCTACCCATGTCGCTGCTGTAGGACTATTCTCGTTGTAGTCGCTTGAAACAAAGACTTTGTGATTAGCCTCCCATCCAGAAACATTGTTAGTATACTTGATGGTATGATCGAATGATAATTTTACGTTCTCATAGCCCTTCGTACTGATAGCCGGCGAAATAAGCCAACCCTCTACAGCGCGATTTGACTTTTCACTGGCACCATCCCATTTCTGATATCCAGTTGCCTGAACATAGCTACTTCCTTGACTCCAAGGTTGATCTGCGGTAACATTTACTAATGCCCATCCAGTTTTCAGATTAGTAGATGTGTAGGGTAATTCACCACCACCATTATCTTCAGTGTTGTCTGGTGGAGCAACAGCTCCAAATGGTGAGGGAACGTCCTCACAGCTGGTGAATGCAAAGGCCATCAGGGCCAGCGCAGTCATTAATTTTGCAATCTTTTTCATATTATTGTTATTTTGTTTTTACTGATAAAATGATGTTTAGAACTTACTGAGCAGCTTGAATGTCGTCTTCTGTACGCATCAGAATTTGCCATGTGCCATTGAAGTATGAGGCCACACCTGTAATGTCAACCTTTCCAGTAGGCATAGGTTTCATGGCAAACTTGGCATAGCAACTGGTGCGAAGAATGATTTTGCTGTCGACCTTGTTGTTGACTTTTATGCTCTGATTCACAGCACTTTGGTTGGAAGCAGCTGCGTTGGGGTCTGCAAATGGCGTTGTACCATTGGCACTGGCCAGTTCAACACCTTTCAGGCGAACCAACTTGTTGCAGTCGTTGTCCAGAGAGAGTTGTTCTGAGGCTGTAATATCCACAGGGGTTACATCAAGACCTTCAATCTTGTCGATAATCTTGTGATGCGTCATCCACTGGTAGCGGCTCATGCCATAAATCTGGACGTTACCAGTTTTCTGGCTGATGCTGTAGATACCAATCTGTGGCTGTGAACCGTAATTGCCAATGTGGAGCCCCTTCAGTTCCAGCATGATTGACTGGCCGATGGGATATGCAGCATAGAGTCCGCCCACTTTGATGTTGATGCACATAGCGCCTGAAGCGTCCTTGATGTAGAGAGAGTTATACACGTTGCCACCCTCATCGTTTCCAATAACGACACCTTGTATCTGTAGGGGTTCACTGATCAATTCGGGTTCACCCGATGTGATGGCCGTACTGTATTTCTGCTTCAGCTCGGCAATAGTCTTCAGGTTGCTAGCCTTAATATTCTGATTGCCGTATGCCTCCTGACCTTCCTGAGTGCTGGGCTCGTCGAAGCCGCTGTTGTAGCATGCTGTGTTCAGCAGTGCAGCCAGAGCTATGATGATAATATTTCTTG
>CAMJNN010000119.1 GCA_946407325.1 uncultured Prevotellaceae bacterium | reverse complement strand
TACGACAAATCGACCTATTCGCTCGACTCAACCCTGCTCACCATCCGAACTTTGGCTCCAGCCACCCACCATACCATGGGCGGACTGGTGGTGGATGAAAAGCGCCATGTGCTCGATGCCAGCGGCAAGCCTATCCCCGGCCTCTATGCTGCGGGCGAGGTAACGGGCGGCATCCACGGCGGCAACCGTCTGGGCGGCAATGCCCTCACTGAGATCCTGGTATCCGGTCGCATCGCTGCCACCAGCATCACACAGGATGCAAAAATAACAAAAATTACACTAAAGTAGTGCATAATTCTCATTATAATTGCTCTGCCTTCCTTATCAAAGAAAGGTAACTTGTAACAGCAAAACAAGTTGTTTTGGTGGCCTTAAGATGCTTTGCAAGGGCTGTTAGATAGTATCAAACCAATCCAAAACAAGTTGTTTTGCTGTTAACGAAAGTAGTGTAACTTCTGGAAGAAGCTACACTTGGTTAAAGTCATTAAGTATCAATCATCTAACCTACATGGTGTAGCTTTGTAGGTAAAACAAACAATAAATTATGGCAGTACATATCAAACTTATTAAGAACAACATCAAAAGTAGCAGTTCGTATGGCAAGTATTTTGCCAAGACCGTCAGTCAGGGTGAGGTAACCATCCGTGAAATCATGGAGGAAGCTTGCCGCAACAGTCATTTATCGGAGGGTTCCGTCATCGCAGTAGTCACAGAACTGGAAGATTTGCTCAAGGAGAAACTGGGGGAAGGACAGACCGTTGTACTTCCAGGCATCGGCCGTTTCAGCCTGCGTGTGGAAAGTATCGGCGTGGACAACCCGAAGGAGTTCAACATTAGACGTCACATCACCCGCATCATTTGTGGCTTCCTGCCTGCCGGACGTCGCATCGCAGGTGGACATATCCTCTATAACTTCTGTGAGGGAGTAAAGGCTGTATGGCAGAAAGGGTTCAAGCCATGATGTAACGGGCAAAATGCTTTTTTTTCATATATATGGACTTTATTTAGGAATAAATAATTATTTTTGTGCCATAAATAAGCAATAACGGTGATATGGCAGAGATATTTAACAAAGAAGCGCTGAACGCGCTTGATGATCACAGCGAAGAAGAGGAGATGGCACGGGTAACGTCACCCTCACTGGTGGTGGTGTTGGGAACCATGCTCATCATCTGCTTGGTAGCCATATTTTGGTGTGTATTTGGTACCATCAACTACAAGGTTACTGGCACAGGCATCATATTTCCCTTTGGTGAACCAGTATCGGTGAGTGTGCCTTACGACGGCACCGTGGACAAGGTATTGGTGAAGCACGGAGAAGCAGTGAATGAAGGGGATGCCATGATACGGGTACGCAACTCGCTGGCAACCACTACCCTTTCAGCACCAAGAGATGGTGTGCTGCTGAGCAACCTATCTGAAGGGGAAGCCTTCAAGGCGCGTGAGGCGGTGTTATGGCTGATGCCCCAAAAGACAGAGTTTCATGAGCGTGAGATTCTTTGTTACGTGGATGCCAAGAGCCTGCGCAAGCTGAAAGTGGGAATGGAAGTGCAGGTGACACCTGCCGACCTGCAACGTGAGACGTGGGGCTATGCTTACGGACATGTGGTAGGATTGGAGCCCTTCCCTACCTTGCAGACAGAGGTGACGAAGCGCATGAAACTGGAACAGTTCGCTTCATTCGTACCCAAGGACCAACCCATGTATGAGCTTCGCGTAGTGCTTGACACCAATGGCAACAACCTGAAATGGAGCCGCAAGAAGAGTCAGCGGATAGAAATGAAAAACGGTACGCTGTGCAACATACAGATCATTAACAGTGAGAAGAAAGTGTGGGAGGTACTGGTGAACAAGTCCATGGACACTATCGACAATATAATGGGTAATTAATCGTATGGCGAGCAAACGGAAAGTTGTAAAGGTACCAGTGGTGATGCAGATGGAAGCCGTGGAGTGTGGCGCTGCATCGCTGACCATGGTACTGGCCTACTTCGGCAAATGGTTGCCGCTGGAGGAGGTGCGCGAGGCCTGTGGCGTATCAAGAGACGGTAGCAGTGCCAAGAGCATCTTAAAAGCAGCACGCAACTATGGACTGAAAGCCAGTGGTTACCGTACGAGCGTGGAGGGTCTTGATGGCATGCAACCTGCCATTATCCATTGGAACTTCGAACATTTTGTGGTGTTCAGGGGATTCAAGAATGGGAAGGCTCACCTGAACGACCCTGCTGCCGGACCTATTCAGGTGCCTATGGAGGAGTTCAGCAAGTCGTTTACGGGCGTAGCAATGGAATTCGAACCATCGGAGTCGTTTGTGAAAGGTGGACACCAGACCAACATCCTCACCTATATCAAGAAAAATATGAAGGGGGCCGGCGAAGCATTCTGGATTACCTTCATACTAACGCTGATAGGTGCCATTGTGGGCATTGCTACCCCTTTGTTTACGCGTATCTTCTACGACGAAATCCTTTCTGGCAGGAATGCAGCGTGGGCAAAGTGGTTCTTCATCCTGATGACCATATTGGCCATATTTAACTTCGTATTGGTATTGACGCGTGAGAATTATGCCAAACGAGTAGCCGGTGCGTTGGCTATGAAAGGCAATGTTCAATATATCAGGCATCTGCTGCGTTTGCCAATGAATTTCTTCTCGATGCGTAACGTGGGTGACCTGCAGCAACGACAGCACCTGAACGAGACCATTACCCACTCACTGGTGGATGTCATTGCTCCTCAGTTTATCAATATTGCCTTGTTGGTATTGTACCTGACGTTGATGTTGAGCTATTCCATTCCACTGACCATCGTGGGCATAGTAGCTGCGGCCATCAACCTGATTACCATACAATATTTGTCAAATATACGCATCAACATGATCCGTTCAATGGAGATGAGCGAGGCGAAATATTACTCGGCCACAGTGTCGTGCATCGACAATATGGAGAGCATCAAGGCTGCTGGTGCCGAGGCTGGTTTTTATGAATATTGGAGCGGATTGTGGGCCAGAAAGTTCAACATAGCAGCCAACGCACACAGTATGCAGTTAAGGATTCTGCTGTTGCCAATGTTAGCCAACGGACTAGTCAATACACTGGTACTGATTTTAGGTACGTTGCTGATTCTGAAAGGCGAACTCAGTATAGGTATGCTGATGGCATTCCAAGGATTTATGTCTGCCTTCATCACGCCTGTCAATGAGATTGTAAACGCCAACCAGACATTGGTGGAGATGCGTTCGCAAATGGAGCGTGTGGATGACGTAATGAAATATCCTGAAGATCACCGAGGAGGCAACAGCAAAATGGCTGAGGGCAAGCTGGGTGGACTGGTGGAGATGAAGCATGTGAC
>CAMJNN010000118.1 GCA_946407325.1 uncultured Prevotellaceae bacterium | reverse complement strand
CTGAAAGCTGCCGTAGATGAGTTATTGAAAGAAATAGACAGCAAGAAGTGAAAACTAAAGAGGGTTACGAATCCGTAACCCTCTTTCTTTACGCTTTTCACAAAGAATAAAGACCCAAATATTTACCTAGTCTGTCATACACTTTTCTAATGCAAATATAGGGTAAAAAATACACCTATACAACTCTAAGGTCTTAAATTCTTGGCGTTTTAACTATTTTTAATGTATTGAGTACACTTATTTTGCCAACAAAAGGAAATAATTTTTCTTACCTCTTTGCACAAGCAAGTATTTGCCGTTTAGCAAGTCCTGCTCAGTTACCAACTGATCAAAAGCAGTAAGTTTCTCCTTATTCATTGACACGCCACCGCCCTGTACCAGCTTACGCATCTCGCCTTTTGAGGCAAACACCTTGCTGTGTTCGGCAAACAGATCTACTGCTTTCACGCCTTCGGCAAACAAGTTGCGCTCTACTTCAAACTGAGGAACGCCTTCAAATACAGCCAACAAAGTTTCTTCATCCAACTTCAATAAAGCATCATGCGTATTGTTGCCAAACAAAATGCCCGAAGCCTCCACAGCCGCGTTATAGTCCTCCTCAGAGTGTACCATGATAGTCACCTCCTTAGCCAAACGTTTCTGCAACACACGCTGTCCAGGGTCTTGCTGGTGCTCAGCTACCAAAGCATCAATGGTTTCCTTATCCAAGCTGGTGAAAATCTTGATATACTTTTCAGCATCCTCGTCACTCACGTTCAACCAGAACTGATAGAACTTATAAGGAGTAGTGCGCTTGGGATCTAACCAGATGTTACCACTTTCCGTCTTGCCAAACTTCTTGCCATCAGCCTTGGTAATCAGCGGACAAGTCAGTGCAAAGGCCTCGTTTTCTATACCGAGTGTACGGCGAATCAACTCTGTACCTGTGGTAATGTTACCCCACTGGTCGTTGCCACCCAACTGCAACTTACAATGCTTTGTCTGATACAGGTAAAGGAAATCATAACCCTGCAACAGCTGATAGGTGAACTCTGTAAACGACAAACCATCGCGAGCCTCACCATTCAGACGCTTCTGCACAGAATCCTTCGCCATCATATAGTTGACCGTGATATGCTTGCCTACCTCACGAGCGAAATCCAGGAAGGTGAAATCCTTCATCCAGTCGTAGTTGTTCACCATCTCGGCAGCATTGGGTTCTTTGCTCTCAAAGTCAAGGAACTTAGCCACTTGCTTCTTGATGCACTCTTGGTTATGATACAACGTCTCTGCATCCAGTAGGTTTCTCTCCTGACTTTTACCCGAAGGATCGCCAATCATACCTGTAGCACCACCCACCAAAATGATAGGTTTGTGTCCACAACGCTGGAAATGCCTGAGCATCATGATACCACACAAGTGACCAATGTGCAATGAATCAGCTGTTGGGTCAGTACCCAAGTAAGCAGTCACCATCTCTTTCTGAAGCAGCTCTTCAGTTCCTGGCATGATCTGTGCCAACATACCACGCCATTTCAATTCTTCAACAAAGTTCTTTTTCATCAGATGAATATTGTTTTTCTTAATTTTCAGTTTGCAAAATTACTGCTTTTGTCCGAACAATCTACTATCTCCATTAAAAAAGATGCAGTCGATGTTCTTTTTCACCACCTCTTTCAGCCTTTCCACCGCCATTCCGAGGTCTGTCGCCACCTTATTATATATGAAATCTATGCCACAAGTCGCCTCATCCGTTTCCAAGAAAAGACGATCAAGCGGGGTTGTCCGCAAAGTATCCACATTATAATGTTCGCCAAACGATAGATACAGACCAGCATTTAGTAATTGCTCAGCTTCCTGAGGTTTCCCACGAAAACCATGAATGACCCAGGGCACCTGAGGATTTAATTTCTTCTTCTCAGCCAACAGCAAATCAGCAGCCTTCACCATATGAATGATCAAGGGCTTTCCCACTTCATCTGCGATAGTCGAATGGTTACCAAACAATAATGTCTGGGTAAACTGACTTAACGGTCTTATCCTGTCGAAACCCGTCTCGCCAATGGCCACCACTTGATGGTGCTGAGCTAAAGAATGCAGATCAAGCAGCTCTTTACCATGGATATTCAACACCTCCCAAGGATGTATGCCCACAGAATACCAATAGCCAGGTGTCGGTACAAAATCCCTTGGCATCCTACACACAATTGCCTCTCCAGGTTTCCCATTCTCATGATGGGTATGAATGTCCAATACATGTTGATTCATGGTACAGGGTCATAACCAGAGCCGCCCCACGGATGGCATCTGAGTATTCTTTTTACAGCTAAATAAAGTCCTTTAAACGGACCATGTTTCTTGATGGCCTCCACTGCATATTGCGAGCAGGTTGGAGTAAACCTACACGAAGGACCTATCATGGGCGAGATGAACCTTTGATAGAAATAGATGGGCAACAGCAATATCTCAGACAGGAATTTCCTCATGAGCCACAGTGTTAGGATGCTCCATTGTCAGCTTCTCAACCATCTTTTCCAAAGCCATCTTCATGCGTTTCTCTATAAAGTCGGTAGGCATCAGCTCATCAGTAAGGTAAATGAACGACACTGCCATCTTCTCATTACGGTTAGCCAACGTCTCCAACAAGATATGCTTGTTCAGCCTGTAAGCCTCACGTATCTGTCTTTTCACCCTGTTGCGATCAACGGCATGTTTGAAATATCGCTTGGATACAGAAATAAGCACAGAAGCCTGAGACTTCAGCTCAGGCTCCGTAAGGTACACCACACGAAGAGGGAAGACGGTGAACGAATGGGCACCTGCCCCTCCTGTGAACATCTTCCCAATCACCTTTTTCCGGTCAAGCCTTTCGGCTTTCTTCAGTGTGTTGGGCATACATATTATGTTTTAGGAATGATCCTTCAAAAAATTCTCAAGGGCAGCTGTCATTGATGGTGCTTCAGGTGTTGGAGCCTGAAAATCAAGTCGCAAACCTGCATCCTTCACTGCCTGAGCAGTAGTGGCACCCAATGCACCGATATTCACCTTACCCTGCACAAAGTTAGGATCGTTCTTTTTCAAAGAGGCAATTCCTGCCGGACTGAAGAAGATAAATCCGTCATACTGAGCAATCTCTTCTGGAGTAAAGTCATTGCTGATGGTACGATACATCACGCCCTCAGTATGCTGAATCTTCACTGCATCGAGCATGTTCTTGATGTCATCGTTGTGCACATCAGACATTGGAATGAAATATTTCTCGTTCTTATGCTTCACGATAGCAGGGAGCAAATCCTCAAACTTGCCGGTAGCACCATAGAACACCTTACGCTTGCGATACTGCACATACTTCTGGATATAGAGAGCTATCTTCTCAGCCACACAGAAATACATCAT
>CAMJNN010000117.1 GCA_946407325.1 uncultured Prevotellaceae bacterium | reverse complement strand
GTTGCTGCTTCCCTCACACCACAGCGAACAAGTGGGCGGGGTTCCTGCTATTCATTGCAGTTCCCATGACATTTTGGTCAATCATTCCCATCTCAATCGTAGCAGTTGTTGCCACGTTTGCTGCCATACAAGAGGGCCATTTCATAAGAACAAGAATAATATGGGAAAGATAATAATATTAGTTTATGCCTTACAAAAGGCTTATGAACTTGGACTAAACTTATGATTTGAATATAAATTTGAGAATTGTAGTAACTAAGTAGTATGGATAATATGATTGGATATTGTGGCATTAACTGTGAGAAATGTGAAGCTCGCATTGCCACTATTAAGGATGATGACAAAATGCGTGAGGAGGTATCTCGTAAATGGTGCGAGCTGTTTCATACCGATATGATTTCTCCTGATAAAATAAATTGTACGGGATGTAAGGGCAATGGTGTGAAATACTTCTTTTGTATTCAGATGTGCAAAATCAAGCCGTGTGTTACCAGCAAGGGTTATGAATCTTGTGCTGAATGTACTGAAATGGATTCATGTGCCAAACTTGCCGCTGAGATAAGTAATAACGAAGATGCAAAGAATAATTTGAAAATAACGAAGCAAAAAAATGAAATTGAATCAAGCTGTAATTGAAGATTATGAGTCCATCATTGCATTCTATGATGATGTAACAGACCGTACTCCAGAGATAGCAACTTATGCCCGATGGAGTAAAAGAAAACACCCTACATTGGAAGGTATCAAGGCCTATATTGAGGAAGGGAGCATGTATCTATATAAAGAGGAAAAGGTTATCGTTGGGGCTGTAGCTGTCACTATGTATCAAGGCGATGACTACCATGCTATTGAGTGGTCGCAGCAAGTGGCAGACGAAAAAGCAGCAGTGATACATATCTTGGCTGTCAATCCTGATTTTCAAAGCAAAGGCATTGGCACAGAAATGATACTTGAGGCCATCAACTTGGCTAAAGAGAAAGGCATGCAGGCCATCCGCCTTGATGCCCTTGCTTCCAACATCCCAGCACACAGAATGTACGAACGCTTAGGTTTTGAGTACAGAGGCAAACAACACCTTTATGCTGAAAATACTGGCTGGACTGACTTTTATTTTTACGAATTAAAATAATGATATGAAACAAGAGATTGATCCTAAAGATACGAATCGAAAAGAGGCGTTTGAGCACTGGATGAAATCACCCATGCCAATGGTGACACTTACCAAGACCTTCGACGTGACAAGTCTATACAAGATGAGCAAGCGAAAGGGATATAAGTTCAACATGCTATTGTGCTGGTGCATCGCAAAAACAGCATCCAAGATGGAAGAGTTCTACCTGTTGCCAGAAAATGGGAAACTGTATAAATACGACCGCCTTGCCATCAACATGATAGTAAATAACGTTAAAGGCGGACTGAGTTTCTGCGACATAGTCAGTAACGATGATATTGAGCAGTTTAACGCCAATTACCTGTACCTGACCAAGACCTCCTCTCAGACTTGTCAGGACATGCTCGACAGTGAAGCCGTCATTGTAGGTACATCAGCGTTGGTAGGCACAGAACTCGACAGCATCGTCAATCAATACTCAGGCATCTTCAACAACCCATTCATGGCATGGGGCAGATACCGTAAAGGTTGGTTCAAAACAACCTTGCCTATCTCTTTCCAGTTTCATCATGTACAGATGGACGGTCAGCAGGCTACACACTTCTTGGAAGAATTACAAAAGACAATAAACGAGATATAAAGAAAAATATAAGAATCATGAAGAAAGTCATTAAAATTACACTATTGGGACTACTTGCCCTCTTTATCATTTCCGTTGCCTATATGTGGTCACTCTTCGGCGATATCATACAGGGAGCTAATTCGGTAGAGAAACTCACTGATACCATGTATTACATGGAGTATAAGGGCGATGACGGCTTTGAAGGATTAATGAAACAAGGTGGATGTGAGAACATCAAGCAATTGGCAGCTTACACCACAGAGTTCCTGTCGAAAGGATATGTGAAAACAGCAGAGATCAATCCACCTCTTATGGATGTGGGTTGCTCAACGCTTACCGTCAAGACTCCCCAGGGAGGTGTGATGATGGGACGCAACTTCGACTATCCCTACGGCACGGCTATGATCCTGCATACCATTCCTAACGAGGGCTACGAGTCCATCAGTACTTTCTCGTTGGAGTTCTTAGGATTTGGCGACGATTACAAACCCGAAGGATTTCAGAACCAGTATATGGCATTGGCCAGCTTGTTTTTGGCCTTGGATGGTGTGAACGAGAAGGGCTTTGCCATCGCAGTACTTGAAGCAGGTGACGATGTAAAGACCGACCAGCTAACCAGTAAGCCTGACCTCACTACCACGAGTGCCATTCGCTATCTGTTACGAAAAGCGGCCAATGTGACTGAAGCTATCGACTTACTCAACAGCATTGACATGCACTCTGATCCGGGAGCTGCTTATCACCTGGCCATGTCGGATGCAACAGGCAGAAGCGTTGTGGTGGAGTATGTTGATAATCAAATGATAATTACTGAAACTCCTTCTGTCACCAACCACTATCTTTGTGAGGTCAAACACAACGTAGGCCTGGGTGAAAACGACCATCGCTACGATAGTTTGATGGAGCAATATGGTAAAGCCAATGGCGTGATGGACGCGCAGGGACTTACTGATGCCATTACCTCTGTTGCTCAACAGGGAAAGAATCCTGTCGTGGGTGGTACACAGTGGACGATGGTGATGGATCTGACCCATCCTTCTATCACTTATTATTCCCACAGGAACTTTGACAAGCCGTTCCACTTTGAATTGACAAAGTCAAAATAAAGCAACACATAAACGATATTAAAAAATAATGTGTAACTTTGGGGTCTTAACCGAATTCTAAATGGAAAGAAATAAAGAGATCTATAAGGTGACCCTGGTTGGTGGAGCAGTGAATGTAATTTTACTGCTCTTCAAGTTTGTGGCAGGTATTTTAGGGAATAGTGCCGCCATGATGGCCGATGCAGTCCACTCCCTCAGCGACTTCATCACAGATGTCATCGTGATTCTCTTCGTTAGGATCAGTGGCAAGCCCAAGGACAAATCCCACGACTATGGACACGGCAAATACGAAACCTTGGCCATGACCATCATCGGCATGGCCCTGTTGGTAGTTGCCATAGGCATACTCTATAGTGGCATAACAAAGATAGTGGTTTGGGCAAAAGGAGGAGAATTGGCAGCTCCCGGTACCCTGGCATTATGGGCTGCCTTAGTATCAATCATATTGAAGGAAGCCGTTTATCACTATTCTATGGTCAAGGCCCACCAACTGAACTCACAGGCAATCGAGGCCAACGCCTGGCATCATCGCAGCGATGCCCTCTCCTC
>CAMJNN010000116.1 GCA_946407325.1 uncultured Prevotellaceae bacterium | reverse complement strand
GCTGCCAGTTCTCACCCATGAAACGCTTGATAGAGTAAACGGTGTTCTTTGGGTTAGTGATAGCCTGACGCTTGGCAGGATCACCAATCTTACGCTCACCATTCTCAACAAAACCAACTACTGAAGGAGTTGTACGCTTACCCTCGCTGTTGGCAATTACTACTGGCTCGTTACCCTCGAATACGGCAACGCAGCTGTTGGTAGTTCCTAAGTCAATTCCAATAATCTTTCCCATAATTCTTATATTTTTATTTGTTAATAATCATAATTTGTCACAGAGCCATCAGCAAAGCGTATGCCAAAGTGTTGAAAAGAGGCTGTCATCGTGCCATTTTGGCATAAGTTTTTGTTAGCAGGGTAAAAAAATACGTCCATTTATGAGTTTTACGCCCTTAAAATTTGCTTTTCCAATTTTTTTATATATCTTTGCACCATAATTATCAATCAATATCGAAAACGGCATCATGATGAAACGTATGTTTTTGTTAGCAGTTATGTCTGGATCCATGATGACAGTCATGGCACAAAATAATCCTTACATCGTCAAGACCAAGGGTGTCAAGCCGGTGGTTAAGACAACTAAGGTGGCGGCTGAAGGGCAGAAGGAGGATGAAGAACCGGAGTCAACAGATTTTATGGGCAAGAACTTCCGTTACAGGAGTATGTGCGACTGGAAGGAGGGCATGCGCTTTATGGTGGTACCTGAGAAGTACGATATGCTGGTGAACACCTTCAGTGATGCCACTACAGGCAAGGAGGTGAGCAGCAACTACCTGCGTCACAAGATTATGGTGTATAAAGGCCATGAGGAGATATCCACTGGACGTGTTCACGTGAACTTTACTTGCGAGGACGATAAGAAGAATTACTACTATGAATTGCCAAACGGCACCTTTGATGACTATTGCTTCGGCAAGATGGGCGTTCCTACGCTGGCATATTTGGGTGATGTCGACAAGGCTCGTGAGTTGCTGCTGAATCAGGTGATGCTGACACGTACAGAATTCTTCCGTGAGGATACGGAGTGGGATGGCGACGGATTCAAGGAAGTGCGCTATCCTAAAAACAAGGTTGTTACCGTGAAGGCGGTTGGTGTAGGAACACGTTCGTTCCCCGTGAAGATCATTGTTGAGGATGATGAAGGCAACCAGTTCTACCAGAATGTGGCTATGTCTAAGATTAACAGCGGTATGCGCGATGACGAATTCACCGTCGACAACGAGAAGTTCCTCTTCCAGGGTTCGTTTGAGTTTACTGGTGGCCAGATGACTGTAGCAAGCGATATTAAGAGCTATCTGAATCAAACAGTTCATACAAGGGTGTCTACAAGTATGAGCAGTAAGGGCTCTGGTAAGGTGCGTGACGTCAAGGTGCCTCGTTTCACTGGCTTTATCATTGACGAGATTAACCCGATTAAGGACAGTCCTTACTATACGCTGACATTGCGTGAGACGGAGACACGTCGTATCTATTATAAAGATGTGCTGTTCAAGGAAGAAGACCTGATGAATATTCGTGATGCTTCGCAAGATGACTACTTTGGATATATCTTCGGAATGGGCGAGGGCGCATTGCGTAATACCAGTCTTGAGACACGTACTGCTATTCGTGAAGGTCGCGTGATTCCTGGTATGTCGGAAGACGAAGTAATGATGGCTGTGGGTGAACCCTTCCAGAAGGCAACTAACAATGGCATTCGTGAATGGTTGTACACTCGTTCGAACGGTGTCCTGTTGGTTGTACAGTTTAATAGCAAGGGTAAGGTTATCAAGGCTGGCGGTCGTGCTGTGAAGACTAATGCCTCGTCTGGCAAGAAAAGCAGCAAAAAGAAAAGTGTAGGTGGTATTCCTGGCGGTACGATGAAGACAGGAACACCATTGCAATAACAAACAAACATAAATAAGAAGCGCATCAAGCTGTGACATTTTGTCATACTTGATGCGCTTCTTGTATGGTGTCTTGCCTTTTCTTATGCCTTATCGTTAATGATTTGCATGATCTTGGTTTCTAACTCTTCGCAAAGTTCAGGATTGTCCTTGAGCATTTCTTTCACAGCATCTGCTCCCTGTCCCAATTTGGTGTCGCCATAGCTGAACCATGAGCCACTCTTCTTGATGATTTCGTACTCTACGCCAAGGTCAACAATCTCGCCAATCTTCGAGATGCCCTCGCCAAACATGATTTCAAATTCAGCCTTGCGGAAGGGAGGAGCCACTTTGTTCTTGACAACTTTCACCTTGACCTTGTTGCCCAGAACCGTTTCGCCATCCTTGATAGCTTGCGACTTACGGATGTCCAGACGGACAGAGGCATAGAACTTCAGAGCGTTGCCACCGGTGGTGGTCTCAGGATTGCCAAACATCACGCCAATCTTCTCACGTAACTGGTTGATGAAGATACAGGTGGTCTTGGTCTTGGCAATAGTACCTGTCAGCTTGCGCAGAGCCTGGCTCATCAGACGGGCGTGCAAGCCTACGGATGAATCACCCATGTCACCTTCAATCTCCTTCTTGGGCGTCAGCGCTGCCACAGAGTCTACGACGAGGATGTCAACGGCTGACGAACGAATCAGCTGGTCAGCAATCTCAAGAGCCTGCTCACCATTGTCAGGCTGAGAGATTAATAGGTTGTTGATATCGACGCCCAACTTCTCTGCATAGAAACGGTCAAAGGCATGCTCGGCATCGATGAAGGCAGCAACGCCACCAGACTTCTGGCATTCTGCAATAGCATGAATGGCCAAAGTGGTCTTACCAGATGATTCAGGACCATAAATCTCGATGATACGTCCTTTGGGATAGCCGCCAACGCCTAAAGCGGCGTTGAGGCCTATTGAACCAGTAGGTATCACTTCTACGTTCTCAATCTTCTCGTCGCCCATTTTCATGATGCTACCCTTGCCAAAGTCCTTCTCAATCTTTGCCATTGCAGCCTGCAGGGCCTTCATCTTTTGCTGTTGCGGAGTCAACTGCTCCTCTTCTTTTTCTTTCTTTGCCATATTCTTAATTTACAATTTGACGATTTACAATTTACTATTTATTTGATTAATTAACAATTTAAAGTTCGAGGTCGCCGTCGTGAATCTCATGCCAAGGCAGGCCTTGCTTGTTCAGCTGCTCCATGAATGGATCGGGGTCGAACTCTTCGACGTTGTGAACGCCTGGCTTCTTCCAAAGACCCTTGCAGAACATCATGGCTCCAATCATGGCAGGAACACCTGTGGTGTAGCTGACACCCTGCATACCCGTCTCCTCGTAGGCAGCACGGTGTGAGCAGTTGTTGTATACATAATAGGTGTGCTCCTTGCCGTCGTTGCCGATACCACGGATGCGACAGCCGATAGAGGTCTGTCCTTCGTAGTTCTCGCCCAAATCCTGTGGGTTAGGCAGCAC
>CAMJNN010000115.1 GCA_946407325.1 uncultured Prevotellaceae bacterium | reverse complement strand
AGTTGATTCCTGTAATATTCGTATTGCTTTCGCCTTGCTTCTAGCTCCGCTTCTAGCTCCGCTTCTAGCTCCGCTTCTAGCTCCGTAAAATTGTCGAGTATCTCAACAATTTTACTCTGTACCTCAATGGGAGGTACTGGGATTTCAAGAGAAAGCACACCTTTCATTGAAGGGTGTTGTATTCCTGCACCTCTATATAATGCTGCAATATCATCCAAAATGTGACACAAGTAATAATACAAAAACTTATTGCTAAGAACTGAAGTGTCCAATGAAGTTGCAATACGATTGTCTGCTGTTACAAATTTTCCCTTGTAATATTTTACATTAGGAGTACCGCCCCAAGGAATAGCAACAATCTCACCTTCACAAACTAAATCGCCAGCTATTTCTTCTGTTGTCCATCGTTCTTTATCACTTATGCCTGTAGATAACAATTTTACATCACCAGTTTCAACCTCTAAGTCATCAAACACCTTTGCTAATACGTAGGGATATTTGATTATTGTTTTTTGCATAGATTTGTCTATGCCGTTAAATTTCTTATCCCATGCTGTAAGTTGCCAAATGGGTTTGTACTCCACCCCCTCAGGGCAAAGTCTTTCTATCAGTTTCTTTATCTCGCTCATGCTACGTCCTCCTGTAGTTCTTTAATGATGGCATCAAGCTGGGTGCGCAGCTGGCTCTGGCGCGTTACGATTTCAGCTATCTCTGCATTCAGCTCATCGATGTTGATTGCTTCGCGAGTGTCTTCCTGCTCCACGTATGTAGATACGGAGAGGTTGAAGTCCTCTGCCTCTATCTCCTTCGTGGTCACTATATGACAGAAGTGCTTTTCTTCTTCCTTCGCCATGTGAGCCTTATAAATGCGCTCCTGATTGGCTGGAGAAAGTTTGTTCTTATTGCCTTCATGAACAAATTCCTGTGAGGCATCAATAAAGCAAACTCGGTTGTCGCTCTTATTCTTTTTCAGCACAATGATACAAGTGGCAATACTTGCTCCAAAGAAAAGGTTGCTTGGCAACTGAATGATAGTATCTACATAGTTGTTCTGCACCAGATACTTCCTAATCTTCTGCTCTGCACCTCCACGATAGAGGATTCCAGGAAACTCTACAATAGCTGCTGTACCTTCAGTAGAAAGCCATGAAAGCATATGCATGGTGAAAGCGAAGTCTGCTTTAGACTTAGGTGCAAGCACTCCAGCAGGAGAGAATCGTGGGTCGTTGATCAATGTCACATCACTATCCCCTGGCCAAGGCACACTATATGGGGGATTTGATACGATGGCATCAAATGGTTCATCCAGCTCGTGCTTAGGGTCAAGCAAGGTATCACCCAACTGAATATCGAAATGATCATAGTTCACATTATGTAGGAACATATTCATGCGACAGAGGTTGTAGGTTTTCAGGTTGATTTCCTGACCAAAGAAACCTTCACGAACATTCTTGGAACCCAGCACAAGGTTGAAGTTCAAGAGCAATGAACCAGAACCACAAGCAGGGTCATAGACCTTGTTGACAGTCTTTCGACCTGCTGCTGCTATCTGAGCCAACAGATAACTCACCTCTGCTGGAGTATAGAACTCACCTCCCTTGGTGCCACTATTCAAGGCATACATCTTGATAAGGTGTTCGTAGCAGATGCCAAACACATCGAGACCACTATCCATGTACTTGGTAAAAGGCAAATCGCGAACACTTTCCAACAAGGTAGTTAGCAGCGTGTTACGTTCCTCAACAGTAGAACCCAGTCCTGCATCATTGGTATTGAAGTTGCTGAACAAACCCCGTACATCATCCTCGCTGGGCGTACCGATAGCACTTTCTTCTATCTGTTTGAAGTTATTGGCAAGCGTGGTGTTCAGTTCATCGTTGTTCTTGGCACCATCAGCCACATTCTTAAACAGCTGAGAAGGCTTGATGAAAAAGCCCTTTGCCTTCACAATCTGGTTGCGGGCATTCTCAGCCTGTTCGTCGCTCATGTGCAGATAGTCGGCATCGGGCACACCAGCCTCTATCATCAGGTGGTTACAATAGTCGGTGATATTCTCAGATATGAATCGATAGAAGAGTGCTCCCAGCGTGTAATTCATAAACTGCACCGAAGACACCTTACCACCATGCACCAGGTTGGTAGCCATCTTCCATATCAAATCACCTATCTCTCTCTTTAAATCTTCTTTATTGATTGTAGCCATATATCTTTTGTTTTTCTTGTACACAAAAGGGACAGTCCCCTTTGTGTACTTTTTTTGTTTTTAGTCATTCTCGCTCCTTGCCCCTTACACAAAAGGGACAGTCCCCTTTGTGTACTCGCCCCTTCCTGGTACGCAAAAAGCTTTCACAAACGCGGATAAAGAGTTACCTCTTCACCATTTCGTTTTGTAAAAGCTTAGATTATATGACCAGGCTGAGCCTGCATTCGCAATGTTGCTGCAAAAATACAAAAAATCTCCAGTTCCAAATCAGAAACCAACATATTTCTTCGTTAAAAAAACACAAAGGGGACTGTCCCCTTTGTGTACTTTTTGTATCTTTGCCGCAGAATCATATAATCATATAATCATGGCAAGACAACAAAGACAAGTCAGTGGGACTGGTATATACCATGTCATGCTGAGAGGAAACAATCATCAGGACATTTTCGAGTGCAGGGAAGACTACTGGAAATTTCTTCGGCTTCTGCGACTTCAAACCTTTCCAGAAGACAGCGGGGGACTCCCGCAAGCACCCCATTGCATCATTTACGCGTATTGCCTAATGCCCAATCATGTACATCTGCTGATACGCGATGCCGGTGAGGGCATCTCCAGGCCTATCAGCTGCATTTCCAACGCGTATGCACAGTATTACAACAAACGTTACGACCATTTCGGACATCTGTTTCAGGGCCGTTTTAAGAGTGAGCCGGTGAATGATATGGCCTACTTCGCCACCTTGCTGAGATATATTCATCAGAATCCTGTTGCAGCGGGAATCGTTACCGAGATTCGGAAATACCCTTGGACTAGTTGGTGCGAATACCAGAAAGACATGACTTGTGCCCTTCCCGTTTGTACCACGCAACACGTGGTCAGCAGGCTCCCTCCTGAGGAATTGAGCAGCCTGGTAAACGAGATGCTGCCCAAATCCTTGAATATTCTCGATTATGGCAATGATGCTGCAAAAAGGGTCAGTGACGATAAAGTACGCGATTTCGTGATAACGACTTTCGGTATTGACAGCGCCATCGCCCTTCAACACCTTCCCAAGGAAGAAAGGAACGGCATGATCATACAGATGAAGCATTTTGGTGCAAGCATCCGCCAAATCAGCCGTCTGACAGGCATCAGCGAGGGTGTCATCCGAAAACTCAAATGAAATAGTACACAAAGGGGACAGTCCCCTTTGTGTACTATTTCAAACGAATAATATCACTCCACCTCGTAGTGGGAT
>CAMJNN010000114.1 GCA_946407325.1 uncultured Prevotellaceae bacterium | reverse complement strand
AACGTGCTGAAAGCTGGCAACTTGCCACAAGTAGCCTTGACAGGAGGCTATGCTGTATCTAACCCCAATTTGCTGAACGGTTTCGAAAAGAAATTTAAGGGTTTCTGGAACGTGGGTGTGCTGGTGCGCATTCCTGTTTGGAACTGGGGTGATGTGAAATATAAGGTGCGTGCCGCTAAGGGGGCTACGGCCATTGCTAACCTTAAGTTGGAGGAGGCTCGCGAGAAGATTGAGTTGCAGGTGAACCAAAACTCATTCCGCGTGACCGAGGCCAACAAGAAGCTGGCTATGGCAAAAGCTAATATTGAGCGTGCCGAAGAGAATCTGCGAACAGCTAACCTGGGTTTCCAGGAGGGGGTGATTACTCCTACTACTGTGATGGAGGCTCAAACGGCTTGGTTGCAGGCGCAGTCGGAGGTGATAGATGCCGAGATTGACGTGAAACTCAGTCAGGTGGAGCTGCAGAAAGCACTTGGAACGTTAGAATAATTGAAAATTAATAAAGATATGACAGATCAAGCTAAACAACAGCATAACAATATCCTGCTGGCTATTGCAGGATTTGTAGCAGTAGTTATTATCGTGGGTCTCATTGGTTTTTTTGCCTTGGGTCGTGACCCCGAACTCATCCAGGGTGAAGTAGAGGTAGAGGAATACCGTGTGTCGAGCAAGGTGCCTGGTCGCATCCTCGAACTGCGTGTCAAGGAGGGCGATTTTGTGAAGGCCGGCGATACCTTGGCCATCCTGGAAGCGCCTGATGTGGAGGCTAAAATGGAACAGGCTCAGCGTGCCGTGGATGCTGCTTCTGCTCAGGAACTGATGGCCCGTAACGGTGCCCGTAAGGAGCAGGTGGAAGGTGCTTACCAAGTACTGCAACAGGCTAAGGCGGGTTTAGAGATTTATGAGAAATCGTATAACCGTGTGCAACGTCTTTACGACCAAGGGGTGATGTCGGCACAGAAGCGCGATGAGGCTTACGCTCAGTACAAGGCTTCTGAGGCTCAGATGCTGGCCGCTCAGAGTCAGTATGATATGGCCGTAAACGGTGCCCGTCAGGAGGACAAGTTGGCCGCTCAAGCTATGGTGGGCAGGGCCAAAGGTGCCGTACAGGAAGTGAACAGCTACATTGACGAGACGGTACAGATAGCTCAGATGGCTGGTCAGGTAAGCGACGTTTATCCCAAGATAGGTGAGTTGGTGGGTACTGGTTCGCCGATCATGTCTATCTCTATGATGGATGACATGTGGGGTACTTTCAACGTGCGTGAAGACCAGCTGAAGGGTATGAAGATAGGCGACGAGGTGTCGGCTTATGTGCCTGCTTTCGACAAGACAATAAAAATGAAGGTGTATTATATGAAGGATCAGGGCTCGTATGCTGTATGGAAGGCTACCAAGGCCAACGGTCAGTACGACCTGAAGACCTTCGAGGTGAAGGCTCGTCCTGTAGAGACATTGGACGGCTTGCGCCCTGGTATGTCGCTCATCATCAAGTAAATTTTGTCTGTAATCGATGAAGTTCATCACTCAAATAAAAGACATAGTTCTTCGTGAGCTCCAGATACTACGCAAGAACCACCTCTATGCGTTCTGTATGGTGGTGTTTCCGTTGTTGACGGCACTCTTCTTCACTTCCTTGTTGGATGATGGTGTGCCATTGGACTTGCCTATTGGGGTGGTGGACCTGGATAACAGCTCTACATCTCGTAGTTTGGTGCGCAAGCTCGATGCTTTCCAGAACTCGAGGGTGGTGGCTCGTTACCCTTCTGTAACTGCGGCTCGTAACGCCATTCAGGAAAACGAGATTTATGCCTTTCTATACATTCCTGAGGGAATGTCAGAAGACCTGTTGGCCAGTCGCCAACCTAAGGTTTCTTATTACTATTCGATGGCCTCTTTGGTGGCTGGTTCGATGGTGATGAAAGACCTCAAAACCATTACCACACTGGGTTCGGCAGGCGTAGGACAAGCTACCATGAGGGCCAAGGGTTATACACCCGAACAGATACAGACGGTTTTGCAACCTGTGCGTATAGATGCTCACCAGATAGGCAATCCTGAATCCAGCTACAATGTCTATCTTTCAACGGCAATGGTGCCTGGTATCATGATTCTCTTCATGATGCTGATATCTGCCTATTCGTTGGGTATGGAACTGAAGTTTGATACGGGTAAGGATTTGCTGGCCAAGGCTGATGGCAACATCGTGGTGGCCATAGTGGGTAAGTTTTTTATCCATTTCATCGTATTCTTGGCGGTGGTTCTGCTCTTCCAGTACTATATCTACGGAGTGCTTGGCTTCCCTCGTTTGGGGTCTGTGTGGGACATCCTTCTGCTGTGTCTGTTGCAGGTGGCTGCTTCCATTGGTTTTGGTATCTTTGCCTTTGGCTTGATGCCTTCGCTCCGTATGTCGATGAGTGTCAGTTCGCTCTGGGCCGTATTGAGTATATCGATGGCAGGATCGGCCTTTCCTGTAATGGGTATGGATACGCCTTTACAGGCGTTGTCGTGGTTGTTTCCGTTGCGCCATTATTATATGATTTACCAGATAACGGTGTTTAATGGTTTCTCGCTCATCGATGCTTGGTTCCATCTGGTGGCTCTTGTAGGTTTTGCCTTACTGCCGTGGTTTGTGGTGAGTAAAATTAAAAATGCAATGCTGACTTATGTCTATATTCCATAAAATAAAACAGGCTCTGGTGGATGCTGCTTACATCTGGCAACAGGAGATGAAGCAGATCTTCCGCGATGAGGGTATCATTATCTTCTTTATCGTGGTGCCCTTGGCCTATCCTTTGCTCTACTCGTGGATTTACAACAACGAGGCAGTGCATGAGGTGCCTGTGGCGGTGGTGGATATGTCGCATTCGCAACTCTCGCGTCAGTTTATTCGCGATTGCAATGCATCGCCTGATGTAGAGGTGGCCTATTATGCCGAGGATTTGGATGAGGCGAAATCGTTGGTAAGCCGACAGTTGGTGAAAGGTATCTATTATATTCCTTCCGACTTTGCCACTCGCCTGAACCGTATGGAGCAAGGTGTTGTCAGTGTGTATTGCGATATGTCGCTGATGCTGACGTATAAAGCAATCTACCAAACGGCGATGACGGAGTCGCAACGTATGGGAGCAGCCATGCGTACGAAATTGGCTGGTAACTATACCAATAGGGAGGATGCTGTGAGCGTTCAGCCATTGGCGGTGGATGATGTGCCCATCTTCAATCCTTCAAGTGGTTATGGTAGCTGTGTATTGCCTGCTGTCCTGATGTTGGTATTGCAACAGACTTTGGCATTGGGTATAGGTATGTCGGCAGGTACTTCACGAGAGCGCAATAGAAACGGACAACTGATTCCTGATGACGACAAGCACTATAGCGGTATCTATCGCATAGTGGGGGGCAAGGCCGTTGCCTATGCAATGATCTTTGCCGTGATGGCAGCTTATCTGTCGATGGTGGTACCTAGGTTGTTTTCGTTCCCCATGCTGGCCCATTGGGACGATCTGTTG
>CAMJNN010000113.1 GCA_946407325.1 uncultured Prevotellaceae bacterium | reverse complement strand
AGCCTTGAACTACGGCCACCATATAATAGCATTCTCTCAAATGCGGATGCAAAGATAGGGTAAAACTTTGAAATAACAAAAGGTTTGCCCTGTTTTTTTATTGATATATTGCTTTCTTGCCTGCCAATAAGGTGTTTTTCATCAGTGACACGATGGTCATTGGTCCTACGCCACCAGGTACAGGAGTGATGAATGAGCACTTGGGAGCTACTTCGTCGAACTTCACATCACCATTCAGGCGGAAGCCGCTCTTCTTGGTCGCATCAGGTACACGGGTGGTACCTACGTCAATGACTACAGCACCTTCCTTTACCATATCGGCCGTCACGAAGTTAGGCTTTCCAATAGCCGCAATGATGATGTCGGCCTCTTGGCACTCCTTCTTCAAGTCCTTGCTGTGGCTGTGGCATACGGTTACAGTGGCATCGCCTGGGTTGGCCTTCTGCATCATCAGGGTAGCCATGGGTTTGCCCACGATGTTACTTCTGCCCAGTACCACGCATTTCTTGCCAGATGTCTCAATATTATAACGGCGTAACAGTTCGATGATGCCGTTTGGGGTTGCAGATACATAACAAGGCAGACCAATGGCCAAGCGACCCACATTGATAGGGTGGAATCCATCCACGTCCTTGCGATAGTCAATCGCCTCGATGACCTTCTGTTCAGAGATGTGCTTAGGTAAAGGCAACTGCACAATGAAACCATCCACATCGGCATCCTGGTTCAGTTCTTCTACTTTTGCCAACAGTTCGGCTTCAGTAATATCTGCCTCATAGCGGATAAGGGATGATTTGAAACCACAAGCCTCGCAGGCTTTCACCTTGTTAGCCACATACGTCTCGCTACCACCATCATGGCCTACCAGAATAGCAGCCAGATGTGGGCGTTTGCCACCACCAGCCACTATCTGTTCTACTTCAGCGGCTATCTCTTGCTTGATTTGTGCTGATACAGCTTTTCCGTCAATCAGTTCCATGTTTAAGATTGAGAATTAGATAAATTGAGAATTCATTATTCATTATTTAAAATGGTCTTTTTCCTCCGCCCTGTCTCATCATTTGGGGCATCTGTGGTATCTTGCCACTGGTGACAGTCTTCATCATCTTACGCATCTGGTCGAACTGCTTGATCAGACGGTTCACCTCCTGTATATCTGTACCACTACCTTTGGCAATACGCTGACGGCGGGAAGTGTTCAGTACTTCAGGATGGGTACGCTCCTGAGGTGTCATAGAATGAATGATAGCTTCTACACTCTTGAAGGCATTGTCGTCGATGTCGATGTCTTTTATGGCCTTACCCACACCAGGAATCATAGCAGCCAAATCCTTGAGGTTACCCATCTTCTTGATTTGGGCTATCTGACCTAAGAAGTCGTTGAAATCAAACTGGTTCTTCTGAATCTTCTTCTGCAGACGTCTTGCCTCCTCCTCGTCATATTGCTCTTGGGCACGCTCTACCAGAGAGACGATATCACCCATACCGAGGATACGGTCGGCCATACGTTCGGGATGGAACTGGTCGATAGCCTCCAGTTTTTCTCCAGTACCCACAAACTTGATAGGTTTGTTTACCACCGTACGGATAGACAAAGCAGCACCACCACGGGTATCACCATCGAGCTTGGTCAGTACCACACCCGTAAAGTCCAGACGGTCGTTGAACTCCTTGGCGGTGTTTACAGCATCTTGACCTGTCATTGAATCTACTACGAAGAGGATCTCATCGGGGTGGATACCCTCTTTAATAGCAGTTATCTCGTTCATCATTTCCTCGTCCACAGCCAAGCGACCAGCGGTATCGACAATCACCAAGTCATAGCTCTTGGCCTTGGCCTCAGCAATGGCGTGCTGGGCAATGCTTACAGGATCTTTGCTCTCAGGCTCCGAGTACATCGGCACATCAATCTGCTCAGCCAACACGCGCAACTGCTCGATAGCAGCCGGACGATAGACGTCGCAAGCTACTAACAGCGGCTTGCGGTTCTTCTTGGTCTTGAGCATGCGAGCCAGCTTTCCAGAGAAGGTGGTCTTACCAGAACCTTGCAAACCTGACATCAAAATGACAGCAGGCTTTTGAGTAAGATTCAGTTCGGCTGTCTCGCCACCCATCAGTGTAGCCAGTTCGTCGTGTACAATCTTCACCATCAGCTGACTGGGTTTTACGGCAGTAAGCACGTTCTGTCCCAAAGCCTTCTGCTTTACGGTGTCGGTAAATGTCTTGGCCACCTTGTAGTTCACATCGGCATCAAGCAATGCCTTGCGCACATCCTTGAGGGTTTCAGCTACATTGATTTCGGTAATCTTGCCTTCACCCTTCAGTATCTTAAACGACCGTTCGAGTCTATCACTTAAATTTTCAAACATTGTTTCCTTCTCTTTTTATAAACCCCTTCACCTTCTCGAAGTAAGTTCCTTAACTAAGGGGGTGTTGGGGTAACAAAGTATCGTTGTTACTATATTTAAGAATTCATGCTCATCAGGAACTCCTGGTTGCTGCGGGTCTGTTCCATCAAGCCCTTCACCTTCTCGATAGCTTCCTGAGGTGTCATGTCTGCCATAAAGCGACGAGCCACCCACATGCGGTCACGAGTAAGTTGGTCTTGCAACAGATCGTCACGACGCGTACTTGACAGGATAACATTGATAGCAGGGAAGATACGCTTGTTGCTGAGGGTGCGATCCAACTGTAACTCCATGTTACCCGTACCCTTGAACTCCTCAAAGATTACATCGTCCATCTTTGATCCCGTCTCTGTGAGGGCCGTAGCCAAGATAGTCAGCGAACCACCACCTTCAATGTTACGGGCAGCACCGAAGAAGCTCTTTGGCTTATGCAGGGCGTTGGCATCCACACCACCAGAGAGCACCTTACCTGAAGCAGGAGCCACTGTGTTGTAAGCACGTGCCAAGCGGGTAATAGAATCAAGGAAGATCACCACATCATGACCGCACTCTACCAAACGCTTTGCCTTTTCCAATACAATGTTGGCAATCTTTACGTGGCGCTCAGCCGGTTCGTCGAAGGTAGATGAAATCACTTCAGCATTTACAGTACGAGCCATATCAGTCACCTCCTCAGGACGCTCATCAATGAGCAGCACCATCATATATACCTCAGGATGGTTGGCAGCAATGGCATTGGCGATGTTTTTCATCAAGGTAGTCTTACCTGTCTTTGGCTGTGCAACAATCAAGGCACGCTGTCCCTTGCCGATAGGGGTATAGAGATCTACGATACGAGCATCAATACTATCGCGTCCGTCACCTTTGCACAACGTGAACTTCTCTTCTGGGAAGAGAGGGGTGAGGTGCTCAAATGGCACACGGTCGCGCACATACTCTGGATTCAAACCGTTGATCTTGTTTACCTTCACTAATGGGAAATATTTCTCACCTTCCTTGGGCGGACGAATCACGCCTTCCACTACATCGCCCGTCTTCAAACCAAACAGCTTGATTTGCGATTGAGAAACATAAATATCGTCGGGAGAAGAAAGGTAGTTATAGTCAGATGAACGCAGGAATCCATAACCATCCTGCATGATTTCCA
>CAMJNN010000112.1 GCA_946407325.1 uncultured Prevotellaceae bacterium | reverse complement strand
TATCAGAGCAACTATCGCGACTATATCAAGTACCCCATCACTGGCGACAATATCGGTTATGCAGTACATAACTATGCTGGTTGGTATGACAATAGTGATGAGCATTGCGACGTAAACAACGCCATCAAGAAATTTGGTGAGTCTGTGCCAATCCTTCGCACCAATCCTATTGTGATTACAGAAGTCGATTGGAGTCCTAAAAATTCTTCTAACATCAAGAATTATAATGAAATGGGACAGCCTGTCTATGGAAATTATGGAACATGGGCAACAGCCTCCACCAGCAAGTGGGGTAAGGCTTATAAGGCTATTCTTGACTATTATGGCAACATCTCCATGACCTTGACCGGTACAGGTGATTTTATTGATATTAACGATTATCTTTACAAGGGTAAGGTGACTCCTGCCTTTAAAGTTGCGATGGAAAAGAATGGTGTTGACCCTTACGAGGCTTGTGGCGTGGCATGTTTCGACTGGTATGAGAAATATTTCCAGGAGAACTATGCATCCCTCACCCGTTATCAGCCCAAGCAGGAAATCCCTGAGAATCCGTTTGCCACTACGAAGGATTGGTTCATTCCTACCATCTGTGGTGAAGGAACAGCTACGCTATTGGATGCTATGAGCACCCTGAATCTGAAGAATAATGGCTTCTCCGGTTGGCGTTATGAGGAAGAAGAGGGTTTGGATCTTTCCAAGTACAAGTCTCTTGTGATTAATTTGGCAAGAAAGCTGACGACAGAGAATGTGATTTTCCGTCTTTACGATTCCAGCAACTATTGGAGTGAGGCGTATGAACTGAAGCTGCCTAAGAACGAGCGTGAGATAGAGATTGACCTCCAGAACTTGAAGACTGCATCAGGCAAGAAGGTTGACCCCAGCCACATCCGTATTGCAGGCTTCACTACAACGGCTTCCGCTGGTCAGACAGTCTATCTGAAGGAACTGACTCTGGTGGCTGACGAGACGGCGATTACAGCACCTGAAGCAGATGCTGCTGATGAAGAGGGCTTCTCAGACTTCTTGGGAAGACCTGTGACAAATCCGACACACGGCTTCTACATTCGTCGTAGCGACAAAAAGAAAGTGTATATTCCATAAAAACTTAACAAAACAATATGAAGCGTCTATTTACTATCCTAATTTGTGCTTTGGTATGTGTCTTATCTACTTATGCCTATAAGCAGCAGAGACTGACCATTAAGGTGAATGGCGTGAATCGTCAGATGAACGTCTATACACCAGGTAGCTCCACAAGTGTCCAGAAAAACCTTCCATTGATGATTGTCACACACGGCATGAATCAGGACGCAGGTTATCAGGCAAGTTGTGACCACATGTATGAACTGATTGATAAGGAGAAGTTCATCATCGCCTATCTGGAGGGCATCGACAAGACTTGGGATACTGGTGGTACAAAAGACCGTGACTTTGTGTTCCAGACGATTGATGAGCTGTACAAGAAATATGCCATCAAC
This sequence comes from uncultured Prevotellaceae bacterium, assembly GCA_946407325.1. Next base: position 2,177 of record CAMJNN010000112.1, on the reverse strand, counting down.
AAGAACCGTGTCTATTGGTCAGGTTTCTCAATGGGTTCGGCGCTTATATACCATTGTATGGCTGATGCGGCAGACAAGATTGCCGCATTTGCACCTACCAGCGGCATTGCATTTGGTGGTAAAGAGTGGCAGAGATGCACGAGACCCGTCAATGTGATTCATTGCCATGCTTATGGAGATGATGTGTTCAAATATCAGGATTGGGACATACGTGGTTATGTCACATCGTTGGCTAAGGATCTGGATAAATGTCAAAAGTATGAGAAGAAGACCAATTACAGAACTCCAGGCGGCAACACTGGTGACAAAGAGGTTTGGAGTGATGGTACCAACGGAAGTATGGTGGAGCTCTTCTCCTACAATGCCAACTGGCACAACCCTTCAACAGGCAATTCTCAGGAGATTTGGGACTTCTGCAAGCAGTTCAGTTTCCAAACGTTGGAAGAGGAATATCAGGCTTTGTATCAGAAGGCACAAAACTACGTGCTCGACTGGAAAGATACCCCAGAGATGGTCTCTAACGTGGTTTATACCTCTTTGGCAAAGGCACTTGATACCTATGCTCCAGAAAAGATGGGAACCGATGCCGATATGACTAAGGCAATAGAGAAACTTACTCCACGCATCGAAATCTTTGAGAGTACTGCTGCCAGTAAGAAAAAAGTCGAAGTTGTAAATACTGGAACAATAGAACAACCCAAAGACTTTGACCCAAACTTCCACATCTATCTCTGTTTTGGTCAGTCTAACATGGAGGGAAATGCTACAGCTGAACCCATAGACAAGGCGAATGTTGACTCACGTTTCCTGATGATGGCATGTGTGAATATGACTAATGCTAAAAGGACGAAGGGTCAATGGTACATTGCCTATCCTCCAGTTTGTCGCGAAATGTATTTTGGAGTAAACCTTACTCCTGCTGACTACTTTGGTCGCACGATGGTAGAACAACTGCCTGAGAGCATCAAGGTGGGTGTCATCAATGTGGCTGTGGGTGGTTGTTCCATCGATCTTTTCGATGAGGGCAAATGTGCTGATCAAATCAAGGGTGCTGAGTCATGGTTCAAGGGTTACTGTGCAGAATACGATAACAACCCTTACAAGGTGCTGGTCACGATGGCAAAGAAAGCTCAGCAGAAGGGTGTTATCAAGGGAATCCTCTTGCATCAGGGTTGTACAGACAATGGTCAGAAGGACTGGCCAGTTAGAGTGAAGCGCGTTTATATCCGTCTGTTGAATGACCTTGGACTGAATGAAGAAGAAGTGCCATTGCTCATTGGCGAAACGCTTTATAGTGAAAATGGTGGTGCATGTTCTGGACACAATGCTGTGATAGCCAAAACTGCTTCAGTCATTCCTAACTCCTACGTTATTTCTGCCAAAGGGCTTCCAGGGGGAGACTCTTTTCACTTCACAGCTGCAGGTTATCGCGAATTAGGTAAGCGCTATGCTGAGAAGATGCTGGAGATTCTTGACCAAAAGAAGGAGATTGACTTCGACACCTCAGAAACTTACTTCCCATTGACGAAAGAGGCTTTCAATCCTTCTCTTTATCTGGAAGGTCAGTTCGTTTCGACGGGTGCTGTCAGCTATTACAAAGGAACGGAAACGTATACTAATAAGCAAAATATTCTTACACAAGGTTTTGGCGGATGGCGTTATACCAAGGGTGTAGATTTCTCAGCCCACAAGTATCTCGTGGTCGAGTTGACACGTAAGGCATCTTGCAAGCCTGTGCTCAAGATTTTCGATAGCGACGACTATCTCAATCCTTGCTACAGTTATTCCATCCCCGCTTCATCAAAGCGCGAGGTGATTGACTTGACCGCTATGACTACAGAGGATGGCAAGAAGGTAGATCCTTCACATGTATATATGGTAGGCTTCTCGACCGATGCCAGCAACTCGTTATACATCAAGGCGATGTACCTGAGCGATGACGGCGAGACTCCAGCCACAGGCATAGAGTCATTGCTGACACCACAGGCAGATGCTGAGGTCATCTATTACGACCTGCAAGGCAGACCAGTAGAGAACCCAACCCCAGGCATCTACATCCGTAGTACAGACAAAAAGAAGGTATATATTCAGTAATTCAAATCCTCTCTTTTGAATATCACAACATAAAGACATATTAGAAAGAAGCATATTCGTATTGGATATGCTTCTTTCTTTTT
>CAMJNN010000111.1 GCA_946407325.1 uncultured Prevotellaceae bacterium | reverse complement strand
TGTTGAACAGACCTGTTGGCGCATGACATCATGCCAAGAGCAGCCATTATTGCCATCCCCATTAATTACTTGTTTATAATTCCAAGTGATTTAGAATGATAATTTCTGCAAAGATAAATGATAGCTTGTTTATATGGTAGTTAAAGTAAGTTAATCTATTGTAGGCCCATTTTTTTCTATCATGCGCCATAGTTGTGTCGTGTGCGATTCATTGTTAATTGTTCTTAAAGATTGGGGTAAATCGCTTGCGATATTTCTTATTATTGCTACATTTGCATCGTGAACGATATAAAAAGCTAAGAATATGACAAAGATTTATGATTTCAAGGCGCTTACGAGCAAAGGTAAAGAGATTGATTTCGCCCAGTTTGAGGGCAAAGTGTTATTGATAGTGAATACTGCCAGCAAGTGTGGCCTAACACCACAGTTCGCAGGGCTGGAGGCATTGAACCTGAATTATAAGGACCAGGGGTTGGTAATAATTGGTTTCCCCTCTGGAGACTTTGCTAACCAGGAACTGGCTGATGGGGCTAAGGCTGAGGAGTTCTGCCAACTGAACTACGGCGTGACTTTCCAAATCATGAAGAAAGTGCACGTGAATGGCGATGAGGCAGATCCTATTTTCAACTACCTGAAGGCACAGGCTCCTACTGAAGAGAACAGTGGTTTGGTGGGTAAGTTGGCTGCTATGGTGTTCAAGCTTATCAGCAAAAGCATGAAGAAGCAGAGCGACATCAAGTGGAACTTCACCAAATTCCTTATATCAAAGGATGGTACAACAATCAAGCGTTTTGCCCCCACTGTGAAGCCTGCTGATTTTGAAAATGAAGTTAAGTCAATGCTTGCTTAATCCTGATATTTATGCACGAAGAATTACGACTTGACAATCAGATTTGTTTTCGCCTCTATACAGCTGCGAGACTGATTACACAAGCATACACGCCCATGCTCAATGAACTGGGCATCACCTACCCGCAATACTTAGTGCTAATGGTCCTGTGGGAGCAGGATGCCCAGCCGGTGAATGATATTGCCCGTCGTTTGCTGTTGGAAACGAATACAGTGACACCACTGTTGCAGCGAATGGAAAAGCAGGGTATTGTGGTACGCAAGCGGGGAAAAGAAGACAAGCGGCAACAGATAGTTTCATTGACAGAAAGGGGTAAGGCTATGGAGGAAAAGGCTTATAGATCTATTCCAGCCGGCATGGCGCAGAAACTGTCTTTTTGTCCCTTACGTCTGGAGGAGTACCTCCAGTTGGCTAAAGAACTCGACACAATAATAGAATCACTTAATATAAAAGGTATATGAAATACTTGCAATTATTTTTCCGTCTCCTTTTGGGAGTGTTTATGACCTATGCAGGTTTTAGCCACTTGACAATAGCGCGCCAGGAGTTCGTGGCACAGGTGCCTACATGGCTGCAGTTCAGCGCAGGTTTCACCGACTTTGTGGTACTGGCATCAGGTGTTGTTGAGATTGCCCTCGGTCTCAGTATGTTGTTCCTTTGGAAAAAGAAGGCACTGGTGGGCGCCCTGTTGGCTCTTTTCTATGTACTGATTTTCCCGGGTAATATAAACCAGTATGTAAACCACATTGACGCTTTTGGCCTCAATACAGATCAGGCTCGCCTTATCCGATTGTTTTTCCAGCCAGTACTCGTTTTTCTGGCTTTGTGGTCAACTGGGGGAGTAAAGTACTGGAAATTATGGTTCAAAGGAAAGTTAAAAGAATAATAACCATTTAAAACTGATAATTATGGCACATGCATGTGAGAATTGCAAATTCAGAGCGAATTATGACAAGAACCCACAGTCACTGATGGGTCGTTTCTGGCGTTGGCACATCAATTTCTGTCCTGGGTGGAAAGGCTACTTCACCAGCCTGGATGACGAGAAGAAGGCAGCGTTGAGGGCAAAGTATAATTTTACGAAATACCAGAACTAATTAAATGTTGTTTTAGCCATTAATAATTAAGTGAAAAGAAAGTTTTTTCAGAATTAATGTGTAATTTTGCCGCGCATTGATAATGATGACTTTATTTTGATTTAATATTATAAGCATTATGAAAAAACAACGTTTTACAACAGTAAGAGTGTTGATGGCTGCTATGGTAGCCATGATGATGACTGCTTGCGCCCAGCAGAAGACTGAGGTGACTTTGCAGGTAAAGACCCAGGCCGGTGTGGTTGAGGGTATTGCTGAAGACGGCATCAAGAAGTTCTTGGGTGTTCCTTTTGCAGCAGCTCCAGTAGGCGACCTGCGTTGGAAGGCTCCTCAGCCAGTTGAGGCTTGGGAAGGTGTGCGTGAGGCCAAGGCTTTCGGCAACGACCCTATGCAGCCTAATATGTTTGGTGACATGAACTTCCGTGGCGCTGGCCGCAGTGAGGATTGTCTGTATCTGAACATCTGGACACCTGCCAACTATACTGACGAGGCACTGCCTATCCTGATTTATTTCAATGGTGGTGGCTTGATGGCTGGAAGTGGTAGCGAACCTCGCTATGACGGTACTTCCATTGCTCAGCTGGGCGTTATCGGTGTTACTGCCAACTATCGTGAGGGCGTGTTCGGCTTCTTCGCTCATCCTGAGCTTACTGCCGAGTCTTCTTATAAGGGCAGTGGTAACTATGGCTTCCTGGATCAGGTAGCTGCTATCCAGTGGGTAAAGGACAATATCGCTGCTTTCGGTGGCGATCCTAACCGTATCAACATCGTGGGTGAGTCTGCTGGTTCATTCTCTACCTCATTGCTGATGTGCTCTCCATTGTCAAAGGGCAACTTGGCAGGTGTAATGGGCTCAAGTGGCGCCGAGGTGTTGCCTTACGGAGCTTCTACCCAGGCTGATGCTGACGCTGCCGGCAAGGCTCTGCTCGAGAGCAAGGGCTTGATGTCATTGGCTGATGCTCGCGCGTTGTCTGCAGACTCTTTGCAGGCTCTGCTACCTCCAAGAGGTATGGCGAATGTAGTGCTCGATGGCTACTTCATGAAAGAAAGCGCCGATGATGTATTCAAGAAGGGTGAGCAGGCTCAGGTGCCCATTCTGGTGGGTTGGAACTCTCAGGAGGGTACTCCCCTGTCTGCGTTGCGTGGTGTAGAGCCTACATTGGCTAACTACAAGAAGGCCATGACTGCAACCTTCGGTGACATGACTGACGAGATTTTCGAGGCTTACGGTTTGCTGACAGACGACGACTTGTTCAGCATCAAGAGCCTGAACTTGGCAGGTGACTTGTTCACCGGCTTCCCAACATGGAAGTGGGCTGACTATCATGCTAAGACATCTCAGCAGCCAGTGTATCGCTACAAGTATATGCACGCTCGTCCACAGGTATCTGCCAAGATGGGCAACCGCATAGGCGCTTTGGCTGGTGGTGTTCGTGAGATGACCGATGAAGACCGTCGTCAGCAGGCCATCCGTGACAAGTTCCCAACAGGTGCTGTTCACTCAGCAGATATCGAATATGCTATGGGAACCCTTGCTACTAACGAGTTCTACGATTGGCAACCTGAGGACTATGCTATCTCTAAGCTGTTCCTCACCTATTATGCTAACTTCTGCAAGTATGGCAATCCTAACGGTGAAGGTCTGCCTCAGTGGACACCTATCAACGGTCAGGAAGTGGCTCCTGTAATGTATATTGACGTTGAGAGTGCAGAGAAGGCTGACGCTGC
>CAMJNN010000110.1 GCA_946407325.1 uncultured Prevotellaceae bacterium | reverse complement strand
TTGGTGTATGGTCACCAGATGAGGATATCAAGACAATAACAATCAAAGGACAGGGGGAGATTATACTTGTCCGTTTTCCACTAAAATGATTACTCTTTCGGTGAGGGCGTCATCGCCTTCCGGGTCGTAGTGTTTCTTCAAACTGAAGCCGAACATAGAAGCAAAGACCTGATAGGTGGTGGCTCGGAAGGATCCCAGAAAGGCTTTCACCAACTCGTAGGTGGTTTGGTGACTCTGACGGTCAACCAGTCGGATGAGCAACTTGCCTTGTCGTGAGGTGAGTTTTTTCAATCGGGGGGTGTATTGTTGTTTGATGCCTTTCTCCAAATCTTTGATATGACGCTTGCGCTCTTTCTCATTCGGGATGGTTTGCAGGTATTCATAGGTCTCGATAATGGCGGCATTTACCTCATTGGCGATGGGCAACACTTTCTTCACGTCACGAATCAGGCGTTGGTAATTCTCGTAGTCTTTCTTTTTCTTGAACTTGAGCTCCTTGAACACGTGCACTGTGCGAAGTTGTATCCAGGGGATGGTGTCGCCATGATAGATAAAGCCTCGGGTAATAAATACCTGATCCCCCTGCTCGGTGTTTGTGTTTTGTGCCAGGCAAGTGAACTGCATGCAGAAAGTCAGCATAGAAATCAATATGGCGCATCTGCGAATCATATCACAAAAATAGGTTTATCTTCGATATGTTGTATTTTTTCGGGCTAAATATAAGGTAGAATTAACTATTTTACTTACTTTTGTAGGCAAAATTTTTAATTTTTAAAATTCATTCATAACGAAATGAGTACAATCAAATCCTATCTGATGGCTTTATGCCTCTGCTTGCCTACAATGCTGATGGCGCAGGAAATCAACTTACTTTTAGAAGACGAACTGGAAGAAATGGTGGCCAATGAAGAGTCAATCAACTATGATGAGTTGCTGGAAGAACTTTCCCAACCCATTGACCTAAACACGGCTACGAGGGAGCAATTGGAACGGTTGCCTTTCCTGTCTGACCAGCAGATTGAAAACATCTTGGCGTATGTCTATCTGCATGGACAGATGCAGACGGTGTATGAATTGCAGCTGGTGGAGGAGATGGATATTCGTACTATCCAACTGCTTTTGCCTTTCATAGAGGTAAACGCAACTGCCCAGGAGAAACATTTCCCAAAAGTGAAGAACATTGCCAAACGGGGCAAGCATGAGGTGTTAACCCGACTGGATATCCCTTTTTATCGTCGTAAAGGCTATGAGCAGAATTACTTGGGTACCCCTCAATACCATTCTGTGCGTTATCAGTTTGGCTATGGCGACTATGTGCAAGCGGGCTTTACGGCCGAGAATGATGCAGGCGAGCCTTTGTTCAGGCAACATAACAAGTTGGGCTACGACCACTATGGCTTCTTCGTGTTGCTGAGAAACATGGGAAAGGTAAAGGTTTTGGCGTTGGGCGATTATAAGTTGTCGTTCGGACAGGGACTGACAATGGCCAGTGGTCTTCGCTTGGGAAAGGGCTATTCGTTGGCTACGGCTGATACCCGTGCTACAGGTATCAGGAAGCATGCTTCGACCGATGAAAACGGCTATTTTCGTGGGGTGGCTACCAGAATTGGTCTGCTGAAGGGACTCGATTTGTCGGCTTTTTATTCGTATCGGAAGATGGATGGTATCATCAAGGACGAGGTGATTACTTCTATCACGACCACAGGGTATCATCGTACACAAACGGAAGCCGATAGGAAAGGGGCACTTGGCATGCAGGTAGCTGGTGGACATCTGACACTTCACCAAAACCGCTTCGATATTGGGATTACGGGATTTTGGTATGGGTTTGACAAGGAGTATCTGCCTCGACTTACGGGGTATGCCGAATACAACCTGCATGGCAAGGATTTCTATAATGTGAGTGCGGATTATCAGCTACGACTCCGGCGTTTAAACATTGCCGGCGAGGTGGCGAAGGGCAAGCAAGGTTGGGCGATGCTGAACCGTTTGATTTATCAACCTTCGCAAAACTACAAACTAATGGTGGTGCATCGTTATTATCGCCATGACTACTGGGCTTATTTTGCCAATGCCTTTAGCGACGGTGGTAGTGTACAAAATGAGAATGGCTGGTATATGGCTGTTGAGGCTTCGCCTTTGGCGCACTTCCGTTTCTTTGGTTCTGTGGATTTGTTCTCTCACCCTTGGGAAAAGTACCGTATCAGTAAGCCATCAACTGGTTTTGAAGGTCGTTTGCGAGTAGAATGGTTGCCTACGTCACAATGGTCGATGTTTGTCAACTATCGATATAAACGTAAGGAACGTGATGTCACGGGCACGAAGGGTGATTTGACTTTGCCAACATACCACCATCAGGCAAGGTACAGGCTGAGTTACCAGACCGACAAACTGTTGTTGCGTACCACAGCCGATTTCAATGTGTTTACCCAACAGCAACACAGCTATGGATGGCAAGTCACCCAATTGGCAGGAGTTGACTGGTGGAAGATGAAGTTGCATCTGCAAGGTACCTATTTTCATACGGATGACTATGACTCTCGGGTGTATGGCTATGAGAGGGGGTTGCTCTATACATTCTATTCTCCTTCGTTCAGTGGTGAGGGTTTGCGTTATTCGGTACATCTTCGCATGGATCTGGGCAAAACGCTGATGCTGATAGCCAAGTTTGGACATACCTATTACTTTGACCGTGACGTGATTAGTTCTGGCAACGAACAAATAGCTGGAAAAAGCAAGGCTGACCTCCAACTACAGATGCGACTGAAATGGTAGGGTAGTTATTTACCTTTCAAGATGCGCTTGATGTCGTTGAGCTTGTTGAGGGCCTCGAGAGGCGTGAGGTTGTTCACGTCTAAATGAAGGATCTCGTCGCGAATCTGGCAAAGCACTGGGTCATCCAGTTGGAAGAAGCTTAACTGATAGCCATCGGCCTTGCCGATATCGCCCAAAGGCTTTACATCAATGTCCTTGCCTTGGTTTTTTTCCAACACCTTGAGGATTTCGTCAGCTCGCTTGACTATGCTCTTGGGCATGCCCGCCAACTTGGCCACATGGATACCGAACGAGTGTTCACTGCCACCACGTACCAACTTGCGCATGAAGATCACCTTGCCGTCAATCTCCTTGACAGACACGTTGTAGTTCTTGATGCGTTCGTGGGTCTTTTCCATCTCGTTCAGTTCGTGGTAGTGGGTGGCGAAAAGCGTACGGGCACGGGCTTTTGGGTGGTTGTGGATAAACTCCACAATGGCCCAGGCAATGCTGATGCCATCGTAGGTTGAGGTGCCTCGACCTAACTCATCGAACAGTACCAAGCTGCGAGACGAGAGGTTGTTCATGATGTCAGAGGCTTCGGTCATCTCCACCATAAAGGTAGATTCACCTACTGAGATGTTGTCGCTGGCCCCCACTCGGGTAAAGATCTTATCGACCAAGCCAATGTGAGCACTTTCGGCAGGAACAAAACTACCAATCTGGGCCATGAGTGTGATGAGTGCCGTTTGGCGTAGTAAAGCCGACTTACCGGCCATATTGGGCCCAGTGATGATGATGATCTGCTGACTATGTGTGTCGAGTTCTACATCGTTGGGGATATATGGCTCACCTAAAGGCAGTTGCTGTTCGATAACAGGGTGACGTCCCTTGCGGATGTCAAGTACGTCGTCGTCGCTGATAACAGGACGGATGTACTTGTTGGCTTTGGCCACATTGGCAAAGGAGAGCAGGCAGTCGAGTTTAGCCAACTGGTTGGCATCAACCTGTATAGCAGGGATAAACTCAGTTAAACCTAACACCAGGCTATCGTAAAGCTGTTG
>CAMJNN010000109.1 GCA_946407325.1 uncultured Prevotellaceae bacterium | reverse complement strand
CGACCGTGATAGACGGTAAAAAGAGTGCCATCAGGCAGGGTCAGCACCATATTATGTCCTGTGCAATACACCTCGCCACCCTTGTCGTTGTTGCGCTCCAGCACAGGGTTGTCAGTTGACTTGGTGAAGGGTCCCAAAGGCGACTTACTGGTGGCATAACCCACTGCATAATATGGTCCTCCGTAGAAGTTGGCACTATACATCATATAATAAGTGTCACCGTGCTTGAAGATGAAAGAGCCCTCGTTCCAACGACGGTTGGCCTCTCCTGCCATCGCACTGCGACTCTCCCACTCCTGGAAGCCGCCCAACTCGTATGGAGGAGCAAGCAGCTGTACAGGTTCACCTATTGCACCGCTGAAGTCAGGCTTTATCTCCACACCATATATCCAGCTTTCTTCTATTTCATCATACTTGCCTTCGGCTTTCAGCTTAGTGGCCAACTCGCTCTCCACCGCATGTTTGTAGCAACAACGGGAGTAATAGAGATAAACCTTGCCATCGTCGGCAAAGTAGAGATTGGCATCGATAATAGGATAGCCAGGGTCGAAGATCGGCTTGTCGGACAGCTCCTTGAAAGGCCCCGTAGGACTATCGCTCACAGCTACACCAATACGGAAAATCTCACCTTCATTGGTAGGGTTCTCTTTCCAGTTAGAGGAAAAGAGCATATAAAATTGGCCATCACGTTCATACACCTCAGGCGCCCAAAAGCAATCGGTAGTCCATCCGTTAGGGTCGGCCTTATAGCACTGTCCTTGCAATGTCCAAGTGGCAAGGTCCTGACTTTCATATACATTAAACCCATCCATATTGCCCTCGGTAGTGCCGTAAGCATAATATTTGCCGTTGCTGGCACGAAGGATAAAGGGGTCGCCCATCACCACAGGTGATCCATCGGTCAATGTCAAGGGATTGCTCACCGTAGTGGTATTGTTCTGAGAGCCACATGCCACCAACAGGCAAGCGGTTAGCATCGCAAAAAAACTGTAAAATAAATTCATCGCTTTAGGGTTAATTTGTTCGTATTCACTACAAATGTAGCACTTAATTTTGACACAAACATAGTTTTTTTTAATTTTGTGACGATAATGATTAGTAATTCTCACATAAAAAAAAGGGTAGGACTGCTACTGAGCTTGCTCTGCCTGCTATGCTTCATCTACGGTATGTACTTAGCTTTGTTAACGATGATGCCCACCGAGCACACCATCCGCTATGCCGACTTGGAGCCCTTGCCTCGTGGCTTGACGTCGATAGACAAGCTACTGAGCGACCGACTGCCTACCGACAGCACAGCAACTACCTCAATCGTGGCTTATCGCTACGACGGACACACGCTGTACGATGTGGTGAGGGGCAACGACACACTGACCATACCTGCACACATCACCGATACCTTGCCTCCTGTGTATGTGGCACCTCCTGCCGATGCATCATCATGGAGCGATTCACTGTTACGAGGCACGATGCCGTTGAACCGCTATGCGTTGGATTATCGTCGCATCATTGCCCGCTACAACGGACAAGTAAGTCGCATCGAGTGGAGCAGTTTCGACACCATCCCACTCTATATCATCAGTTTAGAGGGACACGACGAGCCTATCTATATCAATGCCACCACGCCCTACGTGAAGCCGTTCTACTTGGACGAAACAATGGTGGGTGGTGCCATGATGGACTTCTGCCAAGCAGACTCAGTAGGCACCGAACTGCTAACAGACTATGACAACTATTACGTTGATTTGCAGCGCTACGAGCCATTGCCCGTATGGAAGGTTACTACCAACGACCGTAACCTCTACGTAAATCCTCGCACAGGGGCTTACCGTAGCTACCCTAACAACAGATGGTGGTACTATGTGAAGCATCACGCCTTCAACACCCTGCGCTACAAGCTGTTTGCCAAGCATCCCGAGCGATGGCCGCAAGTCATGTGGGGTGTACTGATAGCAGGTTTCATCCTTTCATTCCTATCGAGTGCTTTTTGGATTTATAAACTATTCTATGCAACAAAAAAAGATATTGAATAAAACTATAATTATGAGACTGAAGAATGTATTAGGCTTTGCCGTAGCTGCTATGATGGTGGCTTGTACCGCACAGCCAGAGGCAAATGAAAATCCTGTGCTGACCATCGAGGGTGGTCAGATTCAGGGCGTATTAACCGACTCCACTAACGTAATGGTGTATAAAGGCATTCCGTATGCTGCACCGCCTGTAGGCGACCTGCGTTGGAAGCGTCCACAGCCAGTAGTAGCTTGGGAAGGCGTGAAGGTAATGGATACTTTCGGTGCCGCATCAGTACAGGCAACTCACACACCAGGTGAGTTCTATACTGAGGAGTTCTATTTTGGTGGCGACCCAGAGTTCAGCGAGGACTGCCTTTACCTGAATGTGTGGGCACCTGCTGAAACCGTTGGCAAGACAGATGCCAAACTGCCAGTGGCCTTCTGGGTGCATGGTGGCGCTTACTCAGCAGGTTGGGGACACGAAATTACGATGGATGGCGACGCATGGGCAACACGTGGCGTGATTCTCGTAACCATCAACTACCGCTTAGGCGTATTAGGATTCCTGTCACATCCGCTATTGTCTAAAGAGGATGTTGATGGCGTATCAGGCAACTATGGCACATGGGATCAGGTAGCTGCCTTGAAATGGGTAAAGAAGAACATTGCCCAGTTTGGTGGAAACCCCGATAACATCATGATATTCGGACAGAGTGCCGGAGCTGCCAGCATTAAGAACCTGGTTACCTCCAACGAATCAAAGAAGCTGTTGAGCAAGGCCATCATCCAGAGTATAGGTGGCTTGGGCGAACTGATTCCCGGTCCTGCACAAGATGTAGCCGAGGCACAAGGCAAAGAGATAATGGATATGGCAGGTCTTACCACCTTAGAGGCCATGCGTTCCGCTACCCCTCAGCAACTGAGTGAGGCATTAAGCAAGTATATGGCAGAGAAGAAAGCTTTTCTGATGATGGTGCCTCATATTGATGGGCGACTGTTGGGCAAGACCTTTACACAAGCTGCAGAGGACAACACCATTGCCGATGTGCCATATTTGCTGGGCTCCACCCTCGACGACATGATGCCTACTATGGGTGAAGGCATCGACCAGTTTGCTTTCCTGCGCGAAACACAAAGCAAGAACCCAGTATATGCCTATCGCTTCGATCGCCGTTTGCCTGGTGATCCTAACACCGCTTACCACTCATCAGAGTTGTGGTTCATCTTCAAAACACTGAAGAACAGCCGTCGTCCGTTCACGGCAGCCGACTATGAACTGAGCGACCGTATGATGGATTACTGGACCAACTTCGCCAAGTATGGCAACCCTAACGGCCCAACAGATGGCGAGTGGAAGGCTGATACCAAAGAGAATCCATTTACCATGCATCTTGACATCAAATAATAATGAGGAGGGTGCCATGCCCTCCTCTATCTATTCACGAATCAAAAAATAACAGTCATGAAAGTCAAACATTTAGCAATTATTCCTGTACTGACTTTAGCAGCATGTTCAGCTCCGAAGGAGAAAACTGCTGAGCAGCCATCTGTTCAGCAAAGTGAAGTTGTGGATTACAAGCCTATGGCCAATCCGCTAAAGAAAGACAAGTTTATCCAGATCAACATTGTGGTAGGCGACATCTTCAAAGCCGCCAAAGCATGGGCAGCATTGCTGGACATCCCTGTGCCAGAAGTAAGAACCAACCATTTAGAGTATAAGCCAGAGTTCCCTTACACCTATCGCGGTGAGCCAAGCACTTGCGATTTGCTGGTGTGCGACATCGATATGGGCAGTTGGGTATTGGAGTTGCATCAAGCCGACGAGAAGGCCAGCTCTTTCCGAGAGTTTTACGACAAGCACGGCAATGGCGTTCACCACTTAGGTTTTGAGGTGGG
>CAMJNN010000108.1 GCA_946407325.1 uncultured Prevotellaceae bacterium | reverse complement strand
TCAACCCCCTGCTCCACAGCGAGCTACGATTGAAAATCATGGTCGCCCTCGACTCGCTGAAGAGTGCCGACTTCATGTATCTGTGCCAGATTACCGACTCTACCCGTGGTAACCTGAGCACACAGATTACTACTCTGAAGGAGGCAGGCTACCTTGATGTGTCGAAGACTGGTATAGGCCGCTTCTCGCGCACCACCTGCAGCATCACCAATAAGGGGCGCGAAGCCCTGCGTGCCTATGAGGACGGCTTGCGCAACATGTTCTCGCAGGAGGTGCCCGCTCAAGACGAGCAACAAGTAATAAGCCAATAAAACAACAATACAAACCAATTTAAAACTTTACAACTATGAGAAAAAAACTACTGAGATTCCTATGCACGGCACTCATGGCAGTGGTGTGCATGAGTGTGAATGCACAAGCTACCAGCGGCTCGTGTGGTGCAAATGCCACGTGGGAGTATGACAACGGTACGCTGACTATTTCGGGAACGGGCGCGATGGACGATTACACCGACGACCCGTCATCTACGCCTTGGGCTGCTTATAGAACCAGCGTTACGAAGGTGGTCATTGGTGATGATATCACCTCTGTGGGCAATTGTGCCTTTAACTGTTTTACTGCCTTAACCGATGTTACCATCGGTGAGAGCGTGGAGACCATCGGTATCTTTGCTTTTGACAATTGTATCGCTGAGGGATTCACCACGCTGAACATCCCTAATAGCGTTACCACGATTAAGTCATGTGCTTTCTCAAACAATCATCTAAAGTATGTACGTTTGGGCAGTGGCTTGACTGAAATTTGGCAAGAGGCATTTATGGAATGTAGATATTTGAAGTATATTAGTTGTTGTGCGGCAACCCCACCAACTATCGCAAATGCCAATGTTTTCACTGCTGTTACCCCGACTGCGATATATGTACCTACTGAAAGTGTCGCTACTTATCAGGCTGCAGACAAGTGGAGTGCTTTCTCTGGTATTATCACCTATCCTCATGGCAACTGCGGTGATGGTGAACCAGCAACGGATGCAGTGACATGGGCTTTCGATTTGGGAACAAAGAAGCTGACACTTTCAGGAACAGGAGCAATAAAAACATACGAAAAGAATGGAAATGTTCAACCAGAAGCATATCCTTGGAACGACCAGGATGGCCCAGCGGCAACATTCAATCCGATCGTTAATTATATGTGGACAGGTATCCAAACTGTGGTTGTTGGCGAAGGTATTACAAATATTCCTGCATGTGCTTTTCATCAGCAGGAGAGCTTAATGTCTGTTTCGCTGCCAAGTACGTTGAAATCTATTGGTAGAAGTGCAATGGGAGAAACCCAAATATGGAACATTTGCCTTCCTGAAGGGTTGGAAACGATAGGTGAATATGCATTCCTTATGAGTACATTTGAATCAATAAGTATTCCAAGCACAGTTACTTCTATTGGAGAAGCAGCTTTCGCATACGGTGCGTTAACTTCAATTGGTTGTTATGCCTCTACACCTCCAACTCTTGGAAATAACGCTTTTGGCGATGATGTTAGTGGAATTACCAGTGTCTATGTTCCTTCAGCAAAGGTTCAGGACTACAAGGATGCAGATGGTTGGAGTGCTTTTGGCGAAAAAATCAAGAGCCCTGCTGGTGACTGTGGAACAAGTGCCACATGGTCATACGAAATGGCTACACAGACGCTGACCATCGAGGGGACTGGTGCTATTGAAAACCATAGTGGTTGGGAAAGCACAGGAATGGGTGGCCAAGGCGGTGGCTTTAATCCCGATAACTTCAATGGCTATCCTTGTGGCATTGAGAACGTCATCATTGGCGAAGGCATTACAGAGATTCCAGGCAGTGCTTTCTACATGGAAGTCGGAATTAAGAATCTTACCCTGCCCAGCACTTTGACTGCCATTGGAACAGATGCCTTTGGAGAATGTGAAGGAATAGAAACCATCACATGTAATGCCACAACTCCTCCGACTCTTGGAACGGATGGCAGTGGTGTCTTCTATGAGAATGATGCAGAATATAATCAAGTAAAAATCTCAACTCTCACTGCCATCAATGTTCCCTCAGCCAGTGTTGCCGCCTACAAGGCCGCCGATGGCTGGAAAGAATACGCTGATATAATTGTAGCCGACGGTGGAGCACCTGCCACTACCACCACATTCGCTTACACTGCCTCTGAGAAGTTGACGATATTCGATGACGAGTCAAATTTCACGGGAGCTACGGGTGTTAAGTCACATGAGTTTGCTGCAGGTACAGGTACGGTAGTCTATGACGGAACGGTTACGGCTATTGCCGACTATACTTTCAGGTATGACAATGATGCCAAGGAGAAATTGACTGGTATCACTATTCCTGAGAGTGTGACCAATACAGGCGAATACACTTTCTGGATGTGTAAGAATCTGGCTACAGTCACGTTTGATGGTACTCCCGCATTAACAACGATAGGCAAGAGCGCATTTAAAGGGTGCGAAGCTCTGACAACCATTGCCATCCCTGCCAGCGTCGAGGAGATTGGTGTAAGTGCATTCAGTGATTGTACAAAACTTGCCAACGTCACCTTCTCTGGTACCTCATCGCTCACCACAATCCATCAATCAGCCTTCAGTGGTTGCACCAGCCTGACATCCATCACGTTGCCCGAGAGTTTGACAACACTCGGAACTATTCAGGATTTAGGCGGTGGTGATGTCTATTACAACGGTTCTGTGTTCTACGGTTCTGGTATCACCTCGCTTAACATTCCGAAGAATGTTACTAACATCTATGGTGCAGGATACTTCGGAGAATGCAACATGACTTCACTGACTGTGGATGCAGAAAATGCGAAATATGCAGATTTGGGCAGCAATGCCATCTTCGAGAAGACTGCCAACAAGCTCGTTGTAGGCTGTAACGCCTCTTCTGTGCCTGCTGGTGTGACAACTATCGGTTACGAATCTTTCTGGGCAATATCTGATCCTTTCACCCTCACGCTGCCAGCGAGTGTCACCACTATTGAGGCGCGTGCCTTCCATCTGGCTAACGGTCTGATGGCTATTAACATTCCGTCGGGTGTCACAGAGATTGGCGAAGGAACCTTTGCCGGTTGTTCTATTACTACACTCGCCCTCCCAGATGCTTTGACCACTATTGGCAGGGAAGCCTTTAATGGATGCCCTGAGCTGACGACTTTGACTTTGGGAAGCGAGTTGACGACTATTGGCGAGGGAGCCTTCAGCGGTTGTGACAAATTGACCTCATTGAATATTCCTGCCAAGGTGACCACCTTGGAGAATGCATTCTCCGGTGGAAATCTTGCCACTATCACCGTTGCGGCAGGGAACACCAAGTATGATTCACGAGGCGATTGTAATGCCATTATAAATTCTGAGACAAACACTTTGTTATTAGGCTGTAAGAATACCACATTCCCAGCAGATGTAGCCGCCATAGGTAATGGTGCATTCTCTGGTTGCAAAGGCCTCACCTCGTTGGTTATTCCCAGCACGATATCTTCCATTGGCTCATCGGCATTCTCCTTCTGCTCCAACCTCACAGATATTTCCATTCCCAACTCGGTGACTTCGATAGAATCCAGTACCTTCCAGAGTTGTAAGAGCCTTAAGTCTTTGGTCATTCATAATGATATGACATCTATTGGTTCATCAGCATTCTCGGGTTGCAGTGGACTGACTACCGTAACTCTTGGTAGCGGTCTTACATCAATTGGCCAGAGAGCATTCTATGATTGTACGGAAGTTACGGATGTTTACTGTTATGCCGACCCGGAAGAACTGACTTGGTCATCAGCCGGTTTGTATTTTGGATATGACTTCAAAGATGGAAAGGCCACCCTTTGCCACGTTGCCGATGCTTCTGCGTGGCCGTGCACTGAGTCAAGTGATAAATTCTATAAAGTCAACGTTACCTTCGTGGGCGACCTGGCTCCTGCCGTTGCTGGCAACGCCGTGGACGGTGTCT
>CAMJNN010000107.1 GCA_946407325.1 uncultured Prevotellaceae bacterium | reverse complement strand
ACAGGCCTTCATGATGCACTGGAAGTTACTGTTGCCAACGCCCATGAGGAAAGAGGATACACCTTTCAACAATATGGAAATACGCTCGATTGTGATGCCGACAAGAACTTGGTGGTCAAGGCCTATCAATTGCTCAAGAAATCATATCCCGACCTACACCCTATAGCTATTCACCTACTCAAGCATATCCCTTCTGGAGCAGGCTTGGGAGGCGGCTCTGCTGATGCGGCCTTCATGCTCAAGCTACTTGACCAGTTATTTGAGTTGCATCTTTCAACAACACAGCTCGAACAATTGGCTGTTCAGTTAGGTGCCGATTGTGCTTTCTTTATTCAGAATCAGCCTACTTTTGCCACAGGCATTGGTGATGTTTTCTCTCCCATCAGTCTGCCGCTCAAGGACTATCAGATTATCATCATCAAGCCCAATGTGTTTGTTTCCACCAAGGAAGCATTTGCGCATATCCATCCTCAACGCCCAGCAGTAGCTATTGTCGATATACTGCAAGCGCCTATCTCTGAGTGGCGTCAATATTTAGTCAACGATTTCGAGGCGAGCATCTTCCCGCAACATCCTCAAATCGAGGCCATCAAGCAGCTGCTATACGACAATGGAGCTGAATATGCGTCTATGAGTGGTTCTGGCTCATCCGTCTATGGCATATTCAGTCCCAATGCAGTATTACCCCAGCTAAGCCTAAGCCCAGACCACTTCTATTATAAAGGGGTGCTGTAAACACAACACCCCCTATTCTTGAACTGAGACTTAGCCCAGCATATTTCTGTCCAGCTGAAACAGCTTAAGAGAAGACCGCTACAGCAGCAGGTTGTTCTGCAACAACTTCAGCAGCTGGTTGCTCTATAACAGCTTCAGTTCTGTAGGTTTTATAAAACTTGTATTCTTGATCGGCAAAGTTGGCAGCAATCGGTATCAATGTTGAGATAGCCACACCCAAAGCCAATATCCAAACAATAATCATGGTCACCACTGTTCCTGTTGACATCGACTTCTCAGGTTTGCTCAGCAGCTTGTGCAACAGCATGAACAAAGGAATGGCGAGCACCAGAATAGTAGCTCCGGCGAAAGTCCATTGTATCCAGGTCGGTACGGTACCAAGCATCGTCACGAAATCAGGATCAACACCTAATCCCATCAAAACGCCTCCAATACCAAACACAGTTGCTCCCAGCGATACGAACAAAGCCACCAGTACGCAGAGCAATATCGAGCCAAATATGAGCGCTAAGAGTCCCAAGAACGAGAAGAAGCAAATCTTTACGAAAGTAGCGAGACATCCGCCAGCCTTACGCTGATTTTCAGGATCGTTCACAAACTTCTTTGCACGATCTACACCCTGCATCAGTTCCTCGTTAATGGCATTCGGAGTTACTCGTTTGCCCTTCATCTGCAAGCGTTCCTCAGCCGTCTTGGCCTCAGGAATCAGTGCCCAGCAAACAGCATAGACCACCACCAGAATAGCATGTGAGAAGAACACCAGCAACAAGAATATCAATCGTGCTATTACAGGATCTTCAACACCTAAGTAATGGCAAAGACCTGATATCACACCGCCCAAAATTTTGTCGTCTGGGTCACGATACAACTTCCTTACAGTCTTCTCATCAACAGCCTCTGCATAGCCACCGTCCATTACACGCTCACTTTTCACATCAGCCTCCTCATCCATTTGCTGTGGGTCACCAATACGCTTGATGATATCCTCCACATGCTCTATGGTGATAGCCTCCACCCCTTGAGCCTTCAGGTCAGCAAAGAGTTCAGCCACACGACTCTCCACATCGTTGGCTATTTCCTCCCCACCACTGCGACGGCTATAATAGCTGCGCATATTCTCCAGATACTTTTTCAGCAGATCGTAAGCATCCTCGTCAATGGCGTAGATCACGCCAAACATGTTGATGTTAATATTCTTTTTCATATCAATGAGTTTTTTCAGTTATACAATCAGGAATTTAGGGTCTGTGATGCTCGACTTCAGCACCTCTACCGTGTGTGTCAGTCCAACCCACGCCTCGTCCATAGCTTTCAGCGCCTCCACACCGAGTTCTGTCAAACAGTAATACTTTCTGGGCGGACCTTGTGTCGATTCTCGCCATTCATAGTTCAGCAGCCCGTCGTTCTTCAGTCGGGTCAGCAAGGGATAAAGTGTTCCCTCCACCACCAACAGTTCAGCCTCTTTCAGCTGTGAGAGAATGTCAGAAGCATAGGCAGCGTCTCTGTGCAACAGCAACAACACGCAATACTCCAGCATCCCCTTCCTCATCTGTGATTTTGCATTTTCGTTACTCATATCTTTATATGTTTTATGTAGTGAATACACACCAAATGTTGTCATATAGGCAACCTTTGGTTTTGCAAAGATATGAAATTATTTTAGTACCTTGCAATACATAGTACTATAAATCTTCCATAATTTGACATTATTTAACACTTATCCCATTCTTACGACCTTTTCGCCTAGGTCATACCGTTCTACAAAAAACTAGGCCTTGTTTCTCAACAAAGCCTAGTCTACAACACAAACACAAAATAAAACACGACAAAACTACTATTCAATTATCCTGTCAATGCAAAAATACATGCATTTGTATGACCAGATTATATTCACATACTATCCATGTCAATCAGGTAATGTGGCACAAATTTAAGTAAATATTTTAAAACTAAAAAATTTTTATCAACTATTTTTAAGTTTTATGTCAAAAAACATTATTGTTTGCCTTTTTTTCTGTATCTTTACCACATGGAATTACTCATTTATAAGGCATCAGCAGGTTCTGGCAAGACCTTCACCTTGGCGGTGGAGTATATCATGCATCTCATCATTAACCCCAGCGCCTATCGACATATCCTGGCCGTGACGTTCACCAACAAGGCCACCACAGAAATGAAGGAGCGCATCCTGCAGCAGCTGTGGGGTATATGGCAAGGCGATGCTGGTTCGGCACCCTATCTGGAGGCTTTGATGAAACGACTGCAAGAAACGGGACATTCGTTCAGCACCATTGACATCAGACAACGGGCTGGTGATGCACTACATCGCATCTTGCACGACTACAACCGCTTTCAAGTCACCACCATCGATTCCTTCTTCCAGACAGTCACTCGCAACCTGGCACGAGAATTAGGCATCGGTTCCAACCTCAACATTGAGTTGGATACTATGGCCGTACTCGATGAAGTAGTCGATCACATGATTGCCCAACTCGATGAGCATTCCACAGAATTATCCTGGATACTCAGCTATATCGATGCAAAGATCAACGATGCTACCCGCTGGCAAGTGGATGACGAACTGAAATCATTCGGACGGCACATCTTTGACGAGGGCTTCGTAGAAAAGAGCAAACGACTGCACGAACAGCTGAAAGACAGTCAGATTATCAAGGATTACCAACAACACCTCAAACTGATAAAGCAGGAAGCCATCGACGGATTAGCCCCATACAGACAGCGGTTTGACGACATCATGAACCAGCATCCCAGCTTCGAGACCGATATTAAATATGGTGGCACCGTCATTGCCTATTTCAACAAACTGGAAAAGAATGCATTCGACAACGACAAACTACCTGGCAAGCGCATAGAAGAAAAGATGCAAAACGCAGATAGTTGGATCAATGCCAAAGCCAAGCAAAAAGAGCAACTTGCCTCAGTGGTAGAGCAAGAGCTCATGCCCCTGCTCAATGAGGCAGAAACCTATCGCGCCCAGACAGTTGCCATCAGTCGCAGCTGCGACATGGGTACACGATATCTATACCAGCTGCAGCTCATCAATGCCATACGCGAAGCCGTTACCCTAGAGAACCACGAAAAGAACCGTTTCTTGTTGGCCGATACCAATCAGCTGTTGGCCAACCTGATCAGCGACAGCGACTCAGCTTTTATTTTCGAAAAGATAGGCACCCATATCACCCACATCATGATCGACGAGTTCCAAGATACCAGTCGTTTGCAGTGGAG
>CAMJNN010000106.1 GCA_946407325.1 uncultured Prevotellaceae bacterium | reverse complement strand
TCGGCATCAGCCATTGACTTCTTCAAGTCCTCATCGGTGACGCGATAGTTCTGCAGGTTACCAGCGATGTACTGGTCGTAGGCAGCCATATCAATCAAGCCGTGACCTGAGAGGTTGAACAGTAGCACCTTCTCTTCGCCTGTCTCGGTGCACTTCTGTGCCTCGCGGATGGTAGCTGCGATGGCGTGGCATGACTCTGGTGCAGGGATGATACCCTCGGCACGGGCAAACAAGGTACCTGCCTCGAAGGTCTCGAGCTGAGGAATATCAACAGCTTCCATATAACCATCCTTCAGCAACTGAGAGATGATGACACCAGCTCCGTGGTAGCGCAAGCCTCCAGCATGGATGTTGGCAGGACGGAAGTTGTGACCCAGGGTGTACATGGGCAACAATGGGGTGTAACCAGCCTCGTCGCCGAAGTCGTATTCAAACTTACCGCGCGTCAGCTTAGGACAGGAGTCGGGCTCAGCAGCCACATAGCGGGTCTTCTTGCCTTCCAACAGAGTGTGGCGCATGAATGGGAATGCCAGACCGCTGAAGTTAGAACCGCCACCGAAGCAGGCAATCACCACATCAGGATATTCACCTGCCATCTCCATCTGCTTCTCTGCCTCCAAACCGATGATGGTCTGGTGCAAACCCACATGGTTCAATACAGAGCCCAGGGTGTATTTACACTTGGGAGTGGTAGTCGCCAGCTCGATAGCCTCGGAGATGGCGGTACCCAGTGAACCCTGGTGGAACGGATCGCGTGTCAGGATGTCCTTGCCGGCACGGGTGGACATAGATGGTGAAGGAGTTACCTGTGCACCGTAGGTCTGCATGATGCTGCGACGATAAGGCTTCTGCTCGTAGCTGATCTTTACCTGATAAACAGCAGCCTCCAAGCCAAACAGGCGAGCGGCGTATGACAGCGCAGCACCCCACTGACCGGCACCTGTTTCGGTAGTGATGTTGGTGGTGCCTTCCATCTTAGCATAGTATGCCTGTGGCAGGGCTGAGTTCAGCTTGTGAGAACCCATAGGGCTCACGCTCTCGTTCTTGAAATATATATGCGCAGGAGTGCCCAATGCCTTCTCCAAACCATAGGCACGTACCAATGGGGTACTGCGGTAGTACTTGTACATCTCACGTACCTCTTCAGGTATCTCAATCCACTGGTCGGTCTGGTTCATTTCCTGACGACAGCACTCTTCAGGGAAGATAGGAAAGAGGTCTTCTGCCTTCAATGGCTGCTTGGTAGCAGGATGGATAGGAGGCAATGGCTTGTTTTTCATGTCAGCTTGAATGTTGTACCAGTAATGTGGTATCTCTTCCTCAGGGAGGATAAATCTTTTAGTCTTGTTACTCATTGTTTGTTAATTTTTTTGCGTTAAACAGCTGCAAATGTAATCATTATTTTTTAGTTTGACGCTTTTTGCCGCTATTTTTTGCTTATAATATTACTTTTGATTAAGTTTGCTTGTTAATTGTGCATGGGACAAATCATGAAATTATCTGACAATAAGTATCTGCTATATCGTCATCGCTGGATATATCCTTATATCGGATGGCTGCTGGGAGGCATACGCTTACTGGCTGTGGCAGCTTCGTTGTTGTTGATAGTAGCGTTTTTATATGAGCATGGTTTCGTGATTTCCAATGCCGATGTGCAGATGTTGGGGCAGGTGTATCATGGCATCTGGGTGGTGTTCTTGGTAGATATCATCTCACATCTGTTGTTGGGCTTTGGGAAAACACGGCAGGAGATGAACATCATGTCGTGGATATTGGTGGTACTGTATCTAATGACGCTGGTGCCTGTTATCTTCTATCAACCGGATGATGGACCTGTCAGACAGTTCTGGTTGCTGATGAACAGTCGTGGCTATCGTGTGGGGATGAGTATGTTGCTGGCGTTGCTCACCCTCTCAAGGGGGATTACCTATCTGCTGCGCCGCAAGGCCAATCCTTCGCTCATGCTGGCTATTAGCTTCCTGTTTATCATACTTATCGGCACAGGCTTGTTGTTGCTGCCTCGATGTACCTATCATGGCATTTCGTGGATAGATGCCTTGTTCTTATCTACCAGTGCCGTGTGCGTGACGGGCATGAGTCCGATAGACATCACGCAGACATTCACCGAACTGGGATTTGTGGTGCTGATGTTTTTGTTCCAGATAGGAGGCTTGGGCCTGATGACCTTTACTAGCTTCTTTACGTTGTTCTTCATGGGTGACACAAGCATCTACAACCGCATGATGGTGCGCGATATGGTGAGCAGCAACTCACTCAATTCCTTGCTTTCCACCTTATTGTATATCTTAAGTTTTACGGTGGTCATCGAAGCAGTGGGTGCCTTTTTGGTGTGGACAGACATTCATGGTACGCTGGGATATGAATTGGCGGATGAGATAAAGTTCTCGGTGTTTCATGCCATATCGGCGTTCTGTAATGCCGGTTTCAGTACGTTACCCGATGGCATGTCCAACCCACAGGTGTTTACCAATCATGCACCGCTCTACCTTTATCTGTCGATGCTGATCATATTGGGTGGTATCGGCTTCCCGATATTGGTGAACTTTAAAGATACGTTGGTAACACAACTGCATAGCTTGTGGACATTGATACGCTATCGACGTTGGGAGGGGCGTAAGGTATATCATAACTATAGCCTTAACACACGCATTGTGCTGATTATGACTGTCTCCTTGCTAACAGTAGCTACTATTTTGTTTGCGTTGTTGGAGTGGAACGGTGCTTTGTCAGGACTTACTCCTGCCGACAAACTCACGCATGCTTTCTTCATGGGGGTATGTCCCCGTTCGGCAGGCTTTACGTCCCTTGATCCTTTGACGTGGAGTACTTCGTCGATGATTATCTTTGCGGTACTGATGTGGATAGGTGGCGGTGCACAGTCAACAGCTGGTGGCATCAAGGTCAATACCTTTGCCGTGGTGTTGCTAAACCTGAAGTCAATGTTGAGAGGCTCCGATCGGGTGGAGGTCTTCCATCGCGAGTTGTCACCCGGCTCCATCCGTCGCTCCAATACCACGGTGTTGTTGTCGTTAAGTGCTTTGGTGGTGGCTATCTTCATCATGAACCTGTTAGAGCCGGAGATACCGCTCCGTTTGGTGTTCTTCGAGTGTCTGGGGGCTTTGACGACAGATGGCGTGGGCTTGGGCGCTACTTCGATGCTGCATCTCGAAGGTAAGCTGTTTATGGTACCACTGATGTTTATCGGCCGTTTGGGTATGATAACCATCATGATGGGACTGGTGAAGCAGAAGAAGGTGGTGAACTATCGCCATCCGTCAGGAGAGATTATAATAAATTGAAGATTAAGATATGAAGTACATTGTTATTGGTTTGGGAGACTACGGTTTTGCGCTGGCTGACGAGCTGGCTACTGTAGGGCATGAGGTGATAGGTGTGGATAATAAGGCCTCTCACGTGGAGCCACTGAAGGAGAAGTTGGCCGCTGCTTTCGTGATGGATGCCACCGATGAACAGGCATTATCGGCCTTGCCATTGAATAATGTGGATGCCGTGATAGTGGCTATTGGCGAGAACTTTGGCGTTTCTGTGCGTGTGACGGCATTGCTGAAACTGCATAAGGTGGAGCATATCTTTGCCCGTGCCAACGATGAGGTGCATCGTTCCGTCATGCAAGCGTTCAATATAGAAAAGATTTTGTCGCCCGAGGTGGATGCTGCCCATAAGTTGGTGGAGATTATTGAGTTTGGCTACGACTTTGAAATCTTCCATGTGGATAAGGACCATGCAGTGGTGAAATTCAGTGTACCTAACAAGCTGATTGGTTATTCGGTGCCTCAGTTGCGCCTGACGGAGGAGTTCGGACTCAAGCATATTGCGACCATTCGTGGCAAGATGCAGAAGAATGCCTTAGGCATTAAATATACGGAACACAACGTGTTGATGGATGCGCCTGACGATATGGCGTTGGAGGAGGGCGACCAACTGACGTTCTTTGGTAAGTATAGCGATTTTCGCCGCTTCTGGAAGGCGTTATAGGGATTCGCTTCGCGCATCCCCATCACTCCCGTGGGGCAAGGGAATTCGCTTCGCGCATCCCCAACACTCCCGTGGGGCCGCTGAAA
>CAMJNN010000105.1 GCA_946407325.1 uncultured Prevotellaceae bacterium | reverse complement strand
GACTACGACCTTTATTTCGACTGGGGCATCATCTGGAAGAAAGTGGGACGCGCTTCATTGAGCACCGAGAAGACCATCTACAACAGTCAGCCAGCCTATGATATCCGCCTCATGGCTATTGGCAGCAAAGAAGCCGATATGTTGATGAAGTTGCGTGACACCCTGCAAGTATATATGACCGAGCGTCTGGAGCCAATCTACTATAAGAAAGCAGCCGAGGAAGGAAGTTACTATAGTGTGGATGAGGCTTGGTACAGTCATGAAGATGGTGTGAACAAAGTACACCAACGCCGTACCCGTCCGGGTGTAGCCGATTATACCCCTTTGGTTAGTGATATCGAAGACAGCCGTTGCATCTACGATATGCTGAGCATCATTGCCCGTGCCCGCAATTTCTCTGTAGAACATTTCTATGAGGGACATAAAACCACCTTGCCTTTGGCTACAGGTCGCACGGTGGATGATGAAACCCTCACTTGCTTAGGCGATGCTATTATTAAGGCTAAGGACGGACACAAATATGCTTGCAAGGGCTTCTCCCTATATGCCATCACAAAAGACGGAGACAAGAAAGAAATCCTTCGTTTCTACATCACTGACGATGCCAACCGTCTTCCTGTCAGAATCGATATTAATCTCAAGATTGGTTCGGCTAAAGCCTATCTGAAAGAGGTAAAAGGTAATGCCCATCCGTTGACACCTGTCAAATAAATGCAGGTTTTTGCCACAAAATCCGAACAACGAACAGTAGAACAATAAAAATCGGGCAGATGCAAAACATCTGTGGCAACATTGTTACGCAAAAACATGGCAGAGATTAAAAATATTTTATTATCTTTGCTCCCAAATGTAAAACTGGCAAATGGATATCTTGTGCTTGCTTGGTGGATTGGTGTTGATTCTGTTGGGAGCAAATTACCTGACAGATGGTGCCTCATCCCTCGCCAAGAAACTGAAAGTCTCTGATCTGGTGATAGGTCTGACCGTTGTGGCTTTCGGTACTTCAGCACCAGAGTTGGCGGTATCCATCTCTTCCGCCTTAAAAGGCAGTGCCGACATCGCCATCGGTAATCTGGTGGGAAGTAACATGTTCAACACCCTGATGATTGTAGGTTGCACGGCACTCTTCGCACCCATCATTGTCACCAAGAACACCCTGTTGAAGGAAATCCCTCTTTGCATCCTTTCAGCCTTTGCGTTGTTGGTAATCTGTAATGATAAGTTGTTCGATGGCTATACCAATGAAGTGGTGAGTCGTACCGACGGCTTTATGCTGTTGCTGTTCTTCATCATCTTCATGGTCTATACTTTTTCCATCGCCCGACAAAACAGTCACGAGGAAGCGGAAGAAGTGAAAGTCATTCCCATGTGGTTGATACCTATATATATAATAGGCGGAATGGCTGCTTTGGTGTATGGAGGTAATATCTTCGTTGATGGAGCCACCGGCATTGCCCGCAGTTTGGGTGTAAGCGAGTCGGTCATTGGTTTGACATTGGTGGCAGGCGGTACTTCGCTACCCGAGTTAGCCACATCTGTAGTAGCAGCTATGAAGAAAAGTCCTGAGATGGCTATTGGCAATGTGATAGGCAGCAACCTGTTCAATATCTTCCTGGTGTTGGGCGCTACAGCATCCATCTCTCCGTTGCACCTCATAGGCATTACCAACTTCGACCTCTGTTCGTTGGTAATCGCTAGTGTGTTGCTGTGGCTGTTTGGTGTGTTCTACAAAACGCGTACCATCACCCGCATCGAAGGTACCATCTTAGTGCTGTGCTATGTGGCTTATATAATTGCTTTGATAATAATGAGTTAAGATATTATGATAGAGATCAAGAAAGTGGAAACGAAGAGTGAGTTGAAGAAATTTATTCGCTTCAACTACGATATGTATAAGGATAATCCCTATTCTGTGCCCGACCTGTATGAAGATATGCTCAACACCTTTAATCGAGAGAAGAATGGAGCATTCGAATTCTGCGAAGCCGATTATTTCCTGGCTTACAAGGACGGAAAGCTGGTGGGACGTGTAGCTGCTATCATCAATCACAAGGCCAACCAGACCTGGAACACCAAGAATGTTCGTTTTGGATGGATTGACTTTATCGACGATCCAGAAGTATCAAAAGCGTTGATCAGTACTGTAGAGCAATGGGGCAAGGAGCGTGGCATGACACATATCCAAGGTCCTTTGGGCTTTACCGACATGGATGCTGAAGGAATGCTGATAGAAGGCTTCGACCAGTTAGGTACAATGGCCACTATCTATAACTACCCTTATTATCCACAGCACATGGAGAAGTTGGGTTTTGCCAAGGAGGCCGACTGGATAGAGATGCAGCTGTTCATGCCCGAAGACGGTCAGGTGCCTGAGAAACACAAGCGCATCTCCGAGATGGTGATGAAACGTTACAACCTGCGTATCAAGAAATACACCTCCAGCAAGAAAATACGTGAAGAATATGGTGAAGCCATCTTCGAACTGGTGAACGAAGCTTTTGCACCTCTCTATGGCTACTCAGCCCTCTCATCCCGACAGATTAAGCAGTATATCGACATGTATCTGCCTATCGTCGATCTGCGCATGATTACCTTGATCATAGATGAGAATGACAGACTGGTAGGCGCCGGACTTTCTATGCCATCGCTGTCGAAAGCCCTTCAGAAGGCCAAGGGCAAACTCTTCCCATTTGGTTGGTACCATCTGGCCAAGGTACTTTATTTGCACAAGTATGGCGATTGCCTCGACCTACTGCTTGTGGCCGTGAAGCCAGAATACCAGAACAAGGGTGTGAATGCACTGCTGTTCTACGATCTGATTCCTGCTTATGCCAAGATAGGTTTCAAATATGCCGAGAGCAATGTAGAATTGGAGACCAACGACAAGGTACAGGCACAATGGAGTTATTTCGACCATAAAGTACATAAACGCAGAAGAGCATTTATCAAAGAAATAGAAAATTGAAGATGAGCGAAGAAATCAATTTTAATCAAATGCCAGTAGATTACACAGACGAAAACATCCGCCACTTGGATGACATGGATCATATCCGCATGCGTTCGGGTATGTATATCGGTCGCTTGGGCGATGGTTCGCAGGCAGACGACGGTATCTATGTGTTGTTAAAAGAAACCGTTGACAACAGTATCGACGAGTTCAAGATGGGTGCTGGTAACCGTATTGAGGTAACCATTGAAGACAACAAACGCGTGAGCGTGAGAGATTATGGCCGAGGCATTCCGCAAGGAAAGATGGTTGAGGCCGTGAGCAAGTTGAACACCGGTGGCAAGTATGACAGCAAGGCGTTCAAGAAAAGTGTGGGCTTGAATGGTGTGGGCTTAAAGGCTGTCAATGCCCTCAGTACCCATTTCGAGGTGCGCAGTTTTCGCGATGGAATGGCGCGAATTGCCCAGTTCGAGTGTGGCAAATTGGTGAGTGATGTCACCGAACCTACCACTGA
This sequence comes from uncultured Prevotellaceae bacterium, assembly GCA_946407325.1. Next base: position 682 of record CAMJNN010000105.1, on the reverse strand, counting down.
ACCTACCGGTACTTATATCTATTTCGAGCCCGACAATACCCTCTTCACTGGCTATACCTATCACAACGACACGGTGGAGAACCTGCTCAAGAACTATACCTACCTGAACACAGGTCTTTCCATTCTGTATAACGGACAGAAGATCCTGTCTCGTCATGGGTTGGAAGATTTGCTTAAGGACAACATGACGATGGATGGACTTTACGATATCGTCCATCTGAAAGGTACCGACATTGAATTAGCTTTCACTCATACTAACCAGTATGGCGAAGAGTATTACTCGTTCGTCAATGGTCAACACACCACCCAGGGCGGTACGCACCAGAGTGCTTTGAAAGAACATCTGGCTCGTACCATCAAGGAGTTCTACAACAAGAATTTTGAATACAGCGACATCCGTAACGGTTTGGTAGCTGCCATCGCCATCAATGTGGAGGAACCGCAGTTTGAGGGACAGACCAAGACGAAATTGGGTTCTACGCTGATGGAGCCCGATGGCGTGACCATCAACAAATACATAGCCGACTTCGTAAAGCAGGAGGTAGATAACTACCTGCACAAAAACCCGCTGATGACCGAAGCCATGCTGCAGAAGATACAGGCTTCCGAGAAAGAACGCAAGGCCATTGCCGGTGTTACCAAACTGGCGCGCGAGCGTGCCAAGAAAGCCAACCTGCACAAC
>CAMJNN010000104.1 GCA_946407325.1 uncultured Prevotellaceae bacterium | reverse complement strand
AACAACCTGGGTACTGTCATCGGTACTCGCACCTGGGGTGGTATCATTGGTATCAGTGGTTCACTGCCTTACATGGACGGTACTGACGTTCGCGTTCCGTTCTTCACCAACTACGATGCCAAGACAGGTCAGTGGATTGTTGAGAACCACGGTGTCGATCCTGATATCTTGCTCGACAATGATCCTATCAAGGAACAGGCCGGCGAAGACCAGCAGCTGAACAAGGCTATCGAAGTAGCGCTCGAGCAGCTCAAGGATCGTAAGCCTCTCCCAGGCGTTCCTGCTCCTCGTACCTTCAAAGATCTTCATCTTAAATAAAAAGGATGATTGAATAATAAAGGCTGCTCAAAACGAGCAGCCTTTATTATTCATTCTCAATTCTCCATTATCCATTCTTTGCAGCCTCTGCTTCAGCCTCTTGAATCATCTTCTCACTAGCATACATGAAGATCTCCACGCGACGATTCTCAGCAGCCGACTTACTCTCATCATACTGATCAAAGCCCACACCCTCAACATACTTGAACTGAGCATCAGGCACACCACATTGCTTCAGGTAGCTCTGTACAGCCGATGCACGCTGGTTAGACACCTTGATGTTTGCCTCCTGAGTACCCACCTTGTCGGTATGTCCCACAATAGCAACGTCGGTAGTCTTGTCCTCTGCCAAGATATCAGCCAGCTCCTTCAGTGACTTCTTAGAGTCGTTGCTCAAAGCCGATGAGTTGAAACCAAACAAAATGCCAGAAGCAAAGGTAACCTTTACAGCATCGAGGCCATTGGTATCCTGCACCTTCTCCACCTCAGCGCCCTCAATCTGCTTTGCTGCTTCCGCCTTCTTATCCATCTTACGACCGATGATAGCACCTGTGCCAGCACCCACGGCACCACCGATGGCAGCACCAATCAAGGCACCCTTACCACTACCACCTATGATACCACCAAGAATGGCACCAACAGCAGCACCACCGCCACCGCCAATGGCAGTACCCTTAGCTGTGTTGTTCATTGTACCGCAGCTGCCAAAAACCAAGGCAACGCTCAAAAGAATAGCTGTAATCTTTGTCTTTCTCATAATACAATATATTTAATTAGTTATGTTTCCTCTGCAAATATACATTATTAGCTGAATTGTTAGTTTTTGTCTGCCACTATTTTTTACTTTTTTGAGGAAAATAGTTCGATATGAAGATTATTTATGTATTTTTGCAAGTAAATGTTGAACCTTAAATTGGATTAAATTATGAAAATGGACGGAAGACGCGAGAGTTCCAATGTGGACGATCGTCGAAGAATGAGCGGTGGCGGCAAGGCCAGTCTGGGTATTGGTGGTCTTATTATCGTTGCCTTGATAACCTGGTTTATGGGTGGTAACCCATTAAGTGTGTTGTCAGATGCCGATCTGGGCAGCATGGTCTCCACACAGACAGATAACAACCGTGAATTCACAGCAGAAGAAGAAGCTTTGGCTAAATTCTCCAGTCAGGTACTGGCAGGTACAGAAGATGTATGGACCAAGATATTCCAGCAGTATGGCAGAACCTATCGTGCGCCCAAGATGGTGCTTTATACCGGTAGTGTGAAGACAGCCTGCGGTGGTGCTACTTCACAGGTAGGTCCGTTCTACTGCTCTGGCGACGAGACAGTATATATCGACCTTTCGTTCTTTACTGAGATGAAGCAGACACTGGGTGCTGATGGCGATTTCGCCTATGCATATGTGATTGCCCACGAGGTAGGACATCATGTGCAACACCTCTTAGGTACGCTCGATCAGGCACACAGTCAGATGTCACGTGCCAGCGAGACGCTCAGCAATCAGATCAGCGTACGCTTGGAGCTGCAGGCCGATTTCTATGCTGGTGTGTGGGCCAACAACGACAACAAGATGTTTGGCTCGCTCGAGGCAGGCGATTTGGAAGAGGCCATCAACTGTGCGTCAAAGATTGGTGACGACTACCTGCAGAAGAAGGCTCGTGGCTATGCAGTACCAGAATCCTTCAACCACGGTACCTCGCAACAGCGTCAGAATTGGCTGACCAAAGGTCTTCGCACTGGCGACATCAACCAAGGCGACACCTTCTCACCCAACTACAACGACCTTTGATTAATGGAGAATGAATAAAAAAGGCTGCATTTCTGCAGCCTTTTTTTATCTCAGTCTTTCTGAAGCCCGAACCATTACTTCATCAGCGTATGTTGCTCGGAACGCCAGATAATTCAGAACGATGCAGACAAAAGGCAGCGCCAACGCCCAACCCGGACGGAACGAAGCCTCCATATCATGCTGCAGCAAATAGATGAACACCCCTACAGCCGCATAAAAGCCAATCTGCAGCAACGCACTGAACACACACATCCGTACTTGCAACATACGATTCCTGTACAGGAAGATAGTAGCAAACGCCACAACAGCATTCAGCAGCAGAATAGCAAACAATCCCCAGGTACTCTCCCACTCGCCATTCGCCATCGTCAGACCCAGCGGCTTCAGCACACTGTCAAACGCCCCACCGGCCTCTGTAAAGAAACCCATTGGAGACAACATGGTCACCACCAGCAGAGCGGTGATGACCAGCCAATATACCGATTGAATGCGCTGTATCATGAGAAATCGTCCATATTTTGCTTATCCTTGGCAGGATTGCGGTAATAAATCTTTCCCTCCTTATATTCCTGCGTTGCAATCAGCGTAGGCTTTGGCAGCTTCTCATAGTAACGGGAAATCTCAATCTGTTCGCGGTTCTCAAACACTTCCTCCAGATTATCGCTGTAAGAAGCAAACTCTGCCAGTTTCTTCGACAAGTCATTCTTGATCTCCACGCTAATCTGATTAGCACGCTTACCGATAATGGCTACGGTCTCATAAACATTGCCAGTATCCTCGCACAGCTGCACAACGTCTCTGGTGACGGTGGTGGTAGCAGCATTTGTCTTTTTGTAATCCATAAATCTTATGTTAGTTAAGTTGTTTTTATTCAATACTTATTCTTCCTCAGGAAGGTCCTTCAAGGCCTCCTCTGATTTCTCCAGCAATTCATCCACAGTCTTTATACTGCTACTTTCAGGAAACTCATTCTTGAAAGCATAGCACTCATCCACTGCTTCACGGTAGCGGTCGCCCCTCTTATCATGCACACTGTTCACCGCCATCTCATACTTAGCCTTTACCACCAACAGCGAGAGGTCCTCACGGTACTTCGTATAAGGATAATCCTTCAGCGCGTTTTGTGCACAGATGACACACGACTGATAGTTATTTCCCAGGTAAGTACCTAAGTGATAGTATAGTTTCGCATTGTCATACTCTTTCTCCACCAGTTTGTCCTGTGCATCGAAGATGATTTGCTGCGCTTCATCGCGGAATGAGGAATTAGGGAAAAACTCCAGGAACAGTTGCAGTTCCTGAATAGCCTTGTAGGTATCCGACTGATCAAGCTCCGACTCAGGGGAAGATATCCAAAGTGCCTTGCCTGCATTGAAACGGGCCCTTTCCGTATATTTACCACGAGGATAAGAAGTATAATACTGCTGGAACGACTGCGCAGCAGTGGTATAATCCTTGTCTTTCAAGTAGCACATCGCCAGCATATATACCGACTCTTCGCCACGATCCGAACCCTTCAGAATGGTAATTAGGTCGTTCAGTATTGTAATAGCCTGTGTATATTGTCCTGCCGTATAGTACTCTTTTGCAGCCTCATACAGGTAGTCGTAATCCTTGTCAGCCACCTTGTGCTTGTACAGATTGGTGAAGCTTCCGCATGATGACATCACGAGGCCTAAGAGCAGTATGATGATAATATTTCTCTTCATTTTCAATAGAAATAGACCGTATTTGGCCAAAATCTTGGCAAAGGTACGACTAATCCACGAATAATGCAAAATCTTACCTATTAAAAAAACAAAAAGGCGCATTTACTTGCATATTTCAAACTTGTTTCCTATCTTCGTTCGTTTTATTTCGCACGTCAAATGAACAAATTCGAACTGACATCAGCCTATCAGCCCACTGGCGACCAGCCAGAGGCTATCAAACAACTCACAGAAGGTGTATTGGCAGGTGATCCTGCCCAGACGCTGTTAGGTGTCACCGGCTCTGGTAAGACATTCACCATTGCCAATGTCATTGCCAACGTCAACAAGCCCAC
>CAMJNN010000103.1 GCA_946407325.1 uncultured Prevotellaceae bacterium | reverse complement strand
TTGCGGAAGCTGGGGGATTCGAACCCCCGGTACGGTTACCCGTACGGCAGTTTAGCAAACTGCTGGTTTCAGCCACTCACCCAAACTTCCAATCCGCACTTGCGCTCAAATGCGGGGCAAAGGTAGGCTAAAGTTTTTGGATTAGCAAATTTTTAGCAATATTTTTTTATTCTACCGCCATATCATCCGCCGTAAAGCATAAGGGCAGTAAATCTTCTACGCGGTTCAGCTCATACGTGCATTCGCTACCATACAACAAGATACGCAGAGGTTTGCCACCACGCCACTGACTTTCGAGCATCACCTGGCGACACGCACCGCAGGGTGACACGGGCTGCTCCACAAACGCACCGCTCTCGTTGCGGGCAGCTATGGCAATGGCAGTTACTGCCACATCGGGATATTGTGAGTTGGCGAAGAACAGGGTGGTACGTTCGGCACAAAGTCCGGAAGGGTAGGCGGCATTCTCCTGGTTGGAGCCACATACCGTTTCACCATTGGCCAGTAACACAGCTGCACCTACCGAGAAATGCGAGTAGGGGGCATAGCTGTGATAGGTCATCTCCTTGGCTTTATCTACCAGCTGACGATCGGCATCGCTCAGCTCTTCATAGGCATATACCTTGAGGGGGATTTCAATCTTGCGTTCTTTCATGGTTTCTGAATATTTTATGTTACAAATATAAGAAAGGAATTGCATATTTCAATAATTTTGCCCAATTTTGTTACCTGAAACAAAAACTACTTATCAGCGTGAAGCATTTCATACATTATATCATTCTGGCATGTTGCCTGATGGGGGTCACTACCGCCACTGCACAACGTCGCCAGACCAGTTACAACAACTACATTAAACAATATGCACCCATAGCGGTGGAACAGATGAAGCAGCACAATGTGCCTGCCAGCATCACCTTGGCTCAAGGTCTGTTGGAGAGCGGTGCCGGACTGAGTACGCTGGCCCTCAAGAGTAACAATCATTTTGGCATAAAGTGTGGTAATGGGTGGCGAGGCAGGAGTGTTCGTGCCAACGACGATGCTCCCAACGAATGCTTCAGAGCTTACCGCAAGGTGGAGGACTCCTACGAGGATCACTCGCTGTTCCTGGTAGGTAACCAACGCTATGCGTCGCTGTTCAGGTTGAATAAAACCGATTACAAAGGATGGGCTCGTGGCTTGAAGAGGGCGGGCTATGCCACCGACCCTTCGTATGCCAACAAGCTGATTACCATTATCGAGACTTACGACCTGTATAAGTATGATACCGATGGGTTGAGCAAGCGGGAGGCTCGCAAGTGGGAGAAGGAACTAAAGAAAAAGCCATGGTTGGCTAATCCTCACCAAGTACTGATTGCTAACGGACTGGCATACGTGGTGGCACGTGATGGTGATACCTTCGAACTGATAGGCGGTGAGTTTGACATTAACTGGAAGAAACTGGTCAAGTATAATGACCTGCAACGCGACTATACCTTGGAAGAGGGCGACATCATCTACCTGAAGGAGAAGAACAAGAAGACGGTGGCGGATGTGATCTATCACGAGGTGCGTGAGGGCGACTCCATGCACACCATCTCACAGATGTACGGTGTCCGCCTGAAGACGTTGTATAAGCTGAACCGCATGGCTGACGACCATATTCCTGAGATTGGTGAGCGTGTGTGGTTAAAATAAAGACACGAAAAGTTTGGTTTTGCTTACATTTTGCACTAATTTTGTACCCAATTATTAATACGCAATACATTTATGCCGAAAATTTCCATACGAGGCACTGAGATGCCCGCATCTCCTATTAGGAAATTGGCTCCATTGGCTTATGCCGCTAAAGAAAGGGGAGTCAAAGTATATCACCTGAATATCGGACAGCCAGACCTGCCTACACCGCAGTGTGCCATCGATGCCATCAAGAACATCGACCGCAAGATTCTGGAGTATAGTCCCAGTCAGGGTTACAAGAGTTATCGACAGAAGCTTACTGGCTATTATGCCAAATTCAATATTAACTTGACGGCGGATGATATTATCATCACCTCTGGCGGTTCTGAGGCAGTGCTCTTTGCTTTTTTATCATGCCTCAACCCTGGTGACGAGATTATCGTCCCTGAACCTGCATACGCCAACTATATGGCGTTTGCCATTTCGGCTGGTGCCAAGATACGCACGGTGACTACCACCATTGAAGAGGGTTTCTCCCTGCCTAAGGTGGAGAAATTTGAGGAGCTGATTAACGAACGCACCCGTGCTATCCTGATTTGCAACCCTAATAATCCTACGGGCTATCTTTATACACGTCGTGAGATGAATCAGATACGTGATCTGGTGAAGAAATACGACCTCTTCCTCTTCTCCGACGAGGTGTATCGTGAGTTTATCTATACGGGTTCGCCCTATATCTCGGCTTGTCACCTGGAAGGCATCGAACAGAATGTGGTGCTGATAGACTCGGTGTCGAAGCGTTATTCTGAGTGCGGTATCCGCATTGGTGCGCTGATTACCAAGAATGCTGAGATCCGTGCGGCTGTGATGAAGTTCTGTCAGGCACGATTGAGTCCTCCACTGATTGGTCAGATTGCCGCTGAGGCTTCATTGGATGTACCAGAGGAATACCTGCGTGAGACTTACGATGAGTATGTGGAGCGACGCAAGTGCTTGATTGACGGCTTGAACCGTATTCCTGGTGTGTACTCTCCTATCCCTATGGGTGCTTTCTATACGGTGGCCAAACTGCCGGTGGATGATGCTGAGAAGTTCTGCATGTGGTGTCTGACTGACTTCAACTTTGAGGGGGAGACGGTGATGATGGCACCTGCGTCGGGCTTCTATACCACGCCTGGTATTGGTAGGGATGAGGTGCGTATTGCCTATGTGCTGAAGAAGAATGATCTTTTCAGAGCCTTGTTCGTACTGCAGAAAGCACTGGAGGCTTATCCGGGAAGAACCATCTGATGAACCTGCCTGTTTTCCTTGCCCAACGTATCTATAAAGGTCCTGCCCTTTCCCGGCAGGTCTCTCGTCCGGCTGTCATCATATCAATGATTGGCATTGCCATTGGTTTGGCGGTGATGATTATAGCTGTGTCGGTAATTACCGGCTTCAAGAGTGAGATACGCGACAAAGTAACGGGCTTTGCTTCCCATTTGCAAGTGACCGATGCCAATGCGGTATTGGGCAACGAGACTACTCCTATAGTTTATAACGACAGCCTGAAAGCCTTACTGACTGCCCACCCACAAGTGGCGCATGTGCAACGCTATTCAGAAAAGGCGGGGATGATAAAGACCGCCGACTCTTTTCAAGGGGTGGTGGTGAAAGGTATAGGGCCTGACTACCAAACCGACTTCCTGAAGCAGCATATTCAACAAGGTGAGTTCCCTCAGTTTAGTGACACGGTGGCTTCCAATAGCGTGGTCATCTCGCAGACGTTGGCCGATAAGTTGCAGCTGCAGGTGGGTGATAAGGTGGATACTTATTTCTTCGACGAGAACATCAGGGCGAGGAAGTTGTTGGTAGCTGGTATCTACGAGACACATTTTTCTGCTTATGACGGGGCTTATGTGTTTACTGACCTATATCTGGTGAACCGTCTGAACCATTGGGACAACGATGAGGCTTCGGGGGTGGAGATTACCATCAATGATTATGCTAAGTTGGAGAATGCTACCTTTGAGGTGGGAACTTCGCTCAATGGTTTTACCGATAGAAGCGGCACTGTTTATTGTGCTTTGAATGTGAAGCAGCAAAACCCTGCCGTGTTCTCTTGGTTGGAGGTGCTGGATGTGAACATCTGGGTAATCTTGGTGCTGATGATAGGCATCGCAGGCTTTACGATGATTGCCGGTTTGCTGATCATTATCATCGAACGTACGCAGATGATCGGTGTACTGAAATCGTTGGGCGCCAATAATACCACCGTAAGGCACTTGTTCTTATGGCTCTCGGTGTTCCTGATTGGTCGGGGCATGTTGTGGGGCAATATCATTGGCTTGGCATTCTATTTCATACAGAAATACACGGGCGTCTTTACGCTCGATCCAAGTACCTATTATATGGACAAGGTGCCAGTGTCGCTGAGCTTCCCTATATGGCTGCTCTTAAACATTGGCACCTTGCTCATCTCCGTCCTGATGCTGTTAGGGCCTTCTTATATTGTGGC
>CAMJNN010000102.1 GCA_946407325.1 uncultured Prevotellaceae bacterium | reverse complement strand
GATTACTGGTGAAAACGGCACGGGTAAAGACATGCTGGCGCATGAGATTCACCGATTAAGCAATCGCCACGAAGGGCCTTTCGTTTCGGTAGATATGGGTGCCATTACGGAAACACTGTTTGAAAGCGAGTTGTTTGGTCATGTAAAAGGCTCATTTACTGATGCCCATGCTGATAGAATCGGACGTTTTGAGGCTGCCAATGGAGGCACACTATTCTTAGATGAAATTGCTAACCTGCCCCTTCACATGCAACCTAAACTGCTGACGGCCATTCAGAAGCGTTCGTTTGTAAAGGTGGGCAGCAATATGCCTCAATCTACCGACATACGCCTGATTTGCGCCACCAACCGCGACTTGGCGCTGATGGTGCAACAAGGCAATTTCCGTGAAGACCTACTCTACCGCATCAACACCATACACTTGCACCTGCCTGCCCTGCGTGAACGCAAGGAAGACATCGTTCCTTTGGCTGAACGATTCTTGAAACAATATAATTTACAATATGGGCGACAACTGGAAAGCATTTCTCAAGAGGCAACCAAGAAATTGGTGACGCATCCGTGGTACGGCAATATCCGAGAGCTTCAACATACCATTGAGAAGGCGGTGATTATGGCGGATGGTGATGTACTGAAACCTGAACATATAGAACTGAATGCCTTGATGCAACCCTCGACAGGGGACAACAACAAACAGGAAATGCCTACCCAGACTTTGGAGGCTACCGAGTGTGAGGCAATACGCCGTGCCATGCAGCTATTTGAGGGTAATGTATCGCAAGTGGCAAATGCGTTGGGCATCACCCGACAAACCCTTTACAGTAAACTGAAACGATATGGCATCTAAATGGGGAAATACTACTGCTATGCGTGCCTTATTGCTTGTGGCAGGCACGGCGTTGCTAACCTGGGGCTTTGCCAAAGGACAGTATCTATTGGCAGGAATCGGACTTGTAGTACTTCTTTTTACCATAGTGAACTATGTTTATGGAGTTAAGAGACTGAAGGAAAAATGCTACCTGATGCTGGAAGCTATACGCAACAACGACTACAGCTTCCGCTTACCTACTACCTACCACTCTGCCAGTGAGCAAGTGCTGCAAGACACTATCAATCAGTTCGGCATCCTGATGAACGAACAAAAGCAGCAGATGGTACAGCAAGAGAAGTTCTATGAGCACATTATGTCTGCTGTCAGTACAGGCATCATTGTCATTGATGAACATGACAATATCATGCAGGCCAACCCTGCTGCCGCCAAGTTGCTGGGACTGCCCATACTGAGTAATCTGCGTCAGTTGGAACGGTATGGAAACGATGTGGTAGATTTGTTCAGAAAACTGCAAGCAAGGGAGCGTAGCCAGTTGCACCTGCAGACAAATAAAGGAGAGGTTGACTTATCAATATCATGTGTGCGTACTGATCTTAACAAACAACCTGTAAGGATATTAATAATGAATGATATCCGAAATGAACTTGACGAAAAGGAACTGGATTCGTGGATAAAGCTAACTCGTGTACTTACCCATGAAATCATGAATAGCATGGCACCTATCTCATCCATCAGCGACACATTCATGCAACGGGAAGAGGTGAAGAACAGTGAGCTTTTTGATGGCATTCGTGCTATCCATGACACTTCATCGGGACTTATCTCGTTTGTGGATAGCTACCGTAAGTTCTCTGCACTGCAGCAGCCTCAACCAGAACCATTCTATGTACAGGAAATCATGAAGCAAGTAAGCAGTTTGAACATCGTACCTGAACATATCAATCTGAATATTCAGGTAGAGCCTGATGACCTGATGCTGTATGCAGATTCTAATCTGATTCGTCAGATACTGATAAACTTGCTGAAGAATGCCGTACAGGCGATAGGCAACAACGAGGGACGGATACTGGTACATGTTTATGCCGACAAATCCGAACACGTGTTTATCAATGTCAGCAACAATGGTCCTGCTATTTCTTCCGAACTGGCTCGTCAGATATTTGTGCCGTTCTTCACCACCAAACAAGATGGTAGTGGCATAGGTCTCTCTTTGGCTCGCCAAATCATGAAACTGTCTGGTGGCACCATTACCTTACTAAAGACTGGAACCAACAACTGGCCCGTCACTTTCCAGTTAGAGTTTACTTAACTTGGCCTCTCATTATACCATTTTTGAAAGGAATGCCTTCCACGGGTTGTCGCAGTATCTGCTATCACCCGTTCCAGTATCCGTTATCACTCATCGCAGTATCTCCTATACCCCTATGGGAGATACTGCGATGACCCATAGCAAAGCCTCCGACAACTGGCAGCAAGCTTTCCCTTTGGTGAAAGCAAACTTTAGTCATGGTAATAGCAAATAATGCATCACCCAACAACAGGCATTTCAACTATTTGTTATACTGATAGCACTCGCCCCAGGTCATAAGAGAATAATTAGAGGGCAGTTGGTCGAGCTTGAGGTAGCTCATCCAGTAGGCTTCACGATGGTCAATGCCATGCCCCATCTCGTTCTCATGGCCAGTGATGACCAGCTTGGGACGGAAGGCAGCCACATGCTTCTGTAGCTCCATCGCCCAGCAATTGATGAGCAGCACATCAATCGCAGGGATTTGTGAGGGTAGCTGCTCAATCCAAGGGATGTCTTCCTTGAGGTACTGGTCGCCTGTCTGTGCAAAAGTAAGTCCTTCGGGGGTGGTGATGACATAGATATTATTTTGCAGCTCGTCTTGATGACCTGGCAATACCTTGACTTGCAACATAGCTTTTGGCAAACGGATGGTGAGGTCTGACACCTGCTCCTTGCGGAAATGCGTGATGTCCTGATTGTTGGGCAAAGCCTCATCAGGCGCCACCACTTGCTTGCCCCTGTCGGTAAATAGTTTGACTACACCTGGGTCAACATGGTCACGATGGTTATGACTAAGGAAAAGAATATCGCATTGATCCACCAACTGCGCCATCAGCTCGTCTGGAATATACTGATAGGTGCTGCCCATCACCATATCGAACGCCACCGTTGCCGACTGCGTGCGCACGATGAAGCCGTCGTTATAAAGTTTGTAGATGGCCATATCTGACTGCAAAGGGGCTTGCAAACCTGCAATAACTTGCTGGATACGGGTACTGACAAACTGCATCAATGGCTCGCTCTTGTCAAAAATGGTGTTGTGGAGGATTGCATCAAGGTTGCTGAGTGCCAAACGGCGAGGCGTCACATTGCCCACCATAGGGGGATATTCTTGTAAGGCTTGGTTCACCAAATCGAGGGCTCGAGCAGTCTGCCTTTGCAGGTAAGAGTCGCTACTGCCCCAAAACTCATTATCCTCAGTGTTGGTTTGCGCTATCAAGGGGAGGCAAAGCAACAAAGCCATGCCTAATAAGATTATCTTTTTCATGGTATTGAGGTTATTATATGCCTAACTTTGCTTTTACAAATTCTTCGATGAAATCGATGGTTTTTGCGATGCCTAAGACAGAAGAATCGATGCAGAGGTGATAGCTCTCGGCTGCGCCCCAACGTTTGTTGCTATAGAAGTTGTAGAACTCGGCACGACGCTTCTCTACATGATGAATCATTTCTTCGGCCTTGGTGGTGCTGATGCCTTCGAGACGGGCAACGCGCTCCACACGGAAAGGCAATGAGGCAGAGATGAAGATATTGACACAACGAGGATTGTCGCGAAGAATATAATCAGCGCAACGACCAATGAAGAGGCACGACTGTTCACTGGCCAACTTGCGAATGGCATCGCTCTGCATCTGGAACAAGGCATCGTTGCTGAGGTAGTTCGTGGTATTCATAGCATTGCCGCTAAAGGGGAATCGGATACCAAACAGTCCACCTGTAAGAGGCTGTGAAGCATGCTCATCGGCCTTCTCGAAGAATTCCTTGCTCATGCCACTCTCCTGAGCAGCTACACTGAGCAACTCCTTGTCGAAATAGGAAATGCCAAGGCGTTTTGCCAACTCTGCTGATATCTCTCGTCCACCACTGCCTAATTGGCGACCAATATTGATTACAAACTTTTCCATTGTATAATTGAGATTTGAAAAATGACAATTGATAATTAGACTTGTTGTTTCTTAAAAAGTTGGAACTGGTGCCAGAGCATGAGAGCTGCCACAATCGTAGCAATGGCATCGGAGATAGGCATGCTGAACCACACTCCGTTTTCGCCAAAGTAATGGGGCAGGAT
>CAMJNN010000101.1 GCA_946407325.1 uncultured Prevotellaceae bacterium | reverse complement strand
GACCGTAAGCAGTTCGACAAGGCCATCATTGAGTTCCCAGCTGTGTATGAGATGCTGGCACGCATGAAAGCCAAGCTCGATGCAGGTCGAAGCATTCTCTACATGACTTCACGTTATGTAGATATCTACAAGGCACTGAACGACATCAGCCGTGAGCGTAAGCTGACGCCAGAGGAACGTTTGGAGCAGAAGAAATATACTCGTTTGGCCGATGCTTTCACCCCACTGGGCAAGGGTATGACATCTGAGTATGCCAACCAGAATACCTACGACTGCATCCAGATTCATGGTGGTTCAGGTTTCATCATGGAGTACAAGGCACAGCGCCTGTATCGTGATGCCCGCATCCTCTCCATCTACGAGGGTACTACCCAGTTGCAGGTAGTGGCAGCTATCCGCTACGTCACCAACGGCACCTACTTGGATATCCTTCGTGAGTTTGAGCAAGAGCAGGTAATTGACGAGCTGAAGCCATTGCAGGAGCGCGTCATCGAGATGACCAATAAGTTCGAGGCAGCTACCAACATGGTGAAGGAAGCTGGCAACCAAGAGCTGCTCGACATCCTGGCCCGTAGCCTGTATGAGATGGCAGCTGTGAATGTCATGGCCAACCTCCTGCTGATGGATGCCTCTCGTGCTCCTGAGCTGTTTGCCAACTCAGCCAAGGTGTATGTCAACCTGGTAGAGTCAGAGGTAGAGAAGCACTTCAAGTTTATCAACAGCTTCAAGGCAGAAGATTTGGAAGCATATCGCAAGTAAAGCTTCAACCTTATAAATAAATTAGGGCGGTTCCTTTCGGAGCCGCCCTAATTGTATGTATGAGAGTTGCGATGAATTACATCATGCCGCCACCCATGCCACCGCCCATGCCAGGAGCTGGCATTGGAGGCAGATCTTCCTTCTTCTCGCTGATCACGCACTCGGTAGTCAGGAACATACCTGCGATAGAAGCAGCGTTCTCCAGGGCCACACGAGTTACCTTAGCTGGATCAACTACACCAGCTGCATGCAGGTTCTCGAACACATCGGTACGGGCATTGTAACCAAAGTCAGCCTTGCCCTCACGAACCTTCTGAACTACCACAGCACCTTCCTTACCTGCGTTAGCGCAGATCTGACGCAGAGGCTCCTCAATAGCACGCTTCACAATCTCGATACCAGTGGTCTCGTCGTCGTTAGCGCCCTTAAAGCCCTCCAGTGCCTGCTGAGCACGGATGTATGCCACACCACCACCAGGAACGATACCTTCCTCGATAGCAGCACGAGTAGCACGCAGAGCGTCATCTACACGGTCTTTCTTCTCCTTCATCTCTACCTCAGAAGCAGCACCCACATACAGAACTGCTACGCCACCAGCCATCTTGGCCAGACGCTCCTGCAGCTTCTCCATGTCATACTGGCTCTTGGTGTTCTCCATCTGCATCTTGATCTGCTCAATACGAGCCTGGATAGCCTCAGAGTCACCGGCACCGCTTACGATAGTAGTGTTGTCCTTGTTAACGGTCACCTTCTCAGCCTGACCCAGCATATCAACGGTAGTCTTGTCCAGTGTCAGACCCTTCTCCTCGCTGATCACCACGCCACCAGTCAGGATAGCGATATCCTCCAGCAAGTCCTTACGACGCTCGCCAAAGCCAGGAGCCTTCACAGCACAGATCTTCAGCTGACTGCGCAGACGGTTAACTACCAACATAGCCAAAGCCTCGCTATCCACATCCTCAGCAATTACCAACAGAGGACGGCCAGTCTGTACAGCTGGTTCAAGGATAGGCAGGAAATCCTTCAGGTTAGAAATCTTCTTATCATAGATCAGGATGAGCGGATTCTCCATCACGCACTCCATCTTCTCAGTGTCAGTTACGAAATAAGGTGACAGATAGCCACGGTCGAACTGCATACCTTCTACTACACCAATGGTAGTGTCGGTACCCTTAGCCTCTTCGATAGTGATCACACCATCTTTAGAAACCTTGCGCATAGCGTCAGCAATCAGCTTACCGATCTCAGGATCGTTGTTAGCTGATACAGCAGCCACCTGCTCAACCTTGTCGTAGTCGCTACCCACCTTCTCAGCCTGGTTCTGAATAGCCTCTACTACCTTAGCCACAGCCTTGTCGATACCACGCTTGATGTCAATAGGACTTGCACCAGCGGTTACGTTCTTCAGACCCTCAGCAACGATAGCCTGTGCCAATACAGTAGCGGTAGTGGTACCATCACCAGCAGCATCGCCAGTCTTGCTTGCCACTTCCTTCACCAGCTGAGCGCCAGTGTTCTGCATATTGTCTGCCAACTCAATTTCCTTAGCAACGGTCACACCGTCCTTGGTAATCTGAGGTGCACCAAACTTCTTCTCAATCACTACATTGCGGCCTTTAGGACCCAGTGTCACCTTTACGGCATTTGCCAGTGTGTCGATACCCTTCTTCAACTGATCGCGGGCTTCGATATTGAATTTAATTTCTTTTGCCATTGTTGTTTTCTCCTTTGTTAAATTATTCAACTACTGCCAGTACATCGCTCTGACGCATAATCAGATACTTAGTACCGTTTGCTTCCAACTCAGTTCCTGCATACTTGCCGTAGAGCACCTTGTCGCCTACTTTCAGTACCATTTCCTCGTCTTTTGTTCCGTTGCCCACTGCAACAACTTCGCCCTTAACAGGCTTTTCCTTCGCTGTGTCTGGAATATACAGACCAGTAGAAGTCTTCTCTTCAGCAGCTTCTGGTAATACCAGAACTCTGTCTGCCATTGGTTTAACTGTCATAATCTTTATTATTTTTATTTGTTATTAGTTTTCTGCGCGACAAAGATAATCTAAACTAAACACAAAACCAAATATGCTTGGCTATTTGTTATGGTGTAGCTTCTCTTCGACGCTGGTAAAAGTACCAAATTCGTGCCAAATCACTAAACATGGCTACGCTTGAATATTTGGCAGACATAGCGTGTCACTTTGTCACATTGTGGAAAAGAGCCGCATCACTATCTTTCGTCAAAGTGTATATTTTTTTACGTTATTATTTGGTTTTTCACTCATTATATCGTAACTTTACGCCAAATGTACAAATGTGTGCATACCTATTAGCTAATAAATAAAACGTACAATACCATGAACAGAAACGAAAAATTTGTCATTACTATTAACCGCGAGCTGGGCTCTGGCGGACGTAGTGTAGGTCAGAAACTGGCTGATAGATTAGGTGTTAAATTCATTGACAAGGCCATTCTGAAAGCATTGAAGGCTAAGTATCACCTCACCACTGAGGAGATTGAGAAACTGAAAGGTCAGAAAGAAGGATGGTGGGCTGAGTTTCAGCGCCGTGTTGTTCCATTCACCGATGTTTCCAACGACTTAGACGGAGGCAATGAAACAGAGATTATCACTACCGAGGAGGTGTTCAAGGCTGAAACAGAAATCATCAAGGGTATCACTGACCAGGAGTCTTGTGTGATTACTGGACGTAGTGCTTTCTATGTATTGAAAGACCATCCTAACCACCTGAGTATTTTGATTCAGGCACCTATGGAGCAGCGCATCCAGCGTGTCATGATGCGTCAAGAGTTGCTTCGCAACTTGGCCATCAAGGTGATCAACCAGGTAGATGAACGTCGTGAGAACTACGTGCAGAAATTCTGTGGCACTTCTCGCTACGACACCCGCAACTACGACCTGGTAATCTCTATGGAAAACATCAAGGAAGACGATGCCGTAGATATCATCATGGATTACGTATATCGTCAGTCAAAGTAACGGTATATTCAATAACATAAAGAGGCGCCTCAATGAGGCGTCTCTTTTTTTGTATTAAAAAAGATAAGCATAACACTTCTTATAATAATTTCTTCCCCAATTCCATCCAGAAGTCAAGGAACTCGTCTTGTCTGAGCCTTGCAAGAGCCCTCATGAGATCATCAAATTTGTCGTGACTGATGCTGGGCAATGATCCTTTTAGAAATTGTGAAAACTTGGTAGTACCGAAATGGCTCTCCATGCGTACTTCCTTTTGTGACAGATGCGTGCGCTTCATAAACTGAGCCACAGCGATACCCAGCTCTGCTGTTGCGGAACTGGGTCCATTCTTCTTTCTTGAAATCAAGCGGATGATTGGGGGTTAAATAGTTAATTACTCTTAAACTATTTACCCACCATGGGTAACTTGATTTGGTCAGCTTTTCAGCGTGGCATATCTTTGTCACAACGTCGATGTAATAGTTTAGTTGTATCATGGGGG
>CAMJNN010000100.1 GCA_946407325.1 uncultured Prevotellaceae bacterium | reverse complement strand
ACAAAGATAGCAAATGTTAGCGTTAAACCTACCTGCTTTTGAGGTAAAAATGAAAGATGAGGGCGCAAAAAAGATGATTTTCGATGTGATTCGTCGGAAATATGTGGCGCTGACACCCGAAGAATGGGTGCGGCAGCACTTTGTGCATTATCTCATCGATCAGTTGGGTTATCCGCAAGAACTGCTGGCCAATGAGGTGGAGGTGTCGCTGAACGGCACCAGTAAACGTTGTGACACTGTGCTCTATGATCGTGACTTACAGGCGCGTATGATTGTGGAGTATAAGGCAGCTGATGTGAATATCTCGCAGAAGGTGTTTAACCAGATTATGCGGTATAATATGGTGCTGAGGGTGCAGTATCTTATTGTTAGCAATGGCCTTGAGCATTATTGCTGCAAGCTTGATTATTCCAACAACAGCTACGAGTTTCTTTCAGAAATTCCTTCGTATAGTAACCTATAAAAGAAGCTGCTCGAATTGAGCAGCTTCTTTTTTTATGCTTCTTCTTCCTCAGCCTTTGCACGGCGACGACTTCTTGTCCGCTCTTTCGGAGCCTCCTTGGGAGTAAGCGTTACGCCAGCCAACTCAGGATCGATCATGATGCGACCACAATACTCGCATACGATGATTTTCTTGTGGGACTTGATGTCGAGCTGGCGCTGTGGAGGGATGTGATTGAAGCAACCACCACAAGCATCACGCTGTACATACACGATACCCAAACCGTTGCGGGAATTTTTACGGATACGCTTGAATGACAGCAACAAACGAGGTTCAATCTTGGTTTCCAATTCCTTAGACTTCTCACGAAGGCGCTCTTCCTCCTGCTTGGTCTCAGCAATAATCTCTTCCAACTCAGCTCTCTTGTCAATCAGGTCGTTGTTCCTCTCGTCCAGGGTCTTGATGGTCTGAGCCAAATCGATCTGTCTTGCCTCCAAAGCCTCGTTGGCTTCACGAGTTTTCTTCTCAGCCAGTTCAACCTCCAGTGTTTGGTATTCAATCTCCTTGCTCAGCAAGTCGTACTGACGGTTATTGCTCACATTGTCAAGCTGTTCCTTGTATTTAGCAATAGAAGTATTTGCCTTCTCGATATCTCCCTTACGAGCCACCAGTTCGCGACGCAGATCCTGGATGTCGGTCTTGATCTTATCGATGCGGGTGTTCAAACCAACGATCTCGTCTTCCAAGTCCTCTACTTCCAGAGGAAGTTCACCTCTCAGTGTCTTGATTTCATCAATCTTAGACAGGGTCGTCTGCAACTGATACAATGTCTTCAGTTTCTCTTCCACAGTCAGTTCCTGTGGGTCTTTCTTTGTCTCTTTTGCCATAATGGTTTACAAGTAATTAATAGGATTGGTATTCAGTGAGGTCATCCTTACCGGCACCTCAGGGAACCGCTCCCTTATAAGTTGTTGAAATATTTCTTTTGTATATTGTTCGCTCTCGTAATGTCCTATCTCGGCCAAGATAATATCCTCACCGTGACCGAAATAGTCGTGATACTTGATCTCGCCCGTGATGAAGATATCGGCACCTTGACGAATGGCTTCATCCATCAGGAATGATCCTGAACCGCCACATAGCGCCACCTTGCATATCATCCTGCCATTCAATGCGGTATGCCTCACACAACCCACTTGGAAAAGCTGTTTGATGTGCTGCAGGAAGTCGATGTCTTTTACTGGTGTTGGCAACAAGCCCACTACCCCCGAACCTGCTGGCACATCGCTTTCTGTCTTCGGCTCCAAAAAGGTGATGTCTTGCAAACCTATTTTCTCTGCCATCTTGAAGCTGACACCATTGAACGCATTGTCAAGGTTGGTGTGTGCCGAATAGACTACAATATCGTGCTTGATAGCCTTCACGATGCACCGCTCGATGTAATTCGCACCTGTCAGCGACTTGAATCCACGGTAGATAAGTGGATGGTGCGAAATAATCAAGTTATAGCCCAGTGCTATGGCTTCATCGACCACAGCTTCTGTGACGTCAAGGCACAATAAAGCCCCTGTAACTTCCGCTTCTGTCAGTCCTACTTGCAAGCCAGCATTGTCGTAGCTTT
Source organism: uncultured Prevotellaceae bacterium (assembly GCA_946407325.1). Next base: position 2,276 of record CAMJNN010000100.1, on the reverse strand, counting down.
CTTGCAAAGGCAGAGGCGCGAATTGTCCAAGGGCGCACACAATATCCTTTATTTTCATATTTTCGTTGCAAAATTACTGGTTTTAAGTTAAATCACCAAATAAATCTCATGCAAAAAAAAAGAAGCGCCTAGGATTTTAAGTCCACTGACGCTTCTTTCAAAGATATTCAACCAATAATTAGTATGCTCTTGCAAAGAGAACGCGACATTTTGACGGTTTGCCTGTTACCATGCACTTACCTGGTTCTTTGTCGCCAGCAACATACGTGTCGAAAGGCACGCAACGGATAGTAGCCTTGGTCTCTTCCTTGATCTTAGCCTCCGTCTCAGGAGTTCCGTCCCAATGGGCCATGATGAAACCGCCCTCTTCTATCTTCTGCTTGAACTCGTCGTAGGTATCGACGCTGGTAATGCGTGCATTACGATAAGTCAGCGCTTTCTGATAGACATTCTGCTGAATCTCGTCGAGCAGCTTGACAACATACTCCTCGATGCCATCGCAGCTACGGGTTTCCTTCTCCAAGGTGTCGCGACGCATCACCTCGATGGTATTGTTCTCCAGATCGCGGCCACCCATCACGAGGCGTACTGGTACACCCTTCACCTCGTAGTCGGCAAACTTGAAGCCCGGACGTTTGTTATCGGCATTGTCGTACTTCACGCTGATGCCCATAGCACGCAACTTGCTTACGATGCCTTCTACCTTGGCATCAATCTGCTTGAGCTGGTCGTCGCCCTTGTAGATAGGAACAATCACCACCTGTATAGGAGCCAATTTTGGAGGCAATACCAAACCGTTGTCGTCAGAGTGAGTCATAATCAAGGCACCCATCAGACGGGTAGATACACCCCAAGAGGTGGCCCACACATACTGCAACTGGTTGTTTTGGTCGATGAACTGTACATCGAACGACTTGGCGAAGTTCTGTCCCAGGAAGTGGGAAGTACCGCTCTGCAAAGCCTTACCGTCCTGCATCATGGCCTCGATGGTATAGGTGTCTTTAGCACCAGCAAAACGCTCTGTCTCGCTCTTCACGCCCTTGATTACAGGTACTGCCATATAGTTCTCGGCAAAGTCGGCATAAACACCTAACATCTTCTGTGCTTCAGCCACAGCCTCTGCCTCAGTAGCATGAGCAGTGTGACCTTCTTGCCACAAGAACTCGGCCGTGCGCAGGAACAAGCGGGTACGCATCTCCCAACGCATCACATTGGCCCACTGGTTGCACAGGATAGGCAGGTCGCGATAGCTCTTGATCCAGTTCTTATAGGTGTTCCAGATAATTGTCTCTGACGTAGGACGAACGATGAGCTCTTCCTCTAACTTTGCCTCAGGATCAACCTCAATGCCGCCACCTTCTGCTTCACGCAAACGATAGTGGGTAACTACGGCACATTCCTTGGCGAAACCTTTCACATGCTCTGCCTCACGGCCAAAGAATGACTTGGGGATGAGCAAGGGGAAATAGGCATTCTGGTGACCAGTTTCCTTGAACATACGATCGAGTTCATGCTGCATCTTCTCCCAGATAGCATAGCCGTAAGGCTTGATGACCATACAGCCACGCACTGCTGACTGCTCTGCCAAATCGGCCTTCACAACCAGTTCGTTATACCACTGCGAATAGTTTTCGCTTCGCTTGGTGAGGTTCTTTAATTCTACTGCCATATTCTAATTTAGTTTTTCGATTTGAGGGTGCAAAGATATAGATTTCTTCGCTATTACGCAAACATACACCATTATTATTTAACAATCAAAGGTCCATGGCCATGATGTAGTCGTTCATGTAAAAACCGTTACCTATTGGGAAATCGCCCTGACGGTCCTTGTGCATGCCCATGTGCTCGTAGAAAGTCACTGCTTTGTTGTCGCGATTGACATTGAGCTCCATCACACAAGGGGTTGGATGTATCTCCTTGATATATTTAACGACATGATCAAACATGAACTTACCCGCCTTGAGTCCCTGATACTGAGGCAATACATAGATTTTCTGCAAATGGAACAGATCTTCGCCTTGAGGCTGTATGCTGACATAACCAATATAATGGCCTTCGTCGTCAGTTGTCAGGAAATAGACATGCCCCTCTTCCATCATCTGTTTCTGCAGGTTGGGAACGCTATACATCCAATCCATCATGAAGTCAGATTGTTCAGGCGTAATGATGTCTTTGTATGTGACGGGGAAAACTTGAACTGCCAGCTCGTGAATGAGCTGGCAGTCGTCAATATTTGCTTTTCGGATATGCAACATAGTATCTTATCTAGCGACTTT
>CAMJNN010000099.1 GCA_946407325.1 uncultured Prevotellaceae bacterium | reverse complement strand
TTGATATAAGGCGTAGTGTCATCACGGTCTTCGATAGAGAAAGTGCCCTGAGTAGCCTGCATAATGCCACCAAGACGACTATTGCTATTCTCGGCAAACTGCAAAGCAGCCTGTTCAGCATTCTTGATAGCCTCCTGCATCATCTTCAGCTTCATCTCCTGGAAGTCGGTGAAATCATAATTGATGTACCCCTCGTCGATGGCGATGCCCTGATTCAGCAGGTCACCAATCTGGCCCGATGCTTTCCTTACCTCATCCACCTTCTTGGTTTTCACGGTAATACCCGCCGTCATCTGATAGCGGTAAGGCGACTTGTTCTCGTTCCACATATTGCTCGTTCTGTCATACACTGATGGCGAGTTGAAGGTAATCTCATCCTCACTCAATCCGTTGTCCTTGATGAAACGCACAATGATGTCGCGTGTCCTGTTCACACTCTGGTAGAGTGAGGGTAGGTCGTTGCCCTGTTGTGAGAATGTCAGCGGCCATGTCACAGTGTTGGCTGGTACCTCATTCTCAGAAAGTCCTTTCACTGTTACCTGTCTGTCTTTGTTCACAAAATTGTCGATGCCTGCCTTCAGGCAGTAACCCATAATCACGAGGCCCAGCGCCACAATCGCCGCCTCAATAATTCTGTTTCCCTTTTCCATATTTATTAATTTTAAAATTATCAATCCTACACACATCCATTGCGGCTCTTCGAGCTTTAACGTTCAACGGTCACTTTTCGGAGCAGCGAGGGCAGAGTCAAACTTGTTTGAACTATGCCGAGTCGTGACGAAATAGGACGTAGTCAACGGTAGTACTCGTTCGCCTTTTGCAGTGTCTCTGGCTTACCGATATCAAACCACGTTATACCTTTCAGCTCGTGGCCACGCAAAAGCAGCTGCTTACATACCGACAGGTAGAACGGGATGATAGAGAACTTGCCTTGCCACTGAGTACCTTCGCCCATATATTTAAACAAGGTAGGGGATATCACATGAATACCCTCGAAAGCCAGTTCGCGATGCTGCTCAGGCATCCACACAAAGTCTTCTGGCAGTACCTCACCGGTGGAGTGGTTCAGCCATCCTTGCATCCGCATCTCCTTGTCGAATAGCAATTTGCGGGTAGTAGTGCGGTCGCTCACCAGCAAGGTAGCATCAGCACCGCTCTGCACATGACTATCATACACCTGCCTCAAGTCAATATTGCTTAAAATATCCACATTGTGTACCAAGAACGGTTCGTCGCCCTCCAAGAAAGGCCTTGCCTTCAGGATGCCGCCACCTGTATCCAGCAACTCATCACGTTCGTCGCTGATGTGGATATTCAAACCAAAGTTGTCGTTCTGCTGCAGGAAGTCAATGATCTGCTGACCAAAATGGTGAATATTGATAGTTACATCCGTAAAGCCAGCCTCCTTCAGTCGCAATAGTGTCCGTTGCAACATCGGTACGCCCCCCACAGGCACCAATGCCTTTGGCATCGTGTCGGTAATGGGTTTCAGTCGCGACCCAATGCCCGCTGCAAATATCATTGCTTTCATATCTTACCCTTTTGCTGGTAAAGTTTGTTGTATATTCTGTTCACGATGAATCAGATTCACCTCCACGCCAAACTTATCGTTCAGGTGCTCCGCCAGATGTTGCGCCGCATATACCGAACGGTGCTGACCGCCTGTACATCCAAAGCACACCGACAGGTTAGTGAATCCACGCTCCATATAGCGCTTCACCGATGCATCCACCAAGGCATACACATGATTCAGGAATGTCAGAATCTCACCGTCCTCCTCCAAAAATTGAATCACCGGCTCATCCAATCCGATAAACGGCTTATAGCGGTCGTACTTACCAGGGTTGTTCACCGCACGGCAGTCGAACACGAAGCCACCACCATTGCCTGTCGTATCATCAGGAATACCTTTCTTATAAGCAAAGCTCATCACCTTCACCACCAGCGGCTTTTTCTCCTGCTCCTTAAACTGCTTCAGTTCGGTAAGCTGTTGCAGCACCTCGCACAAGTAAGGATACTCAGGGTAGGGGTGTTTCAGCAGCTGACGCAGGTTCTCCATCGCAAACGGAATGCTCTGCATAAAGTGAGGTTTCTTCTCGAAATAGCCCCTGAAGCCATAAGCGCCCAGCACCTGCATCGTACGGAACAGCACGAAGTGGCGCAATTGCGTGTAGAACTCCGAATCATCTATCTTGCGATACATACGCAATGTATCCAGGTATTCCTGCAGCAGTTCCTGACGCAGACTCTCAGGATAGTTGGCTTTAGCCTGCCACAAGAACGAAGCCACATCATAGTAGAAAGGTCCTTTCCTGCCACCTTGGAAGTCAATCAGCCACGGCTCACCGTCCTTCACCATCACATTCCTGCTCTGGAAATCGCGATACATAAAGGTATCTGACGAGCTTTGCAGCAGCACCTCCGCCATACGCTGGAAATCATCCTCCAGCCGGTTCTCCTGGAACGGCAGTCCTGTAGCCTTCAGGAAGCAATATTTGAAGTAGTTCAAGTCCCATAAGATACTGCGCTCGTTGAACTCAGCCTGCGGATAGCACACACTGAAGTCCAGTCCTTCAGCCCCCCTGAACTGCACCTTCGCCAGCAGATGCATGGTCTTCTTCAGCAGCGTCTTCTCCTCGTCGCTGAACTGATGCGTCAGTCGTCCTTTCTCTATGGCCTTGAACAACAGCAAGTCGCCCAAGTCCTGTTGTAGGTAGAACATTTGGTCATCGCTTTCCGCCACCACCTCAGGCACAGGCAGCCTCTTTCTTCTGAAATGCTTCGCCATGCTCAGAAACGCACGGTTCTCCTCCTGCGACTCGCCCTTCACCCCAATCAGTGTAGGCTGACCTTTTAGGCGGAAATACAGACGATTAGAGCCAGACGACGGCATCTCTTCTATCGCCTCTGGCTCATGTCCTGTATAGGCAACATACAGTTTTATTAGTTCATCGTTTATCATTATTTCTGCTCATTTTTAATCATTTCAAACAAACGTTGCATCAGCACGCGCTGATCCACCAGCAAGTTCCAGATGCCATCCTCACTCAAAACGCCACGACGCAGGTTATCAGGCAACAATCCGGCTTCATCCGCCTTCATGTCGGCCTTCCAATCCTCGCTGCCCAAGTATTTGTTCAGCGCTTTCAGATCAGAGTTCATCATGTCCCACTCATCGAGGGCATACTCCATCGACTTCAACACTTTCTCGGCCCTGCGCATCCGTTTTTCCATTCCCTTGATGCGATTAATTGTTTCTTTCATTTTTAATCCTCCAAGACTAGACAGTAATTCTGGGTAAAGGTAACTATTTTTTTCTGTTTCGACTATTGTTTTCAGGTTTATTTTCTAAAAATCATTTTTCTCTTGCTTAGTTGTTTGTTAAATAATATCTTTGTACCTGAAATAAACTCACGTAAAACTATTAAAGACAACAAAAATGAAAACAGCATTTATTACAGGCGCCAACAAGGGCATAGGTTTTGGTCTTGCCAAACACCTTGGCCTTAGTGGTTGGCAAATCATTATCGGTGCACGAAACCAACATCGTGCAGAGAAAGCAATTGATGAATTAACATCATTAGGAATCAAAGTGTTAGGGTGGGTGAGTATCGAACTTTCCGACCAAGCAGGCTTGGCACAGGCGGCGAAGGAAATCAGCGAGAAATACCCCGACCTGACCTTGCTGGTCAATAATGCCGGCATCCCGGGCGATATGAGTGTCGATGGCCTTCACACCCAGATGAGAGATATCCAGCAAACCATTGATGTCAATTTTATAGGCACGTTTTACTTTACCCAGCAGATGATTCCTTTGTTGACAAAGAATCACGGCAGGATTGTCAATATCACCGTGCCTTCAGCAATCAGTCCGTATTGGCATCCTTTGGCATACGTAGCCAGCAAGGCGGCACAGAATGCCATGATGGGCGTACTGGCGATGGAGTTCCAGCAGCAAGGCACTCCGTTGGAGATATTCTCCGTACACCCAGGACCCACCACCACCGACCTCAATGGCAATATGTCGCTCCCTGGGTTCCATGACATCGATACCGTTGGTGCCAAGCTTACCGAGCTTATCAACGATGGCCAAAACCATCAGGGAGAGTTTATTGAGCTCTATCCAATTGTAAAGGAAGATTAATACCTTACTATATTATTATGAAAAAAGTTCTGTTATTCTGTATGGTTGCACTGACCATGATGGCCTGCAACTCTCAGCCAAAAACCCCAGGCTTGGTGGCTGTCACTGGCGGTTTAGTACAAGGCGTGGTAGAAGACGGCATGATGATCTTCAAAGGCATACCGTTTGCTGCTCCTCCTGTGGGCGACCTGCGCTGGAAAGCACCTCAGCCCGTTATCCCTTGGGAGGGTGTGCGCGATGCCA
>CAMJNN010000098.1 GCA_946407325.1 uncultured Prevotellaceae bacterium | reverse complement strand
TTTTATGCGTAATTTGGTTGTTTGGCTTTCTTTCGCTTGGTCATTTGGCATATTTTGATGGTAAGTGCCATCAAGGCTCTAGAAACCTTCAGCAACTTTTCTCAAACTTGATATCTTTGTATAAGGCTTGTGCACCTTCGCGACTTTCGGGGATGAAGTGGAGGCGAACACCACGGATATGCTTGGGCTTGAAGTCCTCCGGCTTTTCTACTTTGTCGCTTTCTATCTCCAGCTTCATCAAGCCAAACTCATCGAGTTTTACCTTGTCGCCGTTACGCAGATGCTCCATGATGATTTCTGAAAGGCCAATAAGAATGGGGTTGATAATACTGGCGTCGATGTTCATGCGACTGCGTTTGGTATATTCTTCAATCAACTGACGGGTATCAATGGTATGCTGATGAACGGCCTTGGCTCTGTACTTACCACAGGTTGGCAGGGTTGTTTTCATTTCTTTCTCTATTCTGTACTTCATAATGGATAAAAGTTTCTTGTAAACCAATGCAAAGATAGTAATTAATTTCATATACGTACACTAAAACACGAATAATTATTGAATATTAGCAAATTAAATATTCTATTTGCCTACACTATACATACACTATACCTACACTTTACATACACCAAACCTACACTGAAAATAGCTGGCTTTTGCCTTTTTGGAAATGATTGAGGGGGAAGCAAAGGCAATGATTGGACGGTCTAAAGAATATGATTACTTCTTTCTGATTCCGAAATTCTCTAGAGAATTTGGGAGCTTACTAGTAGTAAACGTATGACGAGCCCGTAGCAAGCCGTTAAATTCTCTAGAGAATTTGAGTTTGTTCTAATTATTGACTTGCCTTGAAGTTCGCTCAGATGGTCGGCTTGCTTGGCTTAGATCAAGAATCTGGTGTAGGTATAGTGTAGGAAAATTGTATGTTTAGTGTATGTTTTAGTGTAGGTTGCTATTTCAATAACACCCTGTTATACAATGGAATATTTATATTTAGTGTAGGTTGGCGTTTAAATTATAGAATTATTATTCGTATTTATTGCTTTTTGAGTGTTTTATTTTGTACCTTTGCGTATTCAAAAAAAATGGAATATGGAAATAACCCTATTTAGAAAGAGTGGCAGCAAGGAAGTGATCAACCGAGTGGAGTTGGACGATGTGGCCGCAAGAATCAAGGACGAGTTGGCTCGTGAACATGTAAGGCAATTGCGTCTGCATTATCATCTGATGAGGTCTCAACGTCAGGAAGACGGAAGCATCACTACCCAGTGGAAAGATGGCATCAACCTGCCCAGGTTGTGTTTTGCCGCTCTTTATGATAATTGGAAAGGTGAAAGACGACTCCTCAAATATAATGGTTTGGTGGTGTTGGAAGTAAACGATCTTCCTAATTATGAAACAGCTATTGCCGTAAGGGAGCAGGCCAAACGAATGCCAGAGACGCTGATGTGTTTCCTGGGTGCTTCCGGAAAGAGCGTGAAGATAGTGGTAAGGGGTGAACTTTTTGGCGAGGGTGGTTTGCCAAAGGATGAGGAAGCCGTCAAGCTGTTCCACCGCAATGTCTATAATACGGCACGACTGGCTTACCAGAACCAGTTTGGCTTCGGCATTGCCTATATGGAGCCTCGTCTTGACAGGACCGTCTATATGACGGATGACCCGGAGATGATGTATAACCCCAACGCAAGGGCTTTCTTGGCAGACCTGGAGGAACATAAGCCGGTAGAGCCTGTCATCATTTCTCCTCAGGAGGATTACCTGATGCCAGGGCGAACCATCGATCGTACCTATTACTTGAATTGGTTGTTCATCGTGAACAATGTGCTGAAGCACTATTATGAGTTTGAAGACGAGAAGAGGCTTATCAACCTGCTGATGATGGTGGCCAACAGTTGTCTGGAAGAGGACATCCCGTTGGCTCATGCCGAGGGTCTTACGTTGCTGCACCCGGCATTGAATGCCGACCGCCTCTTGGTGGAGATGGTGTTCGAGAGTGTGTATAGTGTGCAGGAGCAGGAAGACTTCTATGAGAAATATAAGATCAAACCATTGAAGAGTGTGCCGAAGGAAACCATTCAGGTGATACAGACGGAGATTTTCCTCAACTCGCATTTCGATATGCGCAAGAACCTGTTGACGGGGGTGGCCGAGTATCGTGAGAAGTTCAGCGACGACCAGCAATTCAAGCCGCTTACCGAGGAGGTACGCAATGATATGACGCTCAAGGCTATGGAGCTGGGACTGAAATCATGGGATCGTGACGTGAACCGCTATATTGATTCAACGCGTATTGAACAATATGACCCTGTGAATACCTGGCTCGACAAGCTGCCTCAGTGGGATGGGCACGACTATATTGCTGAGCTGGCTCAGCGTGTGCCAACCGAACAGCCTCATTGGGAGAAATACCTGAAGTGTTGGCTCACGGGTATGGTGGCACAATGGCGTGAGAGCGACAAGCAGATCACGGGCAATGCCTTGACGCCTTTGCTGATTGGCCGTCAGGGTTGTGGCAAGACTCGCTTCTGCAAGATACTGTTGCCTCCAGAGTTGCGTGACTACTACAACGACAAGATCAACTTCAAGAACGAGTTTGACTTGAACATTGCCCTGACCTCGTTTGCCTTGATCAACATAGACGAGTTCGACAAGACCACCAACTCGCAACAGATTGTGTTGAAATACTTGCTTTCCTCTGCCGATGTGAAGTTCCGTCCGCCTTATGGCAAGACCATCAAGCAGTATCGTCGCTACACCTCGTTCATTGGCACCACCAACCAGCAGAAACCTTTGGTGGATCCGACGGGTTCGAGGCGTTTCGTTTGTGTGGGCGTGACGGGAAACATCGATTTCACCGACAATCTGAATCATCCTCAGCTCTTTGCACAAGCCCTTTATCTGTTTAACCAAGGTGAGCGTTTCTGGTTGAACGACGATGAGATAAAGGTGTTGATCAAGGAGAATGAAGTATATCAGCGTCTCAATGATTTGGTGGAGATGATTGGCGAGTCTTTCCGCGAGCCAAAAGAAGGGGAGAAGGCCAGCTGGTGGAGCATTGGCGAGATCAGTAAGAAACTGGAGAAATCTTACTTCAATTTCGACCCCGATACTTCTTTCGCCAAAATAGGTAATGCCTTGAACGACGTGCAATTCAACTTTAAGCATCGTCGTATGTCAGGCCACATGGAGTATTGGCTGATAGAAAAGTAGTACTTGCTGTAAGATGACACTTATATTATGTCACGTAGTTCGTCCTCTAAACGTGCTTTCATATATCCCAGCAGGGCTGGATTTTCACTAGGGTGAAGGTAGAAAGAACGCACCATGTCAAGAGCGGCATAAGGGTGTATTTCTTGATTTAATGCCTCTACATTGGTGTTACCTGTGTATGCTTTGGCAAATTCACTCCAGAAATACAGCATTTGTTCACGGCTCATGTGGGTAAGGTTCTGCACGGCAGGAAGAATGCTGTCTTCTACCATCATTTTATATAGATGGGCTAAGTCCATCATGTAGTAGCCTTGTGATAACCAGCCCAAATCTATCCAGTAATGCTGATTATTGGCAACGATGATATTGCCTGGTTGAAAATCACCATGCAAGCAATTTTTAGTTTCTGGCATGGACTCTGCTACCTTTGTCAGTAGTTCTCTCTGCGCTTCAGATACGATGGGAGATGTCTTTAATGCATTCAGCAATAGTCGTTTCATGGGTACCACATAGTCGTTTTCCTCAATGGTTGTTTGATGCAGCTCATGTCCTAACTGTGCCATTCTGGTGGCATACTCCGCTATATGGTCAGGATGGTCGGCACAGAGTCTGGCAAACGATTTTTTCCCTTCAATCTTTTCACATAGGTAGCCGTGGTTATTGCCATCCCTTACCATTTCAAACATCTTGGGTGTAGGCAATCCTGTATTGAAAGCTGTTTGCGCGGCATAGAATTCTTGTTCCACCTTCTCGGCAGAGCCCATGTCGCTTCTCACTATCTTCAACAACATGCCAGGGTGAGCAGAAGAAACGAAAGCCTGGCCATTATAGCCTTCGCCCACTTGCGTCCATTCACTGAGGTCTATTTGCGGATAATTTGTCATATGTAATACTATTAGTAAAAAAGTTCTATTTGCTTGAGCAACTCGGTGCATCCTTCTATGACATCACGCCAAGTGGCATCGAAGTCGCCAGTGTACCAAGGGACGGCAACATTGCCACGACGGGAAGTATAGTCGAGAAGCTTGTGGATTTTGTTTTCGGGGTCGCCTCCTGCGATGTGAGTCATATTGCGGATGTTCCAGTCGTCCATGCCGATGAGGAGGTCGAAGCGTTGGTAGTCGTTTCGTGTCATCTGGCGAGCTGTCTTGCCCTTGCATGATATGCCGTGCTCACCAAGTTTGCGTTTGGCAGGAGGATA
>CAMJNN010000097.1 GCA_946407325.1 uncultured Prevotellaceae bacterium | reverse complement strand
GGACACGGATGCCGTCAATCCACACACGGTCACAGGCCAGATAGTGCTGCATCCAGCAACCGCTATTACGCAGCGTGATGTCCTTAACCACGATGTCGTGGCTTTGTATAAAACGTAACAGATGTGGTCGTGTGATGCCCTCGTCGTTCCACGACATCTTGGGGAATACACGCCCTTGTCCGTCTATCGTTCCGTAACCATCAATCACAACGTTTTCTACCTCGTCGGCATATATCAATTGTATGGTTGGCGTATGCGTTCGCAGCGACTTGTAGCTGGTTGTCATACGGCGATAGTCCTGTAAATCCGTTGAACCATAGAGCGTGGCACCCAATTCCAAGTGCAGGTTTACATGGCTGCGCAGTATGATGCTGCCAGTCTTGTATTGGCCTGCTGGCACCACCACGCGTCCACCACCGTTCTCAGAGCAGAGGTCGATACACTGCTGCAAAACAGTCGTGCATAGTACCGATGTGTCGCTCTTAGCACCATAGTCGGTGATAATATAGTCACGGGCCGTGGCGGTTATGCTGCTGCAATACAATAGCATACTGAACAGGAGTGCCCTCATCGCTTCGTCGCCTTGATAAAGTAGATGATCAGTAATATGTATGCTACTAACGAAACGAGCTCGGACAGTGGATTAGTCCACCATTCGGCATAGTCGAATGAGATGCCGCCAAAGCGCAGCAAGGCACTCACCACACCCATCAGGGCACCACCGGCAATGAAACCAGAGGCAATGAGGTTGCCCTTCTCGCCACGTTCCTTGTTAACAGCCTCGTCCTTCGAACGAGTGGTGACATACCAACTGATAGCACCACCAATGACCAGTGGCACATTCAGTTCCATGGGGATGAACATACCCAGAGCAAAGGCTAGAGCCGGAACCTTACATAGGGTTAGTACTACGGCAATCACTGCACCAATGGCATATAGCGCCCATGGGGCACCTACACCATTCATTAGCGGGTCGATGACCGCTGCCATGGCATTAGCCTGTGGGGCTGCCAGTGCACCAGAAGCGAAGCCGTATGTTTCGTTGAGCAACATCATGACACCGCCAACGGTAGCAGCACTAACCAATGTGCCTAAAAACTTCCATGTCTGCTGTTTCTTAGGTAGTGTACCACACCAGTAACCAATCTTCAGGTCAGTAATGAACGAGCCCGCCATTGAGAGGGCCGTACATACCACACCACCCATGATAAGTGCTGCCACCATGCCACCCGTACCTTTCAGACCTACTGCCACCATCACGACGGATGCAAGTATCAGCGTCATCAGTGTCATACCTGACACGGGGTTCGAACCTACGATAGCAATGGCATTAGCAGCTACTGTGGTAAAGAGGAAAGCAATGACAGCCGTCAGGATAATAGCCACAAGGGCAAAGAGCAGGTTGCCATCCATCACGCCAAACCAGAAGAAAAGGAAAGTCAAGAGTAAGGTTGCTACCGATGCGATAGCAATAAACTTAAAAGGAAGATCTTGTTGGGTTTGTTGCGACTCAGTTGCAGCCCCTGCTTTAGTAGCCAAACCAACGGCGCTCTTGATGACACCCCACGACTTAATGATACCAATGATGCCCGCCATAGCGATGGCGCCTATGCCAATCGATTTGCCATAAGATGTGAAGATTTGTTCAGGCGACATGTCGCCAACCGCTGTAGTGATGGCAGGGTTCCAGTTGTTAAGCACCGTATCTGGGAACAACAACGCCATGCCAGGTACTACGAGCCACCAGACGAACAACGAGCCGAGCGTGATAATCAGCGCATAGCGGAAACCAATAATGTAGCCCAAACCTAACACGGCGGCACCAGTGTTGTTCTTGAACACCAGTTTCGCTTTCTCTGCGAGGTCGTCGCCATAAGGAATCATGCGCGAGGTGACGTTTTCGTTCCACCAACCAAATGTGGCCACGATGAAGTCGTAGAGACCACCCACCAATCCTGCAATTAGCAATGGTTTGGCCTGGCTTTGGCTATTTGCTGTTGGCTCTTTGCTATTTGTGGTATCACCGCTCTTTAAAACCTGTGTTGTCGCTGTCGCCTCAGGGAATGGGAACTGCTCCTGTGGGGCCTCCACAAAATAGCGGCGGAAGGGTATCAGGAACAGGATGCCAAGGACGCCACCTAACAATGAGGCGATGAAAATCTTCAGGAAGTCGGCAGACATCTCAGGATACTTTGCCTGCAAAATGTAGATAGCCGGCAGGGTAAAGATAGCACCAGCGACCACGGCTCCTGAGCAGGCACCAATGGACTGGATGATGACATTTTCGCGCAGGGCATTGCTACGCTTGGCAGCAGCAGAAACGCCTACAGCGATGATGGCAATAGGAATAGCAGCCTCAAAGACCTGGCCAACCTTAAGTCCCAGGTAGGCGGCAGCTGCAGAAAAAAGGACAGCCATGAGGACACCCCATGTGACTGACCAAACATTTACTTCGTTTTTCATATCTTTATGATTCTATTTAATGCTTCCAAAAGGAGACTACGGGGACATGCTAAATTGATACGGAGATAGCCTTCGCCAGACTGGGGACCATACATCGTGCCAGGATTCAACCAAACTTTAGCTTTTTCAAGGATATGGTCGCAGTATGTTGCAACTGAGTTACAACACGCACTAACATCTACCCAAGCGAGGTAGGTGCCTTCAAGGGGCATCACCTTCCATTGGGGGATATGCTGTGCGACAAAATCGCACAGAACAGTATAATTGCCCCAAAGGTATTGGTTAAGCGCATCAAGCCAATCCTCGCTGTCATTATAGGCTGCCTTTACCGCCACAGGAGCAAAGGGATTGACATCGCACACCTCATTGATATTGATGGCACGGTCCAATCGACGTCGGGTAGTAGCATCCTGACAAATAATGTTCGCCATCATCAGACCTGCAATGTTAAACGACTTCGAGGGGGAATTGAGAATGATGGCCTCGTTATCTACCGTTCCCATAGGACAGAAGGTGTTGCCAGGCATGACGAGTTCGCAATGGATCTCGTCGGAGACGATGCGCACATGGTACTGATGACAGATGTCACGCATGCGCTTCAGTTCCTCACGAGTCCACACACGACCTGTAGGGTTGTGGGGATTGCAGAGCAGGAAGACAGTGGTCTTCTCGTCAGCGCATTGCTGTTCAAAGTCCTGCCAGTCCACTTCGAAGCGATTATTGCTACGGCAAAACCGTAGCACACACTCAGCTACTTCGCAACCATTATTTTTGATGCTGGAGAAGAAGCAGTTGTAGTCAGGAGAGAGGATGAGCACCTTTTCACCTGGCATCGTCAAGGCCTTGATGGTTACAGACATAGCGGGTACTACCCCTATGGTATAGAGTATCCATTCACGCTGGATGTCCCACTGATGGCGGCGTTTGAACCACGAGATGACAGCCTCGTAATAGTCTTCTTGTACATAGGTGTAACCAAAGACTGGATGCGCAGCACGCAGGCGGATTGCCTCCTGAATGGCAGGAGCCACAGCGAAGTCCATGTCGGCTACCCACAATGGAATAACACCCTCAGGAGATTCATCCCACTTCACACACCCTGTACCTCTACGCTCTATGTGTTTATCGAAATCGTAACTCATTTCCTTATTTCTATGATACAGTTGTTTGGCTGACGAACGTTCTCATCAATGGTGATGCTGCCAATGCTGTCAGCTACGATATGTCCACTGGTGGGATTCTTGATGTTTTCAATGTGTCCACGAATATCTGCCTGGACGGTAGAATACTCGAACACACGGTCGCAAGCCTTGTCGAACGTACAATTCTCAAGAATCAGGTTCTCCGTATAGCACAACAGCTGTTCGCCAGCCAAGTGGCAGTTGACCAATCGTACGTTCTTGGAGTGCCAAGCCAGATACTCACCATCCAGGTCAGAGTCGTAAATGGTGACGTTCTCACATTCCCAGAAAGAGTCCTTCGTCAGAATCTTGGCATTGTGCACCTCAACATTCTTGCAGTATTGGAACACGTACTTCGCATCGCTGTTCAGACCATCGACATAGATGTTCTGGCTGAACATAAAAGGATAGGTACCGCCATGCAGGGTAACATTCTTCAGGCGCAGGCCATTCACTTTCCAGAAGGTCTCGTCGGCATCCGTGATATTAACATCTTCCAGTTCTACGTTATTCATTTCACGGAAGAATTTGGGTCCGTCAATACGACAACGGCGCATCACCAAGTTGTTGGTGTACCAGATAGCTGAGCGTGAACCTACAGCAAAGTAGCAGTCCTCAATGAGTGCTCCATCCACATGCCACCAAGGATACTTGCCATAGAACCTACAATCTTTGGCCTCCATATTCTGGCATTGTTTGATACCACTCTCACCATCCGTGATGATAATCTTCTCCAACCGCAGGTCATGGGTGGCAAAAAGTGGGCGTTCACCTCCGAATTCTTTGTCCTTTATCAGTTCCATACGTTAATATTTATTAGTGGGTGCAAAGA
>CAMJNN010000096.1 GCA_946407325.1 uncultured Prevotellaceae bacterium | reverse complement strand
AAATCTGCCTGAGCAGGACTGTCAACCACGTCGAAATACTTCTTTACGAGGTCGAGGTTCACTGGATCTACCCACTTGTCCTCACCGCTCATACCGAAGAATCCACGGGTCTGAGTCTGATGGCGCTTAGGAATATATACCTTCTTCTTATCCTTAACAGGCAGGGTATTGTTGTGATTCTTAATCATCACCACAGACTTCAGCTGTGCTTCATAGCCAGCCTCCATAAACTCACTCTTACCAACAGTAGCTGTAGTAGCTTCTGGGTCGAGGTAAGGATTCTCGAACAAACCAGTACGGAATACATTCAGCAGCAGGCGGTATGCACTCTGCTGGAAACGAGCGTCAGCACTTTCCTTGCCAAAGTCGTTTACCCACATCTGATAAGCCTCCAAAACAGGACCCTTATCATTGTTACCACCAAACTGGTCAACGCCAGCCTGCAGAATCTTATAGTGACGCTCTGCCACACTCATGTTTTCAACGCCCCAGCACTTACCGTCAAATGCATCCACTGCCTTGTTGTCACCAGTAATGCCCCAGTCGGTGCAAGCCACACCCTCGAACTTATACTTGTCACGCAGCTGATCCTGAATCATCCACTTGCTGAAGCTACCACCAACATTCTCACCAGAAGGATCCTGGTTGAACAGGATGCTATAGATAGGCATTACAGCAGAAGCCATGCCTGTACCGTCTTCCAACTTGAAAGCACCCTCGGTAAATGACTTAGCATGTTCTTCAAGGTTATTGCCAGGATAAACGGCAAACTTACCATAGTTATAGTGAGAGTCACGACCACCTTCCTGAGCGCCATAGCCATACCAGTGCTTTACCATGGCGTTCACACTCTGATAGCCCCATGCACCATCGATGCGATAGCCCTCTGGAGAGGTCTGGAAACCATCACAATAAGCACGAGCAAGGTCTGTAGCCAACTTGGTACCCTCACCGAATGTGCCGCTGAAACGGCTCCAACGTGGGTCAGTAGCCAAGTCAACTTGTGGTGACAGAGCAGTAGCGATACCCAATGCACGGTACTCCTCAGCTGCGATATAACCAAATTTCTTCATGATGGCAGGGTCGAAAGTAGCAGCCATACCCAAAGATGATGGCCACAAAGAAATCTGACCACCAGCACCGTAGTTGTACTCAGCGTCAGAAGAAGTCTCATGACGAGGGTCAGAACTGTTGTTGGCTGGGATACCATGGTTCAAACCTTCAACAAAAGCCTGTACGTTATTGTTCCATTCAGCAGCTATTGCTGGGCTCTCTACGCGGGTAACGAGTACGGCACGCAGGTTATCTTCCTTCAGGAACTTCTTCTGTGCATCGCTCAGATCAGAAGCCTTGGCACCACTCTCAGCATATGGCTTGCCGTTATAGGTGACACCACCTCCTCTGCCACCCATTGATGCAGCAGGGATTGACTGGTGAGCACTGTAGAGCATCAAACCGGCAATCTCTTCGGTTGACAGTTGCTCTGCCAAGTTGATGGCACGAGTCTTAGGGTCAAGACGCCAGTCTTCGTAAGGATCAAGAACACCATTACGGTTCAAATCCTTGAAAGCATAACCTTTGTCGGTGAGAATAGCCACACCAGAGGTAGGTGAGTAACCAAGGGTTTGTCCACCCTTTTGAACAATCAGATTGTAAGAGCCTTTCTGCTCTTCAGTCCATTTCTTACCATCGCAGCTGCTCATGGCAATCATGCATGAACCCAAAGCGACAGCAAACAGCATTGCATTCAGTTTTTTCATTTGTATGAGATTAAATTTAGTAAATCTTGGCGCAAAGTTACACATTATTTTAATATAACGTGTAGTTTCCCAGTCAAAAAGATATGCAGGAAGATGCTGATTTATTTCTCCAACGACTGCTGGCTCATGTATTGGTTGAAGGCATCCTTATAGCCATCGCTCACGGGAATATGGGTGTCTTTGTCCATCACAATGCGCCCACGCTCTACCTGCTGTATCTTCTGCAAGTTCACAATGTAGGAGCGATGCACACGCATAAAGTTCTTGGGTAGTCGCTCTTCCAGTTTCTTCATGCTGAGCAGGGCAATGACTGGTTTCGGCTCTCCTTCCAAGAACAGGCGCAGGTATTCGCTCATGCCTTCCACATAGCGTATTTTGGGAATGTCAATACGCACCATGCGGTATTCTGACTTTACGAAGATAAAATCGTTGCCCTCATTTTGTTGAGGTGCTTCGCTGGACGATGGTTCTTGCTGGGCAATGGGTTGAATGATTGGTTCAGCCTTTTGCTCATGTTGTTTCCTAAAGAAATAAATGACTCCCCCATATCCGCCAATAACTAAAAGAGAGAACAATACCTTACCCAATATGCGATGCCAATCCACAGGTGGTTCTCCGTTTCTCATCTCTGGTGGCATATCCGTACCATTGGGCTTGGGCGGAGGCATTTCACCGTTCTCCATGTTTTGTCCTTGAGGAGGCTGTTGCTGGGTGAAGTCAGGAATGTTATTAGGATTGAAGGGTGGCGCTGGCGGACGGTTACCGTCTCTCATTTCCATACGCTCACCTGGAGGAGGACCTTGTATGAACGACCTGTCAAACCAAATATATATTAATGGTAATGTAATGATCAGTGTCCATATCACCAAGTAGATGATCTTTTTTTGAGCTGTTAACTTTTTCTTAATGTCGGATAAAATCTTCATTGTTGCATCTTTACGACGCAAAATTAAAAAGTTGGCGGCACTTTTCCAAACGAAAGGCCGCCAAACTATTTCATTCTGTTTGATTATGCTCAACCACGCATACCGCCAGGACCATTGTTGCTGCCGCCTGCTGATGGCTGTGCTGTTACGGTTCCCAGACTTGTACCCCAATTGCTCACAGTTGGTTTCGTGTAAAGTCCGTGCCAGTCGTCTCCACTCACGGTTGATCCCGAGTAAATGGTGTAGCTTGCGCCGTTCTGGAAATCAGGTGATGAAATCAGGTAGAGACCACTTTGGTAATTCCGATTGATTGTGAAGCTTAACACTCCGTTACTACCGTCACTTACCGTGAGGGTCTTTCCCGCTGTTTCGCTGGCCAAGAATGCTATAGACACTTGGTTACTGCTGGAAGCAGGGAAGGTAGCATTGCTTCCACCCACGCCGATTACTGTACCACCGCTGATATAAAGGTTCTTACCTTCCGCTGCATCGATGGCACATTCAGCACCACTGGCTCCCAAGGCTACAATCACACCACCTTTGATATAAAGGTCACCATTGCTATCTATGGCATCGTTGTTGGTTGCAAAAGCGTAGATATAGCCTCCGCTGATGGTTAGATCGCCAGCCGAGTTGATGCAGTCGTCGTAACTGGCAATCTCAATCTCACCACCATTCAGGTTCATCACACCCTTGGCTTCCAGACCTTCGCTTCCTTCACCACCCATCGTCTTGATCTTTACAGTACCACCATTGATGGTGACATCCGTATCGCTCTTGATACCTTTGGCTTTCGAGTCGAGGTCGCTATTGTAGGTAAAAGTCTGACCCGTTGTAATGACCTGAATGTCACCATCGTTGACAATAATCTCTCCATCGGTGTTGATGCCCTTGCCACCAGCACCCGTGCTCTTGATGTTCACTTGTCCGCCATCCATCTGGAAATAGCCGTCGGCCTTGATGCCAGCTGCACCAGATACGTCGTTCTCATCTTCATCATATTCACCATCTCCAGAGGTGAGGATGGTGGTACGTCCACCCGTTACCAATACATAACCATCAGTGCTGATGCCCTTCTTGGCTGTTCCACTAACCTCGATATTCAGAACGCCACCACCTATTACCACATAGTCATTGGTCTTAACGCCATGACCCTTTGCAGTGGTTACATAAATATTGGTACCTGCACGGAAACGAACGTAGTCATCGCTCACGATGCCGTGTTTCTTGTTACCATACACTTCCAACGCACCCTTGCCGTTGAAAATCAGCTGTCCTTCACTAAAGAAAGTACCTTTTTCGTCCTCGCCATCAGGGGTGTTGTAGCTGGTGCCGTCAGTCAGACGGTTACTGGTGCCATCTGTCAAGGTCACAAACGCACGTTTGCCACTTTGGATATTGATAGCAGCTCCTGTCGTGTTGGTCAGTGTCACACCGTTCAAAGTGAGTTGGAACTTCTTCTCACTATATATCTTAAAATACCCATTGGAACTATTACCTGAAAGTTGGTAATTCACCCCCTTGATGGTAGAGTTGATGATGACGCCTGCGCCGTCCACCACTGCTTCCACACCATTGGGAAGGTCACTCAACGTAGCACCGTTATCAGTATAACTAATGCTTACTGTCTCAGAAAAAGAGGAATGCTCCACATAATCCTCGTAGCTCTCGTCGCTTTCATCCGTTGGGATGATCTCTGTGTCGCTGGTCAGTGCTGTGCTGTTCAGACTGATGTCGAAGTCAGCCAAATCGTTGCCACTGGTGTCGGAACCACCCATGCCACCAGGACCCATACC
>CAMJNN010000095.1 GCA_946407325.1 uncultured Prevotellaceae bacterium | reverse complement strand
GCTATCTCATAGTGTGTGATGTTGGGCGTAACTATGACCACGAAGTCGATGCCATCAGGGCGGGCTGCCTCGGCTTTGGCCATTGTCTTGTAGTCTGGATAAACACGGTCGGGATCCAAATCATAGGTTTTGCCTGTTTCTTGGTTCAAACTTTCACGGGTGCTGAAACATCCGGCAACCAAGGATGAACGGGGGTCAAACTGAAGTGCTTTGCGGTGAACGTCACCTATGAAGGCTTTGTTATGACCGCCTACCATTCCGTAACGAATTTCTTTTGCCATAATCTTATCCTCTTATATTGTTAATTATTGGATATTGCTTTGTCAAACTTAACAGCGGATGGCTTGAAGTCAACACGCCGTACAAAGGCAGCAGCTTCGGTGGCTCCATCGATACGGTCCATGCCCGAATCCTCCCATTCCACAGACAGCGGCCCATCGTAGCCATAGGCATTGAGCACACGTATTATCTCTTCGAAATTCACGTCACCATGACCCAGAGAGCGGAAATTCCAACCACGGCGCAAATCACCGAAATCGATATGACTGCCCAGAATACCAGAGCGTCCGTCAAGAGTGACTGCAGCATCCTTCATGTGGACATGATATACGCGATCGATAAAGTCATTGAGGAACAGATGGGGCTTCATGCCTTGCCAGATGAGGTGACTGGGGTCAAAATTCAGACCGAATTCTTTACGGTCGGCCATCTTCGCCAGCAGGCGTTGGGTGGAATAGTAATCGAATGCTATCTCGCCTGGATGTACCTCAAGTGCGAATTTGACATCACATTTCTTAAAAACGTCTAAAATGGGGCTCCATAGTTCTACGATTCGGTTAAAGCCTGCCTCAATCATCTCCTCAGTTGTCTGGGGGAAAGAATACATATACTTCCAGATGGGGGATCCAGTGAAACCAGTGACTACGTGGACGCCAAACTTGGCAGCGACGACTGGCACTTTCATCATGGTATCGATGGCCCACTGCCTGATAGCCTCCGGGTTATTGGCAAGGGCAGATGGTGCAAAATTATTCAAACGTGGGTCTGGATCGTCGCCCACGCACTGGCCAATGATGTGAACAGCCAGGGCCGTCATGACCAGCCCGTTCTTTTTGAGGTTTTCCTTCATCCAGTTCACGTAACTCTCATCAGAGATTGCTCGGTCAACATCAATGCCGTTGCCCCAACAAGCTACTTCTAATCCGTCGTAACCCATTTTCTTGGCAAGCGTGCATAACTCATCAAATGGTAAGTCTGCCCATTGGATGGTGCATAGTGTAACAAGGTGCTTTCCCATAATATTAGTATGTTTAAGTTTGATATGTTTATCATTCAAAAAGTCAACTTTTTACAAACGCTTTATTAGCTTTTGTGCCTCTTCGCTCTTCAGTAGCTCTGGGTTGATGGGCGACGACTTGATAAAGGTGGTGAGACGCTGGTGCCACGTTACATCACGCCACATGCCTACGAACTGAGGGGAGCAGAAGTTGCTGGTGGCTATGCCTACCCACTGACCTGTAGAGGCAGCTTCTTTTACCCCCATCTCGCAAAGCTCTTTTACCCAATCCCAGTTGAGCATTGGCCAGTCTTTGTAGTCGATAATGCCCCAACACTCGGTGGTGATAAGCGGTTTGCCGATGCCTCGTGCCGTCTCTGCCATCGCACCAATCTGCTTAACCAGCATGCCACTCCAATAATCGGGCTTCTCACGATAGACACGCTCGGCATTGGCCTGTACATTCTTATAAGCCTGTGGGTCGAAGCGCCCATTCTTATAATCAATGGCTTTGAGAAACTCTCCCTGGTTCTGGTTCGCCATCCAGATATGATGCTCTATCAGGTCGAAATAGCTCAGGTCGTTCTTGAAACGCCAAAGGTCCTGTGAGTCGGTAGAGAATACCAATGGCAGATCGGGATAGGCCTCACGCACCAAGGCAATGGCCTTCTGCATCCACTCCATCGACTCAGGTGCATCCCACTGTCCCCAATACACCTTGGGATAAAGCGCGTTGAAGAAAGGCGCCCATATATTGCCTGGCCACTCGTTGCACAAATCTACATAGAGTATATTGTCGAGCAAGCCTGCCTCCTCTATCGTCTTGAGGGTGTTAATCCATCGCTCGGCCATGATCTCTGGGGTGGTGATGGTCATCTCCTGATGCGTAGTGTCTGTGCGATACCACGACGAGAGCCCTACCCTGATATCACGCTCGCCACACTTGCGGATAAACTCATTGAGGGAGGGTTGCACCTGCACCTTGATACGGTCAGGACTACCCCAGTCTTGCTGGTTCCATACTTCGTCGAGCACCCACTCTTTAGTGGGATCCACACCTACCAGATGGGGGTATGCTTCTATGCGTACGGCATTGTAGCCACGCTCTGTCAACTCGTCGAGTGCCACATCCCAGTCTTCAAAGCCTGCCCCTGGCCAACGACGTTCCAGCCAGGAGAAATCCCACATGGTAATGGCACGAGGATGAATCTGTTCTTGCTGGCTATTTGTGCAGCAACAAAAACAGATGGCAATCAGAATGTATATTAATTTCTTCATTTCACAAATTCTACATCACGCATGAAACGCACCATCTCGTCTATCCACAAATCAGATGATTTGCCTGTAGGAACAGCTCCGAAACCATGCTGGGAATCAGAATAATAATGCAGCTCTACTGGCACCTTGGCTTCCCTCCAGGCCATATAGACATCTTGGCTTTCCTCTGGATAGAAAATGTCGTTAACAGGAGCGCAAAGGAACACAGGAGCAGCATCGGCTGGGGCTTTCACATCGTGTGTCCATCCACCGTAAATGATGCCACCAAAATTGGGCTTGCCTGCTTCTGAATGCTCCAGCACCTGATGCATGGAAGTAATGGCTCCAGCCGAGAAGCCCACAATGCCTATCTTATCAGGGTTGATGCCCCACTTGGCAGCGTTCTGACGAACCATAGAGACAGCACGATCGGCATCTTGGAAAGCCAGATGGGTGTATTCCATACTCAGACAGGCACCCGTAGCACTCTCACGAGACAGCGCGCCCATCACCTTACTCGACTTGATCGTCAAGTCTTGTCCGTCAACTTTGCCGTCAGCATTTTCATCACCTATAGGATGAGTGCGGTATTTCAGTACAAAGGCGGCGATGCCACGCATGCATAGTTCCTCAGCTACCTTAGTGCCCTCGCTCACATAGGAAAGAATGTAAAAGCCTCCACCTGGACACACCACCATAGCAGAACCTGTGGCAATAGATGGATCAGGCAGATAAACGGCTAACGTAGGTGTCGTTATATTGAAAAGGATTTCATGCGTTTCATCGGTATAATCCTCCACATTCGTCCAAGATTCAGTGCCAGGAGCCTTACCCTCATACAAGTTCAACACTTCGGTAGGCTCCATCTTGGGAGCATTACCCAAACCTGCAGCGATCTTCATCTGTGCCTGTTGACCTTCATCTGTTTTGTTGGCTTGGTTGCCTTGGCCACAGCTGATCAACATAGCCATTGCCACCAACATTAAAAATTGTTTCATTTCTCTATAGATTTCGTTATTTATATATGGGCAAAGATAATCATTTTCCTATAAACCTTTTGACAATATCGAGGGAAAATATAACTTTGTGAAGTAAAATAACCTATAGTACAATGAAAAACAGTTTTGTTGCCTTGGCTTTGTTGCTGATTTCTTTTTCAGCTTGCCAACAGAAGAACCCAAATGAGGATAATGCCTCGCTGAAGATGATTGAGGCGGTGGACTTCTCACACGTGAAAATAAACGACAGTTTCTGGTCGACCATCTTGCAGAAGCATGTGAGCGCCACCATTCCTGTATGCATTGACCAGATAGAGAACCAGACGGGACGCATTCAGAACTTTGAGAATGCTGCCAAGAAACAGGGCGAGCACTCTGGTATCTACTTCGACGATTCAGATGTGTATAAGGCGTTGGAGGGTATTGCCTATACGCTGGTGAACAACCCCGATCCTGCCTTAGAGCAGAAGGCTGATGAGTGGATTGACAAGTTTGCTGCTGCTCAGGAGCCCGATGGATACATCAACACCTACTATACTTTGACGGGCCTTGAGAACCGATGGACCAACATGGTGAAGCACGAGATGTATTGTGCTGGTCACATGATGGAGGCAGCTGTGGCTTACTATAAGGCTACTGGCAAACGCAAGTTACTGGATGTGAGTGAAAGGATGGCTCAGCACATGATGACTCAGTTTGGTCCTGGCAAGCGTCACTGGGTGCCTGGTCATGAGGAGATAGAGCTGGCTCTGGTGAAGCTGTATCAAGTGACAGGCAAACAGGAATACCTGGATTTCTCTGAATGGCTATTGAACGAGCGTGGACATGGTTATGGCTCTACAGGTGGCAACGGCGACTGGAATGCTGAGTATATCCAGGACAATATGCCTGTGAAGGAAATGAGTAGCATTACTGGGCATGCCGTTCGTAGTATGTATCTGTATTGCGGTATGGCTGACGTAGCTGCATTGAAAGGTGATAATGAATACATCGCTGCTTTGCATCGCCTATGGGACGATGTGGTGTTGCGCAATATGTATGTGACAGGAGGTATTGGTTCCAGTGCCGACAACGA
>CAMJNN010000094.1 GCA_946407325.1 uncultured Prevotellaceae bacterium | reverse complement strand
TCATCAATGATAATGTTAATACCAGATAGACGAATTACTTCGTGCAACTGATTCCTACGTTCGTTCACTGTACCCCATTTAGGCATAAAAACCCTGATTTCACGACCGTTCTCTTGAACAGTCTGTGGAAGACTACGGCATGCCTCTGACTGGTCGGTCGAAGCAACGAAGGGAGCAATTTCTTGCGTGATAAATAAAACTCTGTCTGTCTTAGCCATAAAAACACCTATTCTACTTCTAACAGAATACAAAGGTACAAAAAAAATATGACTTTCGGAAGATTTTTACAAAAAATGGCACACTGAGTACTTCAGTGCGCCATTTTTAAACACTTATTAATATTCGCTTTAGGTTATTTTTGAAAACTCTTGTGCATAGCAGCTGCTGCTTTTCTGCCATCACCCATAGCCAGAATCACTGTAGCACCACCACGCACGATATCACCACCGGCAAACAGGGTAGGGATAGACGACTGCATATCGTCGTTCACCACGATGGTACCCTTGCGACCTAACTCCAAGCCTTCTACCGAACGAGGAACGATTGGGTTAGGAGATACACCTACAGCTACGATGACCAAATCGGCATTCAGTGTCTCAGTAGCACCAGGAATAGGTTCCGGACTTCTTCTGCCTGAAGCATCCGGCTCGCCCAACTGCATCTTCTGCAGTACTACCTGCTTCACCTTGCCTTGCTCGTCGGCAATGTATTCCAAAGGGTTGTGCAAGGTCAGGAACTGCACACCTTCTTCCTTGGCATGCTTCACCTCTTCCTTGCGGGCAGGCATCTCGTTCTCAGAACGGCGATAAACGATGGTAGCACTGTCGGCACCCAAACGAAGTGCCGTACGCACAGAGTCCATAGCGGTATTACCACCACCTACCACAACTACGTTCTTGCCAAAAGGTACAGGGGTGTCGGTATCTTCGCTGGCTGCATCCATCAGGTTCACGCGAGTCAGGAATTCGTTAGAAGACAATACGTTGATCAGGTTCTCACCTGGAATATGCATAAAGTTAGGCAAACCGGCACCGCTGGCTACATAGATGCCCTGGAAGCCTTCTGCCTCCAACTGCTTGGTACTGATGGTCTTGCCAATGATGCAGTCCTTCACAAACTTCACACCCATCTTACCCAGGTTCTCGATTTCCACATCCACAATCTTGTTAGGAAGACGGAACTCTGGAATACCATATTTCAGTACACCGCCAATCTCGTGCAATGCCTCGAATACGGTTACGTCATAGCCCAACTTAGCCATATCACCGGCGAATGAGAGGCCTGAAGGACCAGAACCCACAACGGCAATCTTGATGCCGTTCTTCTCAGCTACCTCAGGAGTAGCCAACTGGCCGCTCTCGCGCTCATAATCAGCAGCAAAACGCTCCAGGTAACCAATGGCCACTGCTTCGCCCTTGGTCTTGAGGTGGATACAGTGCGACTCACACTGCTTCTCCTGCGGACAAACACGTCCGCATACAGCTGGCAAGGCACTGGTTTCTCTCAAGGTACGAGCAGCTTCCAGGAAGTTGCCACGTTCAATATTCTTCACGAAGCGAGGAATGTTGATGTTAACAGGGCAACCCTCCACGCAACCAGGGTTAGGGCAATCCAAGCAACGCTTAGCTTCCACCAGTGCCTGCTCTTTGGTCAGACCTTGGTTCACCTCTTCCTTGCGGGCATGAGCACGATAGGTAGGATCCAGCTCGTTCATCTTTACGCGAGGGATCGCCATACGCTCTTTGGGTTTCATGGTGGCCCTCAGCTCTACACGCCAAGCAGCATCGCGACTCTTCTCGTCAGCTTCTGCCTTTTGTTGCTGGGCAGCTTCATATTTCTCTAATTCAGCGCGTTCCTCAGGCTTGTAAGCCCCCATGCGCTTCATCATCTCGTCAAAATCTACCTTATGGCCATCGAACTCAGGACCGTCCACGCACACAAACTTGGTCTGTCCGTCAATCGTTACACGACAAGCACCACACATACCAGTGCCGTCCACCATAATCGTATTGAGCGATACATCGGTAGGTATCTCATATTTCTTGGTCAGCAGGCATACAAACTTCATCATGATGGCCGGACCAATGGCGAAGCACTTGTCCACCTTCTCACGCTGAATCACACCCTCGATGCCTTGTGTCACCAAACCCTTAGTGCCGTATGAGCCGTCGTCGGTCATGATAATCACTTCATCAGAGCTGGCCCTCATCTCTTTCTCCATGATGATGAGGTCTTTGCTACGACCAGCCAGAACGGTGATCACCTTATTGCCAGCAGCCTTCAGTGCCTGAACGATTGGAAGCATAGGAGCTACGCCTACACCACCACCAGCACAAACCACCGTACCAAACTTCTCGATATGGGTGGGCTGACCTAACGGACCTACGATATCAGTGATGTACTCCCCAACTTTCAGATCACAAAGTTTTGAAGATGAGAGACCTACTTTCTGTACAACCAGTGTGATAGTACCTGCTTTCGTGTCTGCCTCAGCAATGGTCAGTGGAATACGCTCACCCTTCTCGCCGATTCTGATAATCACGAAATGGCCAGCCTTGCGAGACTGTGCGATAAGAGGTGCTTCAACAACAATCTTGAATACCTTTTCGGAGTATTGCTCCTTGTTAACGATTTTGTTCATTCTCTTAATAAATTGGTCGTTATAATTACTGTTTACTATCTTTTTGAAAGAATGGTGCAAAGATACTGCTATTATTTGACATAATAAAACAATATTCTAATTATTTTGCTTGCCATCCCTTAAGTTTGTTAAAAATCCCCTCTACGTGTTAGTGAGGGGGCATAATTAAGGGGGCGTGTGTGCCCCCTTATTATATATATGGTATAATCGACCGATTAGTCGATGTACTCGAAACCAGTATAAGGAACAAGTGCCTTTGGCATGCGGATGCCTTTTTCAGTCTGGTTGTTCTCCAACAAAGCAGCCACGATGCGAGGCAAAGCCAATGCAGATCCATTCAGTGTATGGCAAAGTTCCACCTTCTTGTCAGCTGTACGATAGCGACATTTTAAGCGATTCGCTTGGTACGTGTCGAAGTTAGATACAGAACTAACCTCCAACCAACGCTGTTGTGCTTCAGAATAAACTTCGAAGTCATAGCAGATGGCAGCAGTGAAACTCATGTCACCACCACAGAGGCGCAGGATGCGGTAGGGAAGTTCCAATTTCTTCAGCAGACCTTCCACATGATCCAACATCTCCTGATGACTCTGTTTAGAATGCTCAGGCTTATCGATGCGCACCAGCTCCACCTTAGAAAACTCATGCAGACGGTTCAGTCCACGCACGTCCTTGCCATAGCTACCAGCTTCACGACGGAAACACTCAGTATAAGCGCAGTTCTTGATAGGCAAGTCCTTCTCATCCAGAATCACATCACGATAAATATTGGTAACAGGCACCTCTGCTGTAGGAATCAAGTAGAAGTTATCCACCTGGCAGTGATACATCTGACCCTCCTTATCAGGCAGCTGACCAGTGCCATAGCCAGAATCCTCGTTTACCACCGTAGGAGGCTGAATCTCACGATAGCCGCTCTTGTCAGCTTCGTCGAGGAAGAAGTTGATCAAAGCACGTTGCAGACGGGCACCCTTGCCTTTATATACAGGGAATCCAGCACCAGTAATCTTCACACCCAAGTCGAAGTCAATCAAGTCGTACTTCTTAGCCAGTTCCCAGTGGGGCAGAGGATTCGTGATGCCCAATGATGGATTTACATTCCAGTTGCCTACGGTATCACCATCGGTACACTCTTTCAGGTTGCTCTTCACCACCAGGTTATCCTCAGCCACAGCACCCTCTGGCACCAGGTCGTAAGGAATATTCGGAATGGTGTAAAGCAACTGTTTCAAGTCATCGGCAGCTTGGTCCATTTCAGCTTGCAAGGTCTTGTTGGTTTCCTTCAGCTCAGCCACACGTGCCTTGGCAGCTTCAGCTTCCTCTCTCTTGCCTTCCTTCATCAGCATGCCAATGCTCTTAGAGAGCTTGTTTGCTTCAGCCAGGTTGTTGTCCAATACGGTCTGCGTCTTTCTGCGCACATCGTTTTTCTCCAAAACCCTCTCAATGGTTTCCTTAGCATTGTTGAAATGCTTCTTCTGCAATCCTTTAATCACCTTCTCGGTATCTTCAGTGATCTGTTTGATGGTCAGCATAGCCTATACTTGTTGTTTATTGTTGTTATTTTTATAAGAAAGGGATGCAACTTGTCCAATCGCATCCCTTCCGTTTATTCATTAACCGCTCTGGTCGTTATGCCTCTGCTACTACTTCAGCTGGGATAACGTTTACAAAGCGCCTGTCTTCACGCTTAACCTGGAACTGAACTGTTCCGTCAACCAATGCATACAGAGTGTGGTCGCTACCCATACCGATATTCTTACCAGGATGGAACTGAGTGCCTCTCTGACGAACGATGATGTTACCAGCCTTGCAAGTCTGGCCACCGAACAACTTAACGCCTAATCGTTTGCTATGTGATTCGCGTCCGTTCTTTGAACTACTAACACCTTTTTTATGTGCCATATCTTTTCTACTTTTTAATGTTTATGCAATAACTTCCTTAATCACGATTTCGGTAAACTGCTCGCGGTGACCGTTTAACTTGCGCAACCCTTTTCTTCTCTTCTTGTGGAAGACCAGCACCTTGTCGCCCTTTACCATCTTTGATTT
>CAMJNN010000093.1 GCA_946407325.1 uncultured Prevotellaceae bacterium | reverse complement strand
ATTACCACCAATTACGATTCGTCTGTTGCAGTTTCTTCCGGTTCCTCCTTTTCTGGTGCTTCTATACCAGGAATTTCATCAATGTCCGTCAGTTCGGGCAGAGGATGCTTGCTGCTCTGCTTAGCCCCCAGCTTGATTAACTGGTGGCAAGTCTGTACGATGCTCTTACCATTAGGATTCAGGTTGATCATTCCCTCGTCATAAGTAGATTTGGCATTCTCAAGCGCCTTACCAACGGCCTTATAGCGTTCCATAAACAGTCCCACTCTCTCTATCATCACGTTAGCCAACTTATACACCTCCTCATGGTTCTGTATCTGAGCAATCTGTGTCCACGTCAGGTTGATGATGCGTAAGGCAGCATACAGTGTCTGTTCGTCAGCAATATACACATTCTTCGCCATCGCCTTCCGCCACAGGTCTGGTTGGGCGTTCAAGGCCGTCAACAAGGCCCCCGTGTTAGGCACGAACATAATCACATAGTCCATCTTTACCTTGGGCTTCTGTATATATTTCGAATAGTCCTTGTTGGCCAACTCCTTCACATGCTTGTTGATACTGTCCACATGCGCCTTCAGACACTTCTCACGCTCCGTCTCATCCTCCGCATTCACATAATCCATGTAAGCCGTCAGCGACACCTTCGAGTCGATAATCACCTCACGACGCTGATCCAGGTGCAAAATCACATCCGGACGCATCATGCTACCCTCATCCGACTTGCTGATGTTACCCTTTGCATCCCTGATGTAAGGTTGCAACTCATAATGCACCCCCTCTGTCAGTCCTTGCGACTCCAGCAACTCGTTCAGCACCGTCTCACCCCAGTCACCCTGCACCTTCGACCCATACTTGAACGCCTTGGTCAGCTCGTCCGTACTCTTTCTGGCCGCCTCACTCTGTTGCATCATGCTCTTGATGTTCTCGCTGAGGCTACCGCTCAGTTCCGACTGCTTCAGTGTGTTCTCGTTCATCACCTTCTTCATCTCCTCGATGGTCTCCTTCAGAGGCGTCACTATCTGTCCCAGGTTGGTATTGCTCGACTCGGCAAACTCCTTCTGTCGTTCCTTCAGCATCTCGTCGGTAGCCAACTTCAGTTGCGCCGTCATCTTCTCGATGGTCTCGTCAAACTTCCTCTGCTGGGCCTCCAGCACATCCTTATAGTGTTTCTCCTGCGTCGCTATCCGTTCCTCATAATTGGTTTTCAGCGCCTCCACCGATTCCGTCTTCTGCTTCTCGGCATCCGCTTTCATCGAGCTAATCTGCTTCTCCAGCTCTTCCTTCGCCCTTTGTTGCTCCACATTCCTTTTCTCCTCAGCCCGTGTCCGTTCCAGGTTCCATTCCTCTCTCTCCTTCTCCCGTTGTTTCGTCTCGATGTCGAGCTTGGTACTCGCCTCCACCAGTTGTGTCTTCACCTGGTTCTTCTGATGCGCCATCACGACCAAGCCAATGATAGCCACCACCAGCAACACCACCAATACAATCAGCATTCCAATCAATCCCATATCCTTATTCCTTATAATTTAATATCCAACCATCTCAAAATCACTTTCACCATTTATGGTGACAAATATAAGAAACTTTTAAATTTCTGCTGCAAAGGAAAGCATTATTTTCCACTTACCCTGAGTTCTTAAACCTTTAAGAGGGCAGAAACGATGTTGCCGTTGATAAAAAAAGGTAAGCATAATTTGTTCTACACTTGATTTTCTTTATCTTTGCAAGCAGTTTAGCGTACAATGAAACAGGAGAATAAGGATATATTGTTGAGGTTGCTCCAGCAGTACAAGGAACTGGGCATTGCCGACCAGATAGACTATGACAAGTTCTATCTGTACTCTATCATTGTACATTCTACAGCTATTGAGGGTAGTACGGTGACCGAGGTGGAAGCACAATTGCTTTTTGACGAAGGTATTACAAGCAACAAGCGAACTATGATGGAGCAACAGATGAACCTCGACCTGAAAGTGGCTTACGACTATGGTCGTGAATGGATAAAGCAACATGCTCCCATAACCGTCGATTGGCTCATATTGTTGGCTTCTAAGGTGATGGCACGTACCGGTAGCGAATATCATACGCTTGGAGGTAATTTCTCTGCTGCCAAAGGTGAACTTCGCAAACTAAATGTCACTGCCGGTTTGGGAGGTAAGTCGTATATGGCATATCAGAAAGTGCCTGATCGACTGGCAGCGTTCTGTGAAGAGCTAAATAAGCGTCGCAAAGCCATAGATAAAAAAGATATAGAAGCCATTTATGACCTCAGTTTCTGGGCTCATTATGAGATGGTGACCATTCATCCTTGGGCTGATGGCAATGGTCGTACTAGTCGTCTCTTGATGAACTTACTTCAATGGGAGTTTGGTGTGGTGCCAACAAAGGTGCTGAAAGAAGACAAAGCTGAGTACATACAGGCTCTGATTGATACGCGAGAGAATGATAATCTCGACATATTCCTCGATTGTATGGCATACCACCATTGCCAACATTTACAGTCAGATATCGACCAATTCATAAAGTCTGCTACCGAGAAAATGGTCGATAAATCTGATTTGAGGCAGAAAATGGTCGATAAATGGTCGATAAAACCATCTTTGGCTGAGAAACTGGTCGATATTTTGGATTTTGTGGCCGACAAAGACATCATCACAACAGAAACTATCGTTGCTCATTTTGGCTACCCTGCCACTACTGCCAAGCGTTACCTTCGCCAACTTACCGAGTTTGGCTACTTAGTGGCTCATGGCGGCAACAAGAATCGTACTTTCCAAAAGTCATAATATAGCAATTGAACAGTTTTACTAATGGTAATCTAATTCATTAGTAGGAAAAGATAGGTGTTATAAAGCCCTTCTTTGAGACTTTTTCAAAGGAGGCATTTCTGTGGGTTGTCGCAGTATCTGCTATAGGTCGTTCCAAAGCCTCCTATGAGTCATCGCAGTATCTCCTATGGGGGTATGTCAGATATTGCGACGGGTGATAGCAGGTATTGCGGCCAGTGGTGGCAAACTTTCCTTTCTGTGAAAGCAAGTTTTAGTCATGGAGATAGCAAGCTTTCCCTATAAGTTTAGAAGGCAATAGCAAAAAACAATGGCTGCACCTGGATAGATGCAGCCATTGCTGTTGTTTGTCGAGGGGTGTAGCCCCACTCGTCAGAGGGGTTGCCCTCTTGTTACTTCAGTTCCTTGATGCGGATATTGCGGAACTGTACATGGGAGCCGTGACCGAGGAAGCCGATGTGACCTTTCTTATTGAAGAGGCCCGGGTGTTCCTTCTTGTCGGCGGTACCGTTCTTGGTAGCCTCACGGATGTTGCCTTCGTTGATGACTTGTCCGTTGACAGTGACACGGATATAGTCACCCTTGGCGTAGATCTCCTCCTCGTTCCACTCGCCTGCCGGCTTGAAAGCACTGTGGTGATCGGACTTGGCGGGGATGATGCCATAGACCGAACCGTGGTGCTGCAACGGGGTAATGTTGCTATAGATAGGATGCTCGCAGTCGAGGATTTGTATCTCCATGCCTACATAGGCAGCATCGCCTTCCATAGGGGTGCGGATGCCCACGCCGTTGTTGGCGCCTGGGGTGAGCTTGAACTCGAAGCGGTAGATGAAGTCGGCATATTCGTCAACAGTATAGAGGTTGCCGCCAAATGCCTTGCTGGGGTTCATGCTGATGGTTCCGTCCTCAATGGTGTAGTCAACGGTGTTGCCTGTCCACTGATACATGTTGGTACCGTCGAAGAGTACCTTGAAGCCTTCTTTCTTCTCTTGCTCAGAGAGCTGGAACGGCTCGGTGCGCTTGAGCTCCTTGACGTAGATATTGCGGAACCATACCTTGCTGCCATGTGCCTGCAACTCGAGCTGCTCGATGGGGAAGATAGGCTGGTTACGATCCCAGTAGTTTTCGAGGATGATGTCATCGACTACCAAGATGCCGTTGAGCTTCACCGTTACACGGTCGCCCACCATCTTGATGTAGAACGAGTTCCACTCGCCCAATGGGTTGTCGGCCACTACCAATGGGATGTCCTTGTTCTTCTTGTTGTTATACAAGCCGCCAGAGCCTACCTGGGCACCTACATCCACACGGGCGGTATCCCAGATCTGTACCTGTGGCGAACCACGGAGGTAGATGCCTGCATCGGGCTCTCTGCCGTTAGGATCGAGCTTCCAATCTACCAGCATCTCGAAGTCGCCATATTGCTTCTCGGTGCAGAGGTTGTCGTAGCCTGTACCCACGTATGCCAGCGAACCGTCTTCTACTATCCAGTCCTTGCGCATCTGCTCGTCGGCCTTAATCTGCTCCTTGGCCAGCTGTGCGGGTTTCATCTTGCTACGCTTGATAGGATCTTCCACCAAGCCCTTCCAACCAGTGAGGTCCTTGCCGTTGAAGATGCTCACGAAGCCCTTCTCGTCGGCTGGATTCTCCTCCAGGTATTTCTTGATGTTCTGTTTGTAGTAATCGGCATCACCACCACTCAGTACCTCTACGACTTTGTTCAGCAGGGTACGGGTATTGGCGCCATTGTATTCTGGATGAGCTACGGCAATGTCCATGACAGCAGTAGCAGCTGTTTGTTGCAAAGCAGGGGTATTGATGTATTCACCTGCCATCATCATGCCCAGGAAGGTACCTGTCTTATCTACCTTCTCGAGAATCTTGATGCGCTGTTTGTCGGTCTTGGCCAGCTCCAT
>CAMJNN010000092.1 GCA_946407325.1 uncultured Prevotellaceae bacterium | reverse complement strand
GCTGAGCGACAATATGACGCTGGCCATGCGTGCCACAGGAGGTGTGGTTTGGGCTTATGGCAACTCTGAATATGCACCTTTTACCGAACTGTTCTACATCGGTGGTGCCAACAGTGTCAGGGCTTGGCCGGCACGCCAGATAGGTCCGGGTGCTGAGTCGATTGACAGAAACAACCGCCTCTTCTTCATCCACATGGGTGATATGCGACTGGAGGCCAATATGGAGTTTCGTTTCCGCATGTTTGGCAACCTGCATGGGGCGGTGTTCCTCGATTGGGGTAATGTGTGGAACCTGCGCTCGTCCGACAATAGTGATGACGAAACGACGTTCCGCCTTAAGAACTTCTTCAAGGAGATGGCCTTGGGTACTGGCTTAGGCGTGCGTTACGACATGGGCTTCCTCGTCCTTCGTCTGGATTGGGGCTTAGGCCTCCATGCGCCTTACGATACGGGTAAGAGTGGCTATTTCAATATGCCGAAGTGGAATGACTCCATGGCGCTTCATTTCGCAATTGGCTATCCGTTCTGATTATTAATTAAATAAGTATATTATTATGAAACCAACATTGTTTTTATTGGCTGCAGGTATGGGAAGCCGCTATGGCGGCTTGAAGCAGCTCGATGGTCTGGGACCCAATGGCGAGACCATCATGGACTATTCTATTTATGATGCCATTCACGCAGGCTTTGGCAAACTGGTGTTTGTCATCCGTAAGGATTTCGAGGCTGATTTCCGCGAGAAGATCATCTCCAAGTACGAAGGTCATATCCCTTGCGAACTGGTCTTCCAGAGCATCAACGACCTGCCCAAGGGCTTTACCTGTCCTGAGGGCCGTCAGAAGCCTTGGGGCACCAACCATGCTGTGATGATGGGTGCGCCTGTCATCCACGAACCTTTTGCTGTAATCAATTGCGATGACTTCTATGGTCGCGATAGCTTCGAAGTGATGGGCAAGTGGCTGTCTGCTCTGCCAGAGGGTTCTAAGAATGTATATTCTATGGTGGGCTTCCGTGTGGGCAATACCCTGAGCGAGAGTGGCACCGTTAGTCGTGGAATTTGCGAAACCAATGCCGCCCGTTTGCTGACCTCAGTGGTAGAACGTACCAAGATCATGCGTCGTGAGGGCGAGGTACAGTATCTCGACGACAATGAGCAGTGGGTAAGTACACCTGAGACTACCCCTGTCAGCATGAACTTCTGGGGCTTCACGCCTGACTACTTCCAGTATAGCGAAGATTACTTCAAGGTGTTCCTGAGCGACAAGAAGAACATGACCAACCTCAAAAGCGAGTTCTTCATTCCGCTTATGGTCGATAAGCTCATCAATGATGGTACTGCTACTTGCGAAGTGCTCGATACCACTAGCAAGTGGTTTGGTGTAACCTATCCCGAAGACCGCCAGAGCGTAGTCGATAAGATTAAGGCGTTGGTAGCAGCTGGTGTTTATCCCAATAGGTTGTTTTAATATCCAGCTTACTCTGTAAGGAATCATTAAAGAATAAGTAAAACAAGTTGTTTTGGTGTGGTTAGAATGCTTTCTAACGTGTGTTAAGATATACTTAACGAAACCAAAACAACTTGTTTTGCTATAACGGGAGATGTTTCTTTACATCGATGCCTTCATGGCATGGATGATGGCAGACGTGAACCCGTCATGTTCCAACTGGTTGATGCCCTTGATGGTGATGCCGCCAGGGGTGCAAACCTTCTCGATCTCAATGGCTGGGTGCTGTCCGTGCTCATTGAGGATGGTGGTGGCACCGATGAACGTTTGGAGGGTAAGCTCACGAGCTTCCTGCGCCGTCAGACCCAGTTCGATGCCGGCTTGGATGCTGGCCTGGATATACTTGAACACATAGGCGATGCCACAAGAGGCGAGGGCGGTGCCTGCGGCCATCTTGCTCTCGGGGATGAACAACACACGGCCCAAACTACCAAAGAGTTGGGTGATGAGTGCATCTTGCTCGGAGGTGGTGTTGCACTTGCAGATGAGCGTCATACTCTGTTGGTCGCTGATGGCGGTGTTGGGGATGACGCGGAACATGGGTTGCCCCTTCAAGCCTGTGTTGCTTTCTAACTGAGCGAAGTCAACGCCTGCAGCTATGGATACATAGATCTGGCTTTGCGACATCTGCAACTCTTCTACTACTTGCTTTACTAACCAAGGTTTCACGGCCACAATGACAAGGGCGGCACCTTTTGCGGCCTGTTGGTTGTTGGTAGTGATGTCAAGTTTGGGATACTTGGCTTTCAGCATCTCCAGTTTCTCTTGTGAGGCATCTGATGCTGTGATCTGAAACTTGTCGTCCATGCCTTTGTTGAACAGTCCTTCGCAGACTGCTCCACCCATATTACCTACTCCGATAATTGCAACTTTCATAATACTTTGTTTAGTCGGTTAATAAATTCTTTGGCTTCTTCCATACTCAGACAAAGCGGTGGAAGGAGGCGCAATACATTGGTACCGCTGGCACCAGTAAACACATGTTGCTCATGAAGCAGACGCAGACGCAACTCCTTGATGGGCTCTTCAAACTCT
Organism: uncultured Prevotellaceae bacterium; assembly: GCA_946407325.1. The sequence goes on along the minus strand of CAMJNN010000092.1, from coordinate 2,168 downwards.
AAGCCAATCATCAGGCCTTTACCTCTTACTTCCTTGATGCCTTTTATCTTTCTCAGTTCTTCCAGCAGGAAAGCACCCACGCAAGCTGCATTCTCCACCAAGTGCTCTTGCTCAAACACATCGAGCACCGCCAAAGCGGCACTGCAAGCCAAGTGGTTGCCGCCAAAAGTGGTGCCCAGCTGACCGTACACGGGTTGGAACATCGGACTGATCAGGACGCCTGCCATGGGGAAGCCGTTGCCGATGCCCTTGGCCACCGTGATAATGTCAGGACGGATGCCACTGTGCTGGTGTGCAAAGAACTTGCCTGTTCTGCCATATCCACTCTGAATCTCGTCCAATATCAAGATGGTGCCATACTGTGTGCAGCTTTCACGCAAGGCCTGCAGGAAGGCTGTGGTAGGTATCTTGATGCCTCCCACACCCTGAATGCCTTCGATGATGACGGCACACACATCGCCCTTGGCAAGTTCTGTTTGCATAGCCTCTATGTCGTTGAGGGGCAAGTAAGTAATGTGGCCGTTGGCATTGATGGGCGCAATAATCTTGGGATTATCGGTAGCCTCTACAGCCAATGACGTACGACCATGAAAAGCTTTGTTGAAAGAGATAACTCGTGTTCTGCCTGTATGAAAAGAGGAAAGTTTTAAAGCGTTCTCGTTGGCCTCTGCACCACTATTGATAAGGAACAGGCTATAGTCGTCGTACCCACACGCCTTGCCCAAGCGCTCAGCCAGTTGCTGTTGCAGCTTGTTTATGACTGAATTGGAGTAGAAGCCCAACGTGGCTACTTGCCGACTGATGCTTTCTACATAGTGTGGATGGGCATGACCAATAGAAATAACGGCATGACCACCATACAGATCCAGATACTCATTGTCCTGATCGTCCCATACGTGGCACCCCTTGCCCTTCACGATATTTACATCGAATAGTGGATATACGTCAAATAGATTCATTGCTCAAAATGCGGATGGCTTGAGTTGCAAGCCTACCTTTTCTTCTAAGTTAAACATCAGATTCATGTTGTGAACGGCCGTGCCGCTGGCTCCCTTCAGCAAGTTGTCTATGCAGGAGATAATCAGCAATTTAACGCCATGCTTCTCCAAGTGAAGCAGACACTTGTTGGTGTTCACCACTTGCTTGAGGTCGATATTCTCTCGTACTACATGTGTGAAAGAATCTGCCTCATAATAATCTGTATAGATGCGATACAGTTCTTCTATCTCTACTTTGGATTTCACCGTCACCATTGCGAAGATGCCACGAGGGAAGTCGCCACGAACAGGAATGAAATCTATCTCATGGTCAAAACTCTGTTGAAGCTGCTGAAGAGATTGTTTGATTTCTGGCACATGCTGGTGTTGGAAAGCCTTATACACGCTGAGGTTGTTGTCTCGCCAACTGAAATGGCTGGTAGCCTGTGGCTTAACGCCTGCTCCCGTACTGCCTGTAATGGCGGTTACCATCACATCGTCATTCAACATCAGATGTTTGGCCAGTGGCAACAAAGCCAATTGAATGGCGGTGGCGAAGCAGCCTGGATTAGCTACATGCTGTGCTGTGCATGTGGCACGACGGTTCAGCTCTGGCAAGCCATATACGAAATCATGGCTATCATCCTTGAGGCGGTAGTCCATTGACAAGTCTATCACTTTCAATCCTTCAGGCAAAGTGTGGCTCTCCAGGAAACGGCGTGTGTCGCCATGACCCATGCAGAAAAACAATACGTCTACAGCATCCAAGGGCAGTTGGTCGGTAAACTCCAAATCTGTCTCACCCAGCAAACCACCATGAACATCAGTAATCTTGTGTCCTGCATTGCTTTGACTGTTGATGAACAAAATCTCAGCCTCGGGATGGTTGATCAGCAAACGAATCAATTCGCCAGCGGTATAACCAGCTCCTCCTATAATTCCTACCTTTATCATACTATTAATTTTCGTAAGGGATAACCAGCCACATGATAAGGTAAGCCAACAAGCCTGTACCTGCAAAAATCAATAGTAACACAAATACCAGTCGCAAAATGGTAGAGTCAAGTCCGAAATACTTTCCTAAGCCGCCGCAAATGCCAGCGACCATCTTGTCTGTTCTAGATCTTCTTAATGTCTTTTCCATATTATCAGTTATTAAAGTTCGTCATCAAAACTATGTGAAGCGTAGAA
>CAMJNN010000091.1 GCA_946407325.1 uncultured Prevotellaceae bacterium | reverse complement strand
GGCGGCTTACTACTAGTAAACCCTCCTTTTACTACTAGTAAATGAAATGAGGGCTATATGGGGCTTAAAACGGCGCCCAGCGATGTTGTATATTTATTAGGAATATGCAATAGAAGCAGGCAAGCGCTTTATAGGCCTGAAAAAGAAAAAAGACATCCTCACCACATGGCGGGGATTGTCTGTTAAAAGGGGAGAACTGAATGATACCATTAGAACTCTTCAATATTTATAAGCAACTTCTCCAATAATCTGTACATTATAGATAGTAGCAACATATTCGAAAACAAGAGACGGAGCATGTGCCCCGCCTCATTGAATCAGCTATATGTAAGAGATCAGTCTTTCAGTTTAGCCTTGATGAAATCGCGGTTCAGGTGCGCGATGTTGATGATGGTCTCGTTCTTCGGGCACTCAGCCTCGCAAGCGCGGGTGTTGGTGCAGTTACCGAAACCCAGCTCGTCCATCTTGCTCAGCATAGCCTTAGCACGGCGCAAAGCCTCGGGCTTGCCCTGAGGCAGCAGATTGAGCTGTGTGATCTTAGATGAAACGAACAGCATGGCTGAACCGTTCTTGCAGGCAGCTACGCAAGCACCGCAACCGATGCAGGCAGCAGCGTCCATAGCCTCTTCTGCTACATCCTTAGGAATAGGCAGGGCGTTGGCATCCTGTGGAGCACCTGTGCGTACGGTGACATAACCACCAGCCTGCATGATCTTGTCGAAGGCAGAGCGGTCAACCATCAGGTCCTTGATAACAGGGAAGCCTGCTGAGCGCCAAGGCTCAACGGTGATGGTATCGCCATCCTTGAAACGACGCATGTAGATCTGGCAGGTAGTAGCGCCAGTAGCTGGACCATGTGGATGACCGTTGATATAGAGTGAACACATACCGCAGATACCCTCACGGCAGTCGTGGTCGAACACCACGGGCTCGTTGCCTGAGCTCACGATCTGCTCATTCAGGATGTCGAGCATTTCGAGGAATGAGGTATCACCTGGTATATCGTTCATCTGGAACTCGTCGAAATGTCCTTTCTCCTTCGGACCATTCTGACGCCAAATTCTCAATTTAAATGATATATTCTTATCCATAGTTTTCTTTGTTCTTTAAAATGTTCAACTTCCCAAATTAGCTCTTGTAATTACGGGTCTGTACCTTGATAGCCTCATATTCCAAAGGTTCCTTCATCATGATAGGTTCCTTGTCGTCAGAGCCCTGGTATTCCCAGCAACCTACATAGAAGTAGTTCTTATCGTCACGCAATGCCTCGCCTTCCTCGGTCTGGTACTCCTCACGGAAGTGACCACCGCAGCTCTCGTTACGGCTCAATGCATCGTGTGCCATCAGCTCACCCATGGTGATGAAGTCGTTCAGACGGAATGCCTTCTCGAGCTCAACATTCACACCGTTCTGTGTGCCAGGGATGAACAAATCGGTTTCGAACACCTTGCGAACTTCTTTCAGCTTCTCCAAGCCAGTCTTCAGACCTTCAGCGGTGCGGCCCATACCCACATATTCCCACATGATGTGACCCAGTTCCTTGTGGATAGAGTCAACAGAGCGCTTGCCCTTGATATTCATCAGGTGGTCGATCTTAGCCTGAACAGCCTTCTCAGCCTCATCGAACTCAGGAGTATCGGTGCTGAAGCGAGGAACGGTAATCTGATCGCTCAGGTAGTTCTGGATGGTGTAAGGCAATACGAAGTAACCATCGGCCAAGCCCTGCATCAGAGCAGAAGCACCCAGACGGTTAGCACCGTGGTCAGAGAAGTTGGCCTCACCAATAGCGAACAAGCCCTTCACGCTGGTCTGCAGCTCGTAGTCAACCCAGATACCACCCATGGTGTAGTGGATAGCTGGATAGATCATCATTGGGTAGTAGTACTTCACGCCATTGATCTCGTTAGCCACCTTACCAGGATTAACGTCGGTAATTTCCTCATACATATCGAACAGGTTGCCGTAGCGCTGACGGATCACGTCGATGCCCAGACGACCGATAGCCTCTGAGAAGTCGAGGAACACAGCCAAACCGGTATTGTTGACACCAAAGCCCTTGTCGCAACGCTCCTTAGCAGCACGAGAAGCCACGTCACGAGGTACGAGGTTACCAAATGCAGGATAACGACGCTCCAGGTAATAGTCGCGGTCTTCCTCAGGAATGTCGGCACCTTGCAGTGTGCCTTCCTGCAACTTCTTAGCGTCTTCCAGCTTCTTAGGTACCCAGATACGGCCATCGTTACGCAGTGACTCTGACATCAGCGTCAACTTAGACTGCTTGTCGCCGTGAACAGGGATACAGGTTGGGTGAATCTGTACGAAAGCAGGGTTAGCAAACCAAGCACCCTTGCGGTAGCAAGCCATAGCAGCTGATACGTTGCAAGCCATAGCGTTGGTTGACAGGAAGTAAGTATTTCCATAACCACCAGTAGCGATGACCACAGCGTGAGCAGCGAAGCGCTCCAGCTTACCGGTTACCAGGTTGCGGGCAATGATACCACGTGCACGACCGTCGATGAGCACCACATCCAGCATCTCGTAGCGGGTGTAGAGTTTCACGGTGCCGGCAGCTACCTGACAGCTCAGTGCAGAGTAAGCACCCAGCAACAGCTGCTGACCCGTTTGACCGCGGGCGTAGAACGTACGACTTACCTGTGCACCACCGAATGAACGGTTGGCCAGCAAGCCACCATACTCACGTGCGAAAGGCACACCCTGTGCCACGCACTGATCGATGATGCTGTTTGACACCTCAGCCAGACGATAAACATTGGCCTCACGAGCACGGTAGTCACCACCCTTTACGGTATCGTAGAACAGACGGTAAACAGAGTCGCCGTCATTCTGGTAATTCTTGGCAGCATTGATACCACCCTGTGCAGCGATAGAGTGTGCACGGCGTGGACTATCCTGAATACAGAAATTCAGTACGCGGAAACCCATCTCACCGAGTGAAGCGGCTGCAGAAGCACCTGCCAAGCCTGTACCCACCACGATGATGTCGAGACGACGCTTGTTAGCAGGGTTTACCAATTTTTGATGAGCCTTATAGTTGGTCCATTTCTCAGCTACTGGCCCTTCAGGAATCTTAGAATCTATCTTAGTCATAGTTTATTCAGTTTAAAAGTTATACGTCAATTATAACAAAGAGTTGACATAGAATACGATAACCACCAGTGCGAAGCAACCAACTACGATGGTGCTGAAGATATTGCCGATGCATCTCCAACGCTCTAACCATACACGGTTGTTCCAGCCAAGAGTCTGCATAGCACTCCAGAATCCGTGAGTGAGGTGGAACCACAGGGCGCAGAGCCAGATGAGGTAAAGCACCACATAAATCACATTACCGAAGGTCATCTTGATGTGATAGATACCATTGGTAGCATTGCTCAGTACCTGCAAGTCGTCGGTGCCCATCAGCTCGGGCAACATCATCTTTGCCCAGAAGTTGAAGAGGTGAAGCACAATACCCAGAATGACGATGATGCCCAGCACCAGCATGTTCTGTGATGCCCATTCTACCGTCTTAGGCTTTTCTGTTACAGCGTAACGCTCGCTACCACGCGCCTTTCTGTTCTGCCAAGTGAGCCAGAAAGCATAGATGAAATGAAGGATGAACAAAAAGGCCAGGGCCAAAGTGGCTGCCACAGCATACCAGTTAGCACCCAGCATCTCGCAAATCCAGTTGTAGCCGGATGGCGAAATCAAGGCAACGATGTTCATCGTACAGTGAAATGTCAGAAACAGGATCAGGGCGATGCCGGTAACGCTCATCACCACTTTCCTTCCTACTGATGAATTACTTAACCACATAAATAATTGAGTTTTAAATATTTTTAATTGTTTATATTCTGTATCAATATGCAAAATACTTCATACGTAGCTACAAAAATACGTTAAAAACAATTATTTAGCAAATCATATATAAATTATTTGCTGCTCTGTAGGCATGTTATTTAACATTTTCCTTAACTTTGGCTTCGCCCAAGTTACTACGTCTCGGCATAAAAAATATGCAAGCATATTTTGTTCTGCTCTTAACTTATCGTAACTTTGCAAACGAATTCAATAGATATTGACATGAATAAAAGATTCTACTTCATATCCCTGATGCTGCTGATGGTGTGTGTCTGTGTGTCTGCCCAGAACTGGGAGGTGAACATGCTACACGACATCAACGGTTGGGATTCGCAGTTTATGCATGACTATAGCAGGTTTATCTCTGATACCGAGCCTTTCGTGGCGTTGGGTGTGCCTGCTGTGATGGGCATTGTGGGACTTATCAAGAAGGACCAGAAGTTGCAGAAAGATGCATTGTATGTCGGTATGAGCGTGGCGGGTGGTTTTGCCATCGGCTTTGGCATGAAGTATATCTTCGACCGCACGCGCCCCTACGAGAGATGGCCGGGTTATATCATTCCTCGCAGCACGGAGCCTGATCCTTCGTTCCCTTCAGGGCATACGGCTTCTGCCTTTGCGCTTTGTACGTCATTGTGTATCAGGTATCCTAAGTGGTATGTGATTGCTCCGTCGGCTGTCTATGCCATATCTGTGGGCATATCGCGCATGCATGAGGGAGTGCATTATCCTACGGATGTGATGGCGGGGGCGCTCATTGGCGCTGGCTGTGCTGTTGGCAGCATCTACGCCTCAAAATGGCTGAACAAGGTGCTTTTCGGCAACTGACCTTTTTAATAATGACCATTTT
>CAMJNN010000090.1 GCA_946407325.1 uncultured Prevotellaceae bacterium | reverse complement strand
ATCAAAGATATAAATAAAGGTGAGATAGGCAAGGTAACGGATGTGGATGATTCCACCATCAATACGTTGTTTGTGGTGGATCACAAGGGTACTGAGGTATTGATACCTGCTCAAGAAGATTTCATCGTAGATATGAATCGGAAGAAAAAGGTCATTACGATGCATCTACCAGAAGGATTGTTAGAATTATGAAGAAAAAAATCGCCATATTAGGATCAACGGGGTCTATCGGTACACAAGCGTTGGAGGTGATAGAGGAGCATAGCGACCTCTATGAAGCCTATGTCCTCACAGCCAACAATCAGGTTGACAAACTGATTGAACAAGCCAGAAAACACCAACCTGAAGCGGTGGTGATTGCCAACGAGCAACACTATGCTACGCTGAAGGAAGCGCTAGCCGACCTTCCCATCAAGGTGTATGCTGGCGCCAAAGCCTTGGAAGAGGTGGTGCAAGATGTACAAGTAGATATAGTGCTCACTGCTTTGGTGGGTTTCTCAGGTTTGCGCCCTACGATTAGCGCCATTCGTGCCAAGAAGCCCATTGCTTTGGCTAACAAAGAAACGATGGTGGTAGCTGGAGAGCTCATCAATCAACTTTGCGATGACAACCGTGTGCCTTTGTTGCCCGTAGATTCTGAACATTCTGCTATCTTCCAGAGTCTGCAAGGCAATGAATACAACCGCATTGAGAAGATATTGTTGACGGCATCTGGTGGACCATTCCGCACTTTCACTCACGAACAACTGAAAACGGTAACAAAAGAGCAAGCCCTGAAGCATCCTAATTGGAGCATGGGAGCCAAGATTACCATCGACTCAGCCTCGATGATGAACAAAGGTTTCGAGGTAATGGAAGCTCGTTGGCTTTTCCGTGTAAAGCCTGAACAGATAGAAGTGTTGGTGCATCCGCAAAGCATCATTCATTCTGCTGTACAGTATGAGGATGGAGCCATCATGGCTCAGTTGGGTATGCCTGATATGCGTGTACCTATACAATATGCCTTCTCCTACCCCTTGCGTTTAAAGTCATCTTTCCCTCGTATAGATTTCAGCAAGTATTCGCAACTCACCTTCGAACAACCTGATACAGAGAAATTCCGCAACCTGGCTCTTGCATACGAAGCGATACGTCGAGGTGGCAATATGCCTTGCATTGTCAATGCGGCCAACGAGATAGTGAATGCAGGCTTCCTGCACGACCAGATTTCATTCTTGGGCATGAGCGAAGTAATAGAAAAGACAATGGAGTGCACCACGTTTGTGGCAAAGCCTACGTTAGAAGACTACTTGGCGACGGATGCAGAAGCAAGGATAATCGCTAAAGAGATTATGAACAATATTAATAAATGATTATATGAACAAGAAACTGGTTTTATTTGTAGTAAGTACGTTAGCATTGGGTACTGCTTTTGCTCAGAAGCTGAATCCCAATAATATGGACGAGATTGTAAAGGCGATGACCTTAGAGGAAAAAGCCGAACTCATTGTAGGTGGCGGTTGGGGTAGCATGACCGCTGGTGCCATGACTGCTTCTTCTGAAGTGTTGGTTCCTGGTGCAGCTGGCACCACCAACGCTATTGAACGTTTAGGCATTCCTGCTACCGTTCTCTCCGATGGTCCTGCAGGTGTTCGTATCAGTCCTACCCGTAGTGGAACAAACAAGACATTCTATGCGACAGGTTTCCCTGTAGGTACCTCTTTGGCCAGCACTTGGAACACCGAATTGGTAGAGCAAGTAGGCAAAGCTATGGGTAACGAGGTATTAGAGTATGGCATCGACGTATTGTTGGCTCCTGGTATGAATATCCACCGTAACCCACTAAACGGACGTAATTTCGAGTATTATTCTGAAGATCCTTTCTTGACTGGTAAAATAGCTACGGCTTATACCAAGGGTATTCAGAGCAATGGCGTGGGTGTGAGTATCAAGCACTATGCAGCCAACTCTCAGGAAACCAACCGTATGGCAGTTGATTCAAGGGTTAGTCAGCGTGCCTTGCGCGAAATCTATCTCAAGGCTTTCGAGATGGTCGTAAAGGATGCTGACCCATGGACGGTAATGTCTTCTTACAATAAGATTAATGGCAAATTTACCCAGCAAGACCGTGAGTTGCTGACCGACCTGTTGCGCACTGAGTGGGGCTTCAACGGTATCGTGATGACCGACTGGACAATGGTTCGCGACATAGCTGCTCAGGTACATGCCGGTAACGACTTGATGGAGCCTGGTATGCCTCAGCAGAAGACAGACCTGATCAAAGCGGTTAATGAAGGCAAGGTAAGTATGGAAGATGTGGACATTTGCGTTAAACGCATCCTGCAATACATCGTTCGCACCCCTCGCTTCAAGGGTTACAAATATTCTGATGCTCCTGATCTGAAAGCACATGCTCAGGTAACCCGTAACTCAGCCGCTGAAGGTATGGTATTGCTGAAGAACGAAGACAATGCTCTGCCTATCAAGGATGCCAAGAAGGTAGCCCTGTTTGGCATCACTTCATACAACTTCATTGCTGGTGGTACAGGCTCTGGTAATGTGAACAAGGCTTACACCATCGACCTGCTTACTGGTTTGAAAAGCGCAGGTTATGAAGTGAACGAGGAACTGAAGAACGTGTATGAAAGCTACACTACCTACGAACGTAACCGTCAGACAGCTGCTCGTGCAGCTCGTGGTGGTATGTTAGGCATGATGAACTTGGGCGAAGCCGCTCTGACAGAGATGCCTATTGAACGTGCCATTATCGACAAGCAAGTAGCTAGTAACGATATCGCTATTGTAACCATCGGTCGTAATGCTGGCGAGGGTGCCGACCGTAACGTGCCTAACGACTTCAACCTCTCTGAGGTAGAGCGTCAGTTGCTCAATGATGTGACCGAAGCATTCCACCTGGCAGGTAAGAAAGTGGTGGTCGTTCTGAATATCGGTGGTGAAATAGAATCTGCATCTTGGAAGAATCTGCCAGATGCTATCCTACTGGCTTGGCAACCTGGTCAGGAAGGTGGCTATTCTGTAGCTGACATTCTGAGTGGCAAGGTGACTCCTTCTGGTAAGCTCACCATGACTTGGCTCAACAATTATATGGATGACCCATCTTCCAAGAACTTCCCATTCGACCAGAAGTCTGATGGCATGATGGGCATGGGTTCAGCTATGGGTGGCCAACAACGTGAGGTGAAGAATGTAAGCTACTCTAACTTCGAAGAAGGCATCTGGGTAGGCTATCGTTACTTCAACACCACAGGTAAAGCTGTTTCTTATCCATTTGGCTACGGTTTGAGCTACACCACCTTCGAGTATAGCGCTCCAAAGGTGACTCCTACCAAAGATGGTTTCCGTGCTACTGTTACAGTGAAGAACACAGGCAAGGTAGCTGGTAAGGAAGTAGTGGAACTGTATGTATCTGCTCCAGCAGGAAACCTTGTGAAACCAGAACAAGAGTTGAAGGGCTTCGCTAAGACCAAAGAATTGCAACCAGGTGAGAGCCAGACCTTGACAATGGATGTGACGCTATATTCTTTAGCATCATTCAATGATGTAGTTGACCAGTGGGAAGCAGCTGCCGGCAACTATATCGTGAAGTTTGGTACCAACGTAGAAGATATCCGTTGTACAGCTCCATTTAAGTTGGCGAAAGAGCAGAATTGGAAAGCTTTGGATATTCTGAAGCCTGAGAAGGAGATCAAGGAAATTGCTGTGAAATAAGATTTGAACGAACTGGATGACATATTAGCTCAAATTAGTGGTTGGCTTTGGGGCTGGCCCATGATTATCATGTTGTTGGGAACGCACCTGTATCTTACTATCAGGTTGCGTTTCCCACAACGTATGATCTTCACAGCCATCCGTCTTTCCGTCAAGAAAGACCCAGATGCTTCTGGTGATGTTTCACAGTTCCATTCATTAGCCACCGCATTAGCGGCCACTATTGGTACAGGCAACATCGTGGGTATGGCCACCGCTATTGCGTTAGGTGGCCCAGGTGCAGTGCTATGGTGTTGGCTTACGGGTGTTTTCGGCATCTCTACCAAATATGCCGAAGGCCTGCTGGCCATCAAGTACCGCGTAAAAGGCACCGATGGCAAAATGCAAGGTGGACCGATGTATGCCTTAGAGCGTGGATTGGGATGGAAATGGTTGGCCATCCTCTTCGCACTATTTACCGCCATCGCCTCATTCGGCATCGGTAATATGGTACAAGCAAATGCTATCTCCACCATAACAGAAGAGTCTTATCAAGTATCCCCTTACCTCTCAGGTGCCATCATCAGTATCATGGTAGCTTTGGTAGTGATCGGAGGAGTGAAGAGCATCGCAAAAGTTTGCGGTATGTTGGTACCCTTCATGGCCTTCTTTTATGTATTGGGCTGCATCGTTATCTTGATTGTCAACGCCACCTACATCTGGCCAGCGTTAAAGCTCATCTGCATCTCCGCCTTTACCCCCACTGCAGCTGGAGGTGGCTTCTTGGGCGCTACGATAATGACAGCTGCACGTTTCGGTATAGCCCGAGGTCTGTTTTCCAATGAATCAGGTATGGGTTCTGCTCCTATTGTTGCAGCAGCTGCTCAGACACGTAACCCAGTACGTCAGGCGTTGGTATCGTCATCCGGCACCTTTTGGGACACGGTAGTCATCTGTGCCTTAACAGGCATGGTGATAGTGAGCAGTGTACTCGCCTACCCTGATATCAGTTTTGATGATGGTGCCACCCT
>CAMJNN010000089.1 GCA_946407325.1 uncultured Prevotellaceae bacterium | reverse complement strand
TTCGTTGCGGGGTTCGCTGGCTTTCAGGGCATCATAGCTGAATTCTCCAGGGAAACTATTGAGGATGCGCCAGTAGTCGGCATTAGCCGCCATCGCATACAACTTCTCAAATTCTATGTTCACCCCTCCGCTATTAGGGTCGTCTTTCAGTACATAGTCAGCTCCTGCATCGGCAAAAATCTGAGCCAAGAAACTCTTGCCACCTACGGCATACCAGTTGCCTCCATGCATCTCACCACTCAACACGGTAGGCCGATGCTCTGCTTTCGAAGCCATCTCCTTGATGTGGTCATAGCGTTCGCAAATGCCATCGAACAGGGTGTTGGCCTGCTCATCTTGTCCGATAAACAAACCTATGAATTTCAACCACTCAGCTTGACCAAGAGGATGCAGTTCCTTGTATCCAAGGTGTGGTACCAAGGTGATGCCCGTCTGCTTAATAGCCTCATAGCCACCTCTTTTAAAGGGAGAAATAAAGATGACATCAGGATTAGCTGCCATAATGACCTCAGCGTCGAAGTCACCCTCTGAGCCAATCGTGAAGATCTTGTTATCTTTCACTCGTTGCAAGACGTCTTCGTTGAACAAGTTCTTGGTACTGGTGATGCCCGACACATGATCCAATGCCTCGAGCGCAATGAAGTCGGCCAGTTGCAACATCGTCATGCAAATAGCTTTGTCAATAGGAGTGCGCACAACAGCATACTCCTGTGGAACGTCAAAAGATTTCAGTTCTTTAGGCACCAAGGCAAAATGCCAAGCGGTAGATTCTTCTGCCTGTGGGTCTTGGATGTCAATCAGGCGAATGCCATTGTCGAGGTTCTGTACCTTGAAACCTTGGGCGTATTTTAATTGAGAATTGATATCAGATAATGGAGAATTATTCTCTTGATGATTGGTTTTGTTTCCTTTGCAACAACAGAGGAAGCAAGCCAACAAGCATAAACCGAGAGTTTTGATAAAGCTTTTCATAAAGTTATTCATTTTTCTTCTTTTACAAATTCTATGTCTAATTGTCCGTTAGGGAAGAGGGGAGCGCAATGCTCGTAACAACGATGCATGACCACTGATACAAAAGCCTCCAGTTCCTGAGGGGGCAACAGAGTGATTAAATCACGCGCCATATTCAGGTTGTCTGTCAGATGCTGACTTTCCTCGGAACACCCAGCTTCACGCATCATTTCTTTGATGAAATCCTTGTTCATGGTAGCTTGACGACTATGTGTATCCAGATGTCCTTCAGCCAGTTTGACAGCTTTTCCCAACATAATGCCGATGGTGATATAAGGTATCTGCATCTCATCGGCTATGCGAATAGCTTCCCCCACATAGTTGCCATATTCTACAAAAGCGATTGTGGGCAAATCGGGATGATTTTTTTGCAAGATATGTTCGCTCTTGGCTCCTGAGTGGAGGACCAAATGGGTGCATCCCATCGCTTTGGCTACATTCATGCATTTGCGGATGGAGTTGATGAACCCTTCGATGCTAAATGGCTGGATAATGCCTGATACGCCCACAATGGAGATGCCGCCTACAATGCCCAAACGGGGGTTGAAAGTACGACGAGCGATTTCCGCTCCTTCTGGCACAGAAATGTTGACCATTAACTGCGTTGACTGATCCAATGATAAGCGGAGATTGTGGCGAATCATCTGACGAGGAACTTTGTTGATGGCAGCAGAGCCTGGAGGATAGTCGAAGCCAGGAAGGGTAATGGTACCAATACCTTCACCACCTCGGATAAGGATGCGAGGTAGGAGACCATCATCATCGGCTTCATCCTCAGACGTTAAGGCGATGTCAGTTGGCAATATACTCACAGAAGCTCTGATTTCAATGCCTTTGGTGATATCAGGATCATCGCCACTGTCTTTCAGTACATAGGCGTAATTGTCGCCATAATGTACCTCCACCTGAATGGTTTCGCCATTGGGAAGTACCACAGGGACCATATTGGGGTGTTGGCCTTCTAACTGAAACAGTGCGGCTATCGCAGCAGCTGTAGCACAGGTGCCTGTGGTGATGCCACTATGCAAAGGATAGAATTCAGGCAACAGCTTTTCTACCATGCGACGCAAACCGTGTTCGCCATTGACAATATGAAAGACCGATGGGGTAGCTGGACGGCAAACGGCAAATACTTGCATGCCGCCTGCTTGGGCTGCTTCCACTTTCTCTTTGAAACCTCCGCTGATGCCACTTTCTTTGGTAATCATGGCATCAAATAGTGACCATTGACTTCGTCCTGTTTGGTCGTTATGATCTGCATCATAATAGAGCAGGTGGTCATCGTTGATGCCGTTTTCGTGCGCTATTCGCAAAGAGCTTTCTCGGTTCAAGATGCGGAAGTAGCAATCAACGCCCAGATTGACAAGCGGCTTGAGCTTGGTGATGGTCTGTACGCCTGTAAGCGCCAACAGCTGTTTCACGCCTTTTTCTTGTATCTTTTCAATGGCATCGGCATAGTCCTTGCACCAGATGATAGAGGAGTCTCGTGTAGGATAGATTCTTTCAAAACGGATAGCTGGAAGATGTAAAGAATGAGCTACCTCTGCCACCGTTTGATGCAACACCTCGGCAAAGGGGTGACCTGCATCAATGAGCAAGCGGATGGTGTGTTCTTGACAGAAGGTGGTGAGTTGTTGGGCATCCATAGGGCCTGTAAGGCGAGTGCCGTGGTGCAGCGTTACTTCCTGCTCATCGCCTCGCGTTGAGTAGTAGTAGGGGGTGCCGGCCTCTTCGAGCTTTTTTACGGCTATTCTTCCTTCCGTTGTTCCTCCAAAGACTAATATCATTTTTTCCCTTTTCTAAACAAGTGGGTAAATTGTTTGTTATACAACTCCGACAAACCCTGACGATTGTCGATGGCATCACCAACAACCAGCATAGTGGTAAGCGTCAGGTTATTGTCCTTCACTATCTTAGCCAAGTCCTTTAATACACCACGATAGATGCGTTGGTCTTTCCAAGTAAGGTGATAGCAAGCCGCTACGGGGGTATCTTCAGGATATTCCATCAGCAATTCACGTTGCACCTCGTCAACAATAGCGGCACTTAGGAAGATACACATGGTGCTCTGACTACGAGCCAAGAGATGCAGCTTCTCCTTTTCAGGCATTGGGGTACGACCTTCTCCTCGAGTCAGGATGATAGTTTGCACACGTTCAGGTATCGTAAACTGAGAACGAAGCTCAGCAGCAGCTGCTAAAAATGATGAGATGCCTGGGGTGATGTGATAGCTCATGCCCCATTTGTCGAAGTAATTCATCTGCTCCTGGATAGCTCCGAAGATACATGGGTCGCCAGTATGGAGACGAACGATGAACTTGCCCTCGTCGTAGAACTTCTTCATCAGGTTTACTTGTTCTTCCAACGCCATAGAGGCAGAACTGAGAACAGTAGCTCCTGGTTTGTGGCATTCGGTTAATGCCTTGGGTACCAGACTGCCTGCATACAAGATGAGGTCGGCTTTCTCTAACATCTTTCTTCCACGAACAGACACCAAATCGGGATCACCAGGACCAGCACCAACAATCTCAATATGACCATGTTGACGCTCCCGCAAATGGGCATAATCGATAGCCAAAGCGGCTGTCCAGTTTTTGCCCTTTACCTTTTCTATAACAAGCTTTCCATGATTAGAACCCAGGATGGCAGCTGCTTCGCAAACGCTGGGGGTACCCACATGTTGCGCTACCGTACTGCTGGGAGTAGGTACCTCAATATCCGACAACTCATTGGCTTTGTAAAAAACCACCTCTTTGCCTTCCTTTTGCAGGTAATGAATGACAGGCTCATCAGCTTTGACGTCAATGGTGGCATATCGCTTTATAGCCATTGGCTCAATGCCGCCAAGTGCTAATTGACGGTGGATTTCCTGCAAAATACCTTCTACCGGTTGTGCCTGATGTGCCAAACCGATGCCCATCGTCAGTACTTCAGGAATAAATTGAAGCAGGACAACACCCTTGATAGGGGCGAAGTGCTTGTATGACACAATAATCGCCAATTTGTATTTTTCCGCTGTGATATCTTGTATGTCAAACACCTGTGTAACATGCGCAGGCATACTGCTTTCCAAATAATCCGTACCTTCATCTCGGATATCGAGCAACAAAGCCGTTGGCTCTTGGTTAACGAAAGCAAAGATAGCCGGATTAGTAGCATGGATGGTTTGCCAACCAAATCTCTTACCGATAGTATCGAGTGCCCATAATCCTGCCTTATCGCTTTGGGTAGTAATCACAGGTTCTGCCCCCAAAAAACCAGCAATTTGTAAAGTCAAATCATTGGCACCTCCTACATGACCAGACAAAACAGATATTACTTGTTTGCCCAAGCTATCTATACACACTACGGCAGGGTCAGTATGTTTGTCTTCGATATAAGGGGCAATGGTTCGCACGCAAATGCCCATAGCTCCAATAAACACGAAAGCATCATATACATGCCAACAATTGCCAACGTCAGTACGCTTGATAACCTGTGCTTCCAGTTGTTGTTGAAGCAAGGTGACTACTTGTGTACCAGTTTCATTTACAGGTATTATGGCTATTTTATTCATATCGTTGCTTTTATGATTTCTATGGGGTTATAATCGTTCAGCGTTATGTGCATCGAGGGTTGCAAGGTAAAGCCTTTCTCTTCGGCTTGTTGCTTAAATGCTTGCTGACTTTCTTTGCTTACTGAGTTAAATACTACACATCCTCCAGGCAACAACACA
>CAMJNN010000088.1 GCA_946407325.1 uncultured Prevotellaceae bacterium | reverse complement strand
GGCATCCTTCTCTATCCAGATGGCAAACTCCACCTTGCCACGCTGCAACTGCTCGGCAATGATCTGGCGAATCTCCATCTCCTTCTCACGATAGAGTGGTGCGATACGGGTTGTCAGGTCCAATTGCTTCGAGTTCAGCGACTTGATTTCTACGTTAATCTTCTTTCCCTTGTAGGCCACAACTGTCTTGCCATAGCCCGTCATTGATTGTATCATATTCTACTATACCAATTATTTAATATTTTGTGCAAAGGTAGTGCAAACCGAACGAAAAACCAAATTAATTTGAGTTTTTCTGAGGTGCAGCCATTGCAAAGCCACACTTTGTACCTTTAGGTCAAAGAACCTTAACCAAAGGTTAAAGGTACAAAATAAAGTGAAAAGTGAATAGTGAAAAGTGAAAAATTTGCTGCCGCATGCAAAATAATTCCTAATTCCTAATTCCTAATTCCTAATTTATTATTATCTTTGCAGCCGTACAACAAAACTTAATTCATTAAAACTATTAATCATGATGAAAAAAAGTATCTATCTTTCGTTAGTGTTCATGGGGTTGCTGTTGTCAGCAACAGGTTGTGGAAACAAGAAGCAGGCACAGGGCGGTGCAGACGACCAAGCCTATCGCGACAGCGTTGCTGCTGCCAAAGCCGCTGAGGAGGCTGCTTTCAATAAAGCTGATTCCCTCGCATTCAACGTCTGGGGTGACGTTAAGTTTGGCATGACCATCGAAGAAGTCAGCAAGACGGGTGTCTTTGGTACGTTGAAGGGCTCGGAAGGGTTTTATGACATCGATGGCAAGCTGGTCAGCAAGTCCCTCGGCACCAAGGCATTAAGAATGGTCACGCTTGTTTTCAACAACGATGCCCGCAAGCTGGAGCGCATCATCTTCAATTCTCAACAGGACATGCCAGCAAGCCGCATTTCTGACATGGAAGCCGATATCCACCTCATTGCTTCAAAAATCGAGGAAGGATGGCAGACCAAGTTCAAGTACGAGAACGAGAATGTCACCAGCGATCAAGTCAAGGTTGGCGCCGAAGTCTTCCACATTCTTAGCCTCAACTACGGCAACGCCTCAGTAACTTCCAACATCGGTCAGATGTATGAAGGCAGGTTCGACTACGACCTCGTCGTCAGCTACAACGTCTCATTCGAATAAAAACAGAAAAAGGCTCGCAATCGAGCCTTTTTCTTTTATAACCTTTTACCATTCAAAGTCTGGTATTCCAAGATTATCACCAATACCTTCTGACAGCTCTGGTGCCAGGATCTCAGTATCAGTTGTAATCTCAGTACCGGCATCCAGCGTCAGTGCCGATGTTGCCAGCATGCCTGTCATCTGTATCTTTACCACCTCCATTTCTGGAGCATTATATATCTTTTTCATAATTCTTCTTTATATTTGAACACGAATTTCACTAATCTTACGAATCTCTTTTTGGTTTAGAAAGAAATTATCAAAATGCAACGCCACACTCTGACCTTGGTCAGAGAAATTAACCAGAAATTATTCTGCCAAAGGCATTTCTTCATTTCTCATTTACATTTTTCATTTCTTTCATTTCTCATTTCTCATTTGATGACTATCTTCTTGCCATTCACGATGTACAGGCCCTTCGTAGGCTGAGCCACCTTGCGGCCCTGCAGGTCGTACACCTCACCTCTTACATCAGCCACCTTACTTCTTACATCGTTAATACCTGTCGTTTCGTCACCAAAGTAGAATGCCAGATAGTCAGGAGCACTTGTACTCTTCTTTATCTCAAGGTAGCATTTACCGGCAGGAACAATTACGCCATTGCCGAGTTTATAGAAGCCAATCTTGTCGTTCTTCTCTGCCAATACATAGATGTCGTATAAGGGAGCATCGCCACCTCTGGTACTGCCTCTTGAAGCCTGTAACTTGTTTCCTTCAACAGGTGCAGCACTTGATATTTGTTTCAGCTTATGAGCACCCTCGGAAGCTTCTATGATAACAGGAGTGTCAAAAGGAGCCTCAGATATTTCTTTCAGTGTTACATTACCACCACTAACGTCAGTTACAATATAAGCCTTCACACCCTCGAAGCTGACAGTATTATTATTGGTGCTGAATGTTGTGTATCCTGCCTCGCCAACATTGACAACAATGGGCTTTGTCACTTTAATGTTGCCAAGACCGACATTACCAGTCGACTTTTCCGTGTAAATCCACTTGATATAGCGGACTTCAGGATCCAACTCATAAGACTCGGTCTTCGTATCACCAAGCTCTGTGTACGTTAAGAAGTTGACAAATGTTTCGCCATCAGCCGATACCTGTACATTGAAAGTACCACCTGAGAAACTATTACCCTTGATGTCGAAGCTCAAGTCACCGGGAATTTCGTTAATCTTCAGAATCACATAATCACCGGTAGTATCGAACTTTAACTTTGTTGTAGGTGCAGAGGTGCCACTGTAATCAGAGCCAAGACCAGATTGCGTCAGGCCATTCGTGTTTGCAATATCAGGACATTCACCATTAAATGCAAATGGCAACGTCGCATAGTCGGGTACAAATAAAGCCTGTGTGATGGTAATGAGATCGGAACGAACATTGCCTTCATCACCAACAGCATAAACCTTCATGTATGCTGTGCGAGCAGCACCAGTATTTGCATCGATGATGTAATCCAACTTAGTATTATCAGAAGCATTAATTTCTGCAATTAACCAATCGTAGGTAGCAGGTGTCGTTCCATCAGCCTCATAGAACTCTACATCTGCAAGAACATTTGTCATATTCTTATAGGTCACAGTGACTGTTCCATCAGCGCCAGCGGCAGGGGCTTCAATTGATTTAGAGCTGACAACAACAGCAGGATCAGTCAGAGCAGCCACTTTTATCTGGCTCTGCTCATATAATGCAATCTGCTTTGTTGTGTTGTAGATTGCAACATGTCCCGTAATAGTAACAACGTCACCATTGGTAGAAGTCAGTGTAGCCGTACCATTTTGGTCACGCAATGTGATGCTCTGTCCACCCTGCTCGATAGTACAATTCTTACTTGCGAAAGCACTGGTCACAGTAGCATTTTCTATCTTGACATACTTTGAAAGATACATGGCATAGGGAGTAGAAGCATCGTCACCTGCAGTCAATTGGGCAATGGTTACCACAGTTGGGGTTATCGTATTGCCAGAGGTTTTTGTACAGTTTACAAGTTCAAAAGCCTTTACTTCAGGCAGTTTGTTATACAGTTGGTAATTGGTGACATGCATAAAACCGTTAATTTTGTCACCAGCTGCAAGATCTTCACCTACGCACTGATGGAGTATAATAGCACCACTTGCGTCTTCAAGATAAGCCGTAGTTCCGTTCTTATAGGTAACCAATGCATCAACCAATCGAACATATTGATCAGAAGCACCACTTGATGCAATACCTGCGATATTCTCCGTCACCTGTTGGGTAAAGGTCTTCGAGGCCACTTCACTGGGATCCATACCCTCCTTAGTTGCTCTTGCTCTCACTGTTGTTGTTTGTGAAATTACGAATGGAGCATTAGGAGCGGGTTGGTAGACAGAAAAGTTTACACCATCCGTACTCATACAGAACTCTACAGTGGCTCCTTCCGTTGCACATGAAATAGATACTGTTGTAGATGCTGTGAATGGCGTAGTTCCACTGATGACTGGAGTAGCGCAAACCGGGGTTCCTCCAGAGTATGTGACAATAATCTTTGTCCAGTGAATATGACTGTTATAGCGAAGTGTGAAAGCAGCAGTGGCCTCGCCCTCCCAGGTTACAATAGTTCCTTCATAATTCTTTGACACTGAACCTGTCGAAGCAATGATGGTTTGATCGTTTTGATAACCATTATATTCAGCAGAAGTCAGGAACTCAACCTGTGTGATGGTTGCACCGTTTTTCGGGGTGATTGTGATAGTTCCATTCCCATTGGTTGCAGTAAATTGTATATAACTGTAGCCTTGAGGAGTATAGAACCAGTTGTTTGTAATATCCACGTCGGTTTTCGACATTGTAATCTCCTTGCCGTAGTCAGGACTGTTGGCCCATCCTTGGTAGTCTGTATAAGAGAAAGTCACCTCTCTCTCCTCAGGCTCGTCACCACCAGCGTAGTTAACTGTAATTGACTTAATCCAACAATACTTACTAGAAACTAATTCTAAATAGGTCGTGTTTGAAGTAATATTGAATGTTAAATCACTAAAATCTGCGGTTATGTCTTGAGTTGCACTACCGTTGACTTTTAAAGTTGTAGCTTTACTTGAATTATAGAGTTTAGCTTTAACAACGATAGAAGTTGGCGTAACTGCAGAAGCTAAATTCATTTTTATTGTTCCCGCACCACTACTTTTTCCTAACTTTAAACCAAAATCGCCATTATAATAGACATTTGTTGCGGTGACCAAATTGCCACTTAAATAGGAATCACCTTCTGATACAACTGTACTGCAAGCAGTAGAAGTAGAAGCAGTAGTACCATCATTACTTCCAGTTTTAAAGAAAATCGTATAACTACCTGCCCACACACTCGAACTACCTACTATCAGGGCACATAGCAGGAGCATTGTTCTTAGTAATGTTTTTTTCATAATATAATAATTTTAGTTAGTGAATTAATATTTGGGAGCAAAGTTAACAAAAAATTCTCAAACCACCAAACCATTTGGACTTTTTTTCTCCTTTTTTTTCGGTTCTCCGTCAAAATTCAATATAAAAATCCGAAAGCCCAAAGAGGAATTTTTCTCATAGATGCCGATTCTATATCGTCTGCAG
>CAMJNN010000087.1 GCA_946407325.1 uncultured Prevotellaceae bacterium | reverse complement strand
TTCGAATTTTGCTTGTAATACTTAATCAACTTGGGAACCACTTCCTCAACGGTGCCGTTAATCACATAGTCGGCAATCTTGTTGATAGGAGCATCTGGATCGTTGTTGATGGAGATGATGATATCGGAATCCTGCATGCCGGCAATGTGCTGGATCTGTCCGCTGATGCCGCAGGCGATATATACCTTTGGATGAACGGTCACACCTGTCTGTCCAATCTGACGGTCGTGATCGCAGAAACCTGCATCGACAGCAGCACGACTGGCACCTACCTCGCCATGCAGCACCTTAGCCAATTCGAACAGCATGTCGAAACCTTCCTTGCTACCCATGCCGTAACCACCGGCTACCACAATCTTGGCACCCTTCAGGTTATGCTTGGCAGCTTCTACATGATGGTCGAGCACCTTCACTACGAAAGCCTCTGGGCTGACATACTTGCCTACCTCAGCATACACCACCTCTTTCTTGCATGCGCCTTCATAAACGGCTTTCTGCATGACACCTGAACGTACGGTGGCCATCTGTGGACGATGGTCGGGGTTCACGATGGTAGCCACGATGTTGCCACCAAAAGCCGGACGAATCTGATAGAGCAAGTTGGTGTATGCAGCGCCTGTCTTGGCATCGGTATGGTCACCGATCTCCAACTGGGTACAGTCGGCTGTCAAACCGCTGGTCAGTGATGAAGAAACACGAGGACCCAGGTCGCGACCTATTACGGTAGCACCCATCAGGGCAATCTGTGGCTGCTGCTCCTTGAAGAGGTTCACCAAGATGTCGGTATGAGGTACCGAGGTGTAAGGGAATAAACCCGGAGCGTCGAAAACAAACAGTTTGTCAACGCCATAAGGCAGGATCTGGTCTTCTACCTTTCCTTTTATATCGGTGCCTGCCACGATGGCATGCAACTCAACATTCAGTTGATTTGCGAGCTTGCGACCTTTGGTCAGCAGCTCCTGAGATACTTCGGCTACGGTTGTGCCTTCAATCTCACAATATACAAATACATTGTTCATAGTCTTAGCCGATGATCTTCTTGTCCAACAATTCTTTTACTAATCCATCCACATCAGCATCACTGCTGGTCAGTGTCTGGCTTTCCTTAGCCTGGAACACAATGTTCTGAACAGTCTTTACCTTGGTGGGTGATCCGTTCAAACCACACTGGTCGAGGTCTGCATTCACATCAGCAGCTGTCCATTCTACCAGATTCAGGTAGGGGCGCTGCTCATAGAGCTCAGCGTAAGGAAGAGCTGCGCCATCTTTGGTAATGGCTGCTTTCTCTTGTGCTCCCAACGCACGTTTGTATTTCTGTACCAGCTTGGCATTGCGAGGACGACAAGGAGCGGCACTACCGTTTACGGTCACTACTAAGGGCAGGGGAGCCTCTACGGTTTCCACACCACCATCGATATGACGACGAATCACCACCTTGCGAGTCTGCTCGTCCAGGCTGACGATTTCTTCTGCATAAGTCACTTGTGGCAAGCCTAACTTCTCTGCTACCTGAGGACCTACCTGAGCGGTATCACCATCGATAGCCTGACGGCCACCCAAGATAATGTCATAATCGCCAATCTTACGAATGGCGGTAGCGATAGCGTAGGAAGTAGCCAGGGTATCGGCGCCTGCGAAAGCACGGTCGGTCAGTACATAACCACCATCGGCACCACGGAAGAGTCCTTCACGAATAATTTCTGCTGCACGTCCAGGACCCATGGTGAGCAGTGTCACGGTAGAGCCAGGGAAAGCGTCTTTCAGTCTGAGTGCCTGCTCCAAGGCGTTCAAATCTTCTGGATTGAAGATGGCAGGCAGTGCCGCACGGTTAATGGTTCCGTCGGCTTTCATGGCATCTTTCCCCACGTTACGAGTGTCGGGTACTTGTTTTGCCAATACTACAATTTTCAAACTCATTATTGATTAATTTAGTGTTATTTCCAAATTGGGTGCAAAGTTACGAAAAGTCGAGCGCAGAACAAAATATGCTTGCATATTTTTTATGCCGAGACGGAGTAACTTATCCAAAGTTACTCAATTTCTTTCACTCTACCATATAAAATAAGAAAAAAGTGGAGATGCCCTCAAGCAACTCCACTTTTCTAATTCTTAATTGTCAATTGTCCATGTTTACTTTACGCCCAGCTTATCCAAAATGTACTTGGGAACAGCTTTTTTGTTTACCACAATATTCATGGTCTTGTAGCGAGCAAATGCCTTTGATACGTACCACAGTCCATGATACTTACCGCTGTCGCCCCATGAGTTCTTCACCATGTAGTACTCGGTACCGTTCTGATCCTTGGCAAGGCCATAGATCTGCATACCGTGGTCGTCGGTAGTCTCGTAGTCGTCGTATGCCACCTGACGCTCAGCCTGGGTAACCCACTTCTGTGGACTTGGCTTTGAGGTTACGTCACGCTCGGTAGCAGGCAACTTCAGCCAGTGAGCCATGTCGGAACCGCTCAGCTCAACTACTTTATCGATATCTGGCACTACGCCAACACCCTGACGGTTGAAGCCATCTTCGCTCACGTCAGAACCCCACAATACAGTGTAGCCATTATTGATGGCATAGTCAAATACCTCCATCAGTTCGTCAATAGGCAGGTTATAGCTCTGTGCCCAACGCCAGTTGTCCTGAATCTCCAGTACGAACTGCTCATAGAATGGGTGATGGGTATAAGAAGTCAGTGAGATATAATCGCTGGCCTTCAGACCTGTGCTCTCGAAGAAGCTCTTCGGGGTGTAGGTCTTGCCCTTATAGGTAAAGGTAGTAGGATCTTCACCCAGATATACATCGTGGATAGCCTTTACAGCCTTCTTCCACAGCATGTTGTTGTCCTTGTCGTGCTGCAAGCTGCGCAGACGACCTTTGGCAATAGCTGCCACAGCAGCGTCAGCAATGGCACTCAGCTCAGAGTGATTACTGATGGTATCGCCATACATCGCACCAGCAGGCATCACCTCATCTGGTACCAATCCGAAATGCTCCATACCATAAAGTACATCGTAGAAGGAACCACCCTGTGAGAAACTAACGTCTCCGTGTGTGCGAACTGCTGCATCAGCACGATCCATATAGGTGTTCTTAACAATGAACATCTCGCTGAAATCGTAGGTGCCCTTGCCAGCTTTCAGCAATTCTGATTCCAGAAAAGCCATTCCAGAATAGCACCAGCAAGTGCCTGCACGGCTCTGATTCTTGATGGAAGTAATAGGATTTTCTTTAATTACGGTAAACTTGAAACCCTCTTCATCCTTGGGGGCATCCTGTGCTGCTACGCTCAGGCTGAATAAACCCAAAGCAGCTAATAATATTGACTTTTTCATCGTATTTGAGAATTAAATAAGTTAGAATTGCTACAAAGTTACATATAATTTACAAACTTTCGCTATCTTTGCATGAGAAAATGTCAAATCATGGGGCAATCTGTTATAATTGATGATAAGACTGCGTTGGTCTTGGAAGGGGGCGGCATGCGTGGTGTATTCACCTGTGGTGTGCTCGACTATTTCATGGACAACAATATCTATTTTCCTTATACTGTGGGAGTAAGTGCGGGTGCCAGTAACGGTCTCTCCTATATGTCGCACCAACGGGGGCGTGCCAAGCTTGCCAATATTGATTTGCTTGATAAGTACCATTATATAGGTTGGAAGTTCTTGTTTACCCAACACAATATCATGGATTTTAACTTGATGTTCCGTGATTTTCCTGAACGCATCATTCCCTATCATTACGATGTCTATGCTGCCAATCCTGACCGCTTTGAGTCGGTTACCACCGATTGCCTCACAGGTAAGCCTGTCTATTGGGAGGAGAAGAATGATCCTCATCGCATCATCGACATTGTCAAGGCTTCTTGCAGCTTGCCTTTTGGCTGTCCTATTGCCTATGTGGATGGGCGCCCAATGTTGGATGGGGGCATTGCCGACTCCATCCCTTTCGAGCGGGCTTTTTCTCAAGGTTATGAAAGGGTAGTGGTGGTACTTACTCGTAATGTGGGCTATCGCAAAAGTGAGAAAAAACCATATATCCCAGGATTCCTTTACAACAAATATCCCTTTTTGAAGGAGGCGATACGTCTTCGTGGACAGATGTATAATCATCAGCTGGAACAATTAGAGGCTCTTGAGCGTCAGGGAAAGGCCATTGTCATACGTCCTGTTAATCCTATTAACGTCAGTCGTATCGAAAAGAATGTCACTAAGTTACAGAATCTATACGATGAAGGCTACCAATGTGCCGCTGCTAACCATTATTCTCTTTTATAATAGTTTTTGTCTTTTATTATTCAAAAGTTTTTACTCTTCATATCTTTTCTATTAGATATCCTCTATGTTATTCATTCTATCTAATTGACAGTAAATCTATTTTATTATTTTGTTAACTATTTTTAACGGAGATTTATTGGGAAATATGGATAATTATTCCTTATATTTGCAAAAAAGAGTGTAAGGAGTACACTTACTAACACTTTTTTAATCTGAACGTTAGAAATGATTGCTGGTTTCTTTTGTGTGGAAAAATAGAACATTCACTACACTTTTTATTATATTCAATTCCGCACTACGACATGCTACTTCTAACTTAAGAGAGCACTCGCCGCCTGAGTGCTTTCTTTTTTTTTACTTACTGAATAAAAGAATAGATAAGAAAAGAGCGAAGTGGAATTCCATTTCGCTCTTTTCTTCTGGGTGGCAGGTGGGACTCGAACCCACGACATTCAGAACCACAATCTGACGCTCTAACCAACTGAACTACGGCCACCATGTTGGTGC
>CAMJNN010000086.1 GCA_946407325.1 uncultured Prevotellaceae bacterium | reverse complement strand
AAAATCGTATATTCGCACGAATGGAACATCAATAATAACTAAATAAACAACTAATCTATGAGTACTATTCTGGATTTAGCCCCTCAGGGGGTATGGAAAAACTTTCATGCACTCACACAGATCCCTCGTCCATCAGGACACTGCGAACAAGTGAGTGAGTTTTTAGTTAACTTTGGCAAGAACCTAGGCCTTGAATCTTTTATCGACAATGCGGGCAATGTGGTGATTCGCAAGCCTGCCACTCCTGGCATGGAAAACCGAAAAGGTGTGGTGCTGCAAGCCCACATGGACATGGTGCCACAGAAGGTGGTGGATGTGGAGCATAATTTCACCAAGGATCCCATTGAGACATGGATTGATGGCGAGTGGGTACGTGCAAAAGGCACTACTCTTGGAGCTGATGACGGTCTGGGCGTGGCTGCCATCATGGCCGTATTAGAGTCTAAGGATGTCAAGCACGGTCCTTTGGAAGCTTTGATTACGAAAGATGAGGAAACGGGCATGTACGGAGCGTTTGCTCTTAGTCCTGATACATTGAAAGGAGATATCTTGCTGAACCTCGACTCTGAGTCAGAAGGCGAACTTTACATCGGTTGCGCCGGTGGTCTTGACATTACCTCCTCTTTGCAATATCAAGAAGTAGCTCCTACCCCTGGCTTCATCGCCAAGAAGATAGTCCTGAAAGGCTTGCGTGGTGGTCACTCAGGTATGGAAATCAACGAAGGTCGCGCCAATGCCATCAAGCAGCTGGCACGTGTAGTACACGATCTGCTGGTTGAGTTCGACTGCGAGTTGGCATCATTCAGCGGCGGTAACATGCGCAATGCCATTCCTCGTGAGGCACAAGCCGTACTGCTTTTCAATCCTGATGATATGGAAGGTCTTGACACCTACATCCAGGAATATGAAGCACAGCTGAATGCCGAGTTCCATCCTATCGAGAAAGATATCTACCTGAAGATGGAAGATACCGAAACACCGGCTACCAAGGTGCCAGAAGAGATACAAGACAATATCATCGCTGTCATTATGGCTTGCCAGAACGGTACCATGCGTATGATTCCTACAGTACCCGACACAGTGGAGACTTCTTCCAACCTGGCTATCGTCAACATCGGCGGTGGTAATGTAGCCATCAAGATCTTGGCACGTAGTTCCGACGATGCCATGAAGGATTACCTGGCTGATTGTCTGGAGTCATGTTTCAACATGGCAGGACTGAAGACTGAGACAAGTGGCGGTTATTCTGGCTGGCAACCCAATGTTGATTCTCCTATCTTGGCAGCTATGCGCAAGAGCTACAAAGAGCAGTTTGGCAAGGAACCGCTGGTGAAAGTCATCCACGCTGGTTTGGAATGCGGCATCATCGGTGCCATCTATCCAAAAATGGACATGATTTCCTTCGGTCCTACTCTGGAATCACCTCATACCCCAGGCGAACGTGCCTTCATCCCGAGTGTTCCTAAGTTCTGGGACTTCCTCGTGGCTACGCTGGCACAGGTTCCAGAGAAATAATAAAAAATCTACTACGGGAAAGCAGGCGCTCTACTACGGGAGGACCGCCACTCTACCCGTAGTAGAGTATAATCACATATATTGAGCAAAAAAAGTGAGGGGGACTACATCAGTAGTCCCCCCTTAAAATTTTCAACGTTGAATTTATGCTTCCAGTTCCTTCAGCTCCCAGCCCAGTGCACTTGCACCCAGCACAGCAGCATCAGCATCCTTCAATTCGCTCATCAACAGTTTGCACTTGCCCTTGAAGATAGGCATTACGTTAGCGTCAACAGTCTTCTGGATAGGTTTGAAGAGCAGATCGCCTGCATGTGCCAAACCACCGAACAGGATGATAGCCTCAGGGCTGCAGAATGCGATGAAGTCAACGAAAGCCTCACCCAGCAACTGGCCAGTGAACTCGAAGATTTCCTTAGCAATCTTGTCACCCTTCTTTGCTGCATCAAACACATCCTTAGAAGTTATGTCGTCCACAGGAATCTCACGCAGCAAACTTGGTTCTGTGCTTTGAGCCAATTTCTCGCGTGCAGAACGAGCCACACCTGTAGCTGAGCAGTAAGCCTCCAGACAGCCCTTGCGACCGCAACCGCAGAGACGACCGTCACGACGGATAGTGACGTGACCCAGCTCACCAGCGAAACCATCGCAACCATACACCATCTGACCATTGATAACGATTCCACTACCAACACCTGTACCCAGGGTGATCATGATGAAGTTCTTCATACCGCGAGCAGCGCCATAGGTCATTTCGCCAATAGCAGCTGCATTAGCATCGTTAGTCAATGCGGTAGGGATACCGATTCTTTCCTCGAACAAACGAGCCAGAGGGATAATGCCCTTCCAAGGCAGGTTAGGAGCAAATTCAATAGTACCAGTATAATAGTTACCATTAGGAGCGCCAATACCAATGCCCTTTACCTTGTCCTTACCACCGTTCTTCTCGATCAGTTTCTCCAGACCTGTGCAAACAGCATCTACATAATCCTCAGCCTTCTCATACTTACCAGTCTTGATCTTGTCAACGTCAACCACTGTACCGCGAGCGTCAACCAAACCAAATACGGTGTTAGTACCACCGATATCAATACCTACTACATAGGGTTTCTCAACTTTTAAAGATGAATCCATGATATTATAATTTTTAAAGTTAAAATGATTATTCTGCTCACAAATTTAAGCAAAGTTTGGTTACACTGCAAAATTATTGGACTAAAAAATCATTCAATAAAGAAGAATTAGTATATTTGCACCCAAACCAAAATTATTTTACTTATGAAAAAAATTCTGATTTCACTGACTATCCTTTTTTTATCTGCCACCACAGCAATGGCGCAAATTGGCGTTTTCGATCACTTGGCTGTTGGCGCCGGAGTTGGCACACAAGGTATCAGCGTTGATGTAGCTACCACCTTGACCAAGTATGCTGCTGTAAGGGCAGGGGTAAACTTTATGCCAGGCATAAAAGTGAGCGATACGATGAATGGTGATGTCACCGTAGGTGGATTGACTGTACCAGCTTATTTTGACGTTGAGGGCAAGTTTAGTCGTACCACATTCGACGTAGCTATCGATGCCTATCCTTTTGGCAACGGTTTCTTTGTTACAGCAGGTCTTTCCTTCGGAGGCAAGAAAGTTGCCAAGCTGACAGGCGACCTGAGTAAGAACGCCAACATCGGTGACGGTGATCTGGAAATCGGCGAGTATAAAATACCTGTAAAAAATGGTAAGGTGGATGGTGCTATTGAAGTAAAGGGAGTACGTCCTTATTTCGGACTTGGCTATGGTCGCGCCGTGCCGAAGGGACGTGTAGCTTGTCGTATCGAACTGGGTGTTCAACTGCATGGTAAACCAGTACCAACTTCTGCATATGGTGATGTTACCAAAATGCTTGGCGTTGAAGCCCAAGACGACATCTCTAAAGTCGTCAACAAGCTGACTGTCTATCCTGTGCTGAAATTTAGAGTAGCGGGTCGTATCCTATAAATAAAGACTCCCCAGATGAAGTGAACCCCGAAAGTTTTTTGTCTAACTTTCGGGGTTTACTTTATTGTCGAAGCCTTGTATTACGTTCAAAAAAGAATTATTCATTTCAAAAGAAGTCCGTGGTCAGTGATTTCAATAAGGCGCCGCTTATAGAGGTCGCCCACCGCTTTCTTGAACACCTTCTTGCTTACCTTGAAACGGTCGTAAATTTCTTCTGCCGGACTCTTATCGTGCAAATAACAACGTCCACCGTTACGCTCCATATATTTTAATAAGGTGTCGGCAAAATCAAGGGTCTGCTGCCTGCCCGAACGCTGCAAAGCCACATCCACCTTACCATCCTCGCGTACCTGCATGATATATCCCTTCAGACTGTCACCAATCTCCAATACCCTAAACACTTGGTTGTCATATACCAGTCCTTGGTATTTGTTATCGATGATTACCTTATATCCCATATTGGTATGTTGCCACACCAAAAGACTCACCTCATCATCAGGGGCATAGGGAGGCTTTTCTGGGGAGAGGTATTTTTCCACCTTCGATGATGCCACGATACGAAAGCTCTCATTGTCAATATGGGTGTGAATGATATAGCTACGTCCCACCTCCATCTTCCGTTTCTGTTCACGGAAAGGGCAAAACAAGTCCTTCATCAAGCCCCAATCCAAGAAAGCACCGTATTGGTTCACCCACGATACCTGCAGATAAGCAAACTCGCCTACCTGTACGTAGGGCTTGAGGGTAGTAGCCACCAAACGTTCTTCATTATCGAGGTAGATAAAGACTTCTATCTCCTGCCCTATCTCATAATTATAAGGCACATAACGTGCGGGGAGCAATATCTCACCTTCTTCGCCGCCATCCAGATAGAGACCAAAATCGACCTCCTTTACTATCTTCAGCTGGTTGTATTTTCCTAATTCAATAGCCATAGCAAATAATTTTCTACGAAGATACGGTAAAGTTAGAAGAAAAACAAATTTTTCCCCTATCTCGTTTGCCGTATCGAAAAAACTCTTTAACTTTGCATTCGCTTTTTCAAGCCTATGGTGTCATAGCTCAGTTGGTAGAGCAAAGGACTGAAAATCCTTGTGTCCCCGGTTCGATTCCTGGTGACACCACTAAGAATATAATAAAGAGTGTTTCGGAAAGTAGCGCAGTTGGTAGCGCACTACGTTCGGGACGTAGGGGTCGGGCGTTCGAGTCGCCTCTTTCCGACAAAAAAAGCAGGAGTTTTCCTGCTTTTTTTGCGGCAATTTTGTCGCGACTCGGCATAGCTGATGCAAGCATCGCTCTGCCCTCGCTGCTCCAAAAAGTGAACGTTATTAAGGCTAACAGCCAATTTATGATGCTA
>CAMJNN010000085.1 GCA_946407325.1 uncultured Prevotellaceae bacterium | reverse complement strand
TGCAGGGAGTTTCTCTCACAACATCCCAAGATGAAGGTGGTCGAGACCGAAGATACCGCACTAAGTGCAGAGAATATCCAGAAGAACCAGTTGCATGGCCACGCAGCTATTTGTTCGAAGTATGCCGCTGAGATGTATGGCATGAAGGTGTTGCAAGAAGGAGTAGAGACCAATAAGCACAACTTTACCCGCTTCCTGGTGGTGGCCGATGCTTGGCAGGTGGATGCGCTGAATCGCACTAAACCCATGAATCCCAACAAGGCCAATTTGGTATTTACCTTACCTCATAAGGAAGGTAGTCTTTCAAACGTGCTGTCCATCTTGTCGTTTTATCAGATTAACCTCACAAAGATACAGTCGCTGCCCATCATAGGACGTGAGTGGGAATACCAATTCTATATTGATGTGATGTATGACAACATGTTGCGTTATAAGCAGGCCATAGCTGCCATCACACCATTGACTAAAGAACTTAAAATACTTGGAGAATATGAAGCAGGAAAATCAAGCATCTAAGATACGCCCAGCCGACCGACTGAGTAGCGTGAGCGAATACTATTTCTCTCGCAAACTGAAGGAAGTGGCGCAGATGAATGCCGAGGGCAAGGATGTTATCAGCTTGGGCATCGGTAGTCCGGATATGCCCCCATCGTCTGAGACATTAAGCAAGTTGTGTGAAGCAGCTCAAGACCCCAATGGTCATGGTTACCAGCCTTATGTGGGCATCCCAGAATTGCGCCAGGCCTTTGCTCGTTGGTATAAGCGATGGTATCATGTCGAACTGGACCCCAATAAAGAGATACAACCGCTCATCGGTTCCAAAGAGGGTATCCTGCATGTGACCTTGGCTTTCGTAAACCCGGGCGAGCAAGTGTTGGTACCCAACCCTGGCTATCCTACCTACACCTCGCTGAGCAAGATATTAGGTGCAGAGGTCATCTACTACGACTTGAAAGAGGAGAATGGGTGGATGCCCGATTTCGATGCTTTGGAGAAGATGGATATGAGTCGCGTGAAGCTCATGTGGACCAACTATCCTCACATGCCGACAGGCACCAACGCCACTCCTGAGCTATATGAAAAGCTGGTGAGTCTGGCTAAACATAAGGATATCGTGATTGTGAACGATAACCCCTACAGTTTTATCCTCAACGACCACCCACAGAGCATACTCAGTGTACCTGGAGCTAAGGATTGTTGTATCGAGTTCAACTCCATGAGCAAGAGCCATAACATGCCTGGTTGGCGTGTGGGTATGCTGGCTTCCAATGCCGATTTCGTGCAGTGGATACTTAAGGTGAAGAGCAACATCGATAGTGGTATGTTCCGTGCGGTACAGTTGGCAGCTGCTACTGCCTTGGATGCCGAAGCCGATTGGTATGAAGGCAACAACAGCAACTACCGTAACCGTCGTGCTTTGGCTGGAGCCATCATGCACGAACTGGGTTGCACCTATGACGAGAGTCAGGTAGGCATGTTCCTATGGGGAAAGATACCTGATAGCTACGCAGATGTAGAGCAGCTCACCGAAAAGGTGTTGCACGAGGCAAGGGTGTTCATCACCCCAGGTTTTATCTTTGGCAGCAATGGCAGTAGGTATATCCGCATCTCCCTCTGTTGCAAGGATAACAAACTGAAAGAGGCTTTAGAAAGAGTAAAGAAATTGAAAATTGAAAAATAAATAGATATGGATTTAGATTTACTTCCCATCGAGTTAGCGGGTGTAAAGAAAGAACGCCCCATAGTGATAGCAGGTCCTTGCAGTGCCGAGACCGAAGAACAAGTGATGACTACCGCCCAAGCGTTGGCCAACAACGGTATCAAGATATTCCGAGCAGGTGTTTGGAAGCCACGTACCAAGCCAGGTGGCTTTGAGGGTAATGGCGAAAAAGCCCTGCCATGGTTGCAGCGAGTAAAGCAGGAAACAGGCATGTATGTCACTACCGAGGTGGCCAATGCCGAGCATGTGGAGCTGGCACTGAAATATGGCATTGACATATTGTGGATTGGTGCCCGCACCACTGCCAGTCCGTTTGCCATGCAGGAAATCGCCGATGCTTTGCAAGGTGTTGATATCCCTGTGCTGGTGAAGAATCCCGTGAACCCCGATATCGAGTTGTGGATTGGTGGTATGGAACGCCTCAATCAGGCTGGTATCAAACGTCTGGGTGCCATCCATCGTGGTTTCAGCAGTGCCGACAAGAAGATCTATCGTAACATGCCTCAGTGGCACATCCCTATCGAATTGCGCCGTCGCATCCCTACCTTGCCATTGTTCTGCGACCCAAGTCATATTGGTGGCAAGCGCGAATTGGTGGCTCCTTTGTGCCAGCAAGCGATGGACTTAGGCATGGATGGCCTTATCATAGAGTCTCATTGCTCTCCTGATGTAGCATGGAGTGATGCTGCTCAGCAAGTCACGCCGGATATCCTCGATTATATCCTCAACCTGTTGGTTATCCGTAAGGAAATCTATACCACAGAGAGTCTTAACGAACTGCGTAAGCAGATTGACGAGTGCGACGACAACCTTATCCAGGAACTCTCGAAGCGTATGCGAGTGGCTCGTGAGATTGGTATGTTTAAGAAAGAGCACAACATGACCGTCTTGCAGACAGGACGTTATAGTGAGATCCTCGACAAGCGAGGCTCACAGGGTGCACTTTGTGGCGTCAGTCCTATGTGCGTTCGCAAGATCTTCGAGGCCATCCACGAAGAGAGTGTCCGCCAGCAATTGGAAATCCTAAATATGTAAACTATGAGAATACTAATACTTGGTGCCGGCAAGATGGGCACCTTCCTTACCGATGTGTTGAGTTTCCAGCACGAGACAGCAGTGTTCGATACCAATCCTCAGAAACTGAGGTTCGTTTATCATACCTATCGCTATACCA
Source organism: uncultured Prevotellaceae bacterium (assembly GCA_946407325.1). The sequence continues at coordinate 2,009 of CAMJNN010000085.1, read as the reverse complement.
CCATTGACGAGGTGCGTCAGTTCAATCCCGAGTTGGTGATCAATGCTGTTACGCTGAAATACACGTTTGACGCCTTTGATTTGGTGTTACCGGCTTTGTCGAAGGATTGCATCATCAGCGACATCGCCTCTGTCAAGACAGGCTTGAAGGAATACTATGAAAAGAGTGGCTTCCGCTATGTCTCCACCCACCCGATGTTCGGTCCTACCTTCGCTTCCCTCAACAACTTGGGAAATGAGAATGCCATCATCATCAAGGAGGGTGACCACTTAGGCCGTATCTTCTTCAAGGACCTCTACCAGAGCCTGCACCTCAATATCTTTGAATATACCTTCGACGAGCACGACGAGACAGTGGCTTACTCTCTGAGTATCCCGTTTGTTTCCACCTTCGTCTTTGCTGCTGTCATGAAACATCAGGATGCTCCCGGTACCACCTTCAAGAAGCACATGGCCATAGCCCAAGGAGTGATGAACGAGGACGATTACCTCTTGCAGGAAATCCTCTTCAACCCTCTTACCATGCCTCAGGTAGAGAACATCCGTCGTGAGTTGAAGGAGTTGCTCCAGATATTGGGCGACAAGGATGCCGATGGATTCAAGCAATACCTGACTAAAATTCGCAAGAACGTATTGGGCTGAGTTTAGATAGTTTGACATGAAGAATGTTTTGATGTGTTGGGCACTTTGTTTGTTGGCCGGTCTTTCAGCTTTTGGTCAGCGAACCTTTACGGCAGAAGAGGCTCGCCAGCTTTTCGAGGAGAAGTACCAGATGGTGTTTGGCGACGAAGGTTGTACGCTTCATTATGCCGTCAATATCATTGGCCTCTATAAGACCGAAGGCACCATCTGGTTCAAGCAGGACAAGAGCAAGTTTGTTGATGACAAGTACACCGCATGGAACGATGGCATTACTTATACCCGTGTTGAACGTAGCAAACGCAAAGTAGATGTCTTCAGCATAAATGACGAGAGCCGAGACAGATATGCTTCCAAGTTTTCATTCGAGCTTGATAACTACAACTATTCCGCCGTTGAGGAAAACGATCAATATGTCATCTCCTTGAAAGCCAAGAAAGGCGTGAAAGGCATCAAGGAAGCCAAATGCTTTATTAATAAGGGAACAGGCTACCCCGAAAGCCTACGCGTCAAGCTTTTCATCATCACCGCCACCGTCAAGATTACCAATTTCCAATACGGAAACCTTCCTGACGATACATTCATCTTCCCCGAGCAGCTCTATGCCGACTATACTTTCGTACACCATCGGAAGGAGTGAGTAAGTGATTTGTTACTTGCACATCGGTGTTGTACACATGATTCGATTAAGTAGCATGGGTGGTTCAGATATTGAAAACCAGTAGTTCTAGAACTTGGCACCACTGGTGCGAGTTAAGAGCACTACTGGTGCATAGGCTTGGCACCGTTGGTTCCAACGTTTGGGACTGCCAGTTCCAACGGTAGGGACTACCAGTCCCAACCGTGCGAACTGCCAGTTCCACGCTTTGAAACTTGGTGGAACTAAAGCACTACTGATAACCAGTCAGTTATATGATTGACATTTCCTGATACTTCCCACACGAAAGTTGTATCTACAATTGTCATTGTTTAAACATGAATAATACACCTGTTTCTCTCCCAACAGATGTATTTAAACCATGAAAAAAGCACTTTTTTGCCTATATTTTGGAATTTTCTTACGAACTTACGAATTTCTTACGAATAAGATACTTTATGTTGCTAATGTGTTATCTCAAAATTTTCGTAATTCGTAAGAAAAATAGATTATAATACGCCAAACTTTGAACGTTTGTGATTCAGAGTACTTTTTTTATCTCCCACGAGGAATTATTTTTCCCCTCACGAGGAATTATAAAATAGCACATATTTAAGAAGCTTGTTTAAGCTCAAATCTGTTGCGAAATCCGAACAACGAACAGTAGAACAATAAAATTTTCTCTCTATTGCATTGCAATTATACAAAGAACAGGCTATATTTGCAGCAGTGTT
>CAMJNN010000084.1 GCA_946407325.1 uncultured Prevotellaceae bacterium | reverse complement strand
TTGGCATTGCTCTGCAACTTGGTAGCTCGTATGCCTGGCTACGAAGGAGTGTTGCCCGTCAATTCTGTAACCGCCCTCATCGGTGCTCCCATAGTAGCCATGGTGCTCTTTGGCAAGCGAAAGGGCGACAGAGTAGATGAATAACGTGCTTATTTCCAGTTCTCTGGAGCGATGCCCTCGCTCTGCAATTGCGCCTTGGTCATCACAAACAAGAAGTCGCTGAGTCTATTCATGAATCGCATGACAGATGGATCTACAGGATACGCTCTGTTTACCGTCCACAATCGGCGTTCCGCCTGCCGGGCTATCGTACGGGCGATGTGTATCTCTGCCGATGTCAACGACCCACTGGGCAAGATAAAGTGCGTATGTTCCTCCATGCGGGCCATCACCTCATCCATCTTCTGCTCCATACGCTCCGTCAGTTCGTCCACATGCAACGTACGCGGATTAATCTTGTCCTGAGGCGTAGCCACATGACTCATCACTGTCATCAGCTCCTTCTGTATATCCTGCAAGAAAGGTCGCCACTCGTCGCCCACCTCAGGCATTACACGCAACTTACCTATCAGGGCATTCAGCAGATCAATAGTACCATTAGCCTCAATACGGATATCATCTTTGGGCACACGAACCCCATTCCTCAGACTCGTCAGTCCTTCATCCCCCGTCTTAGTATATACCTTTTTCATGATTGGAACAATTTCATAATGTCATTATCTCCCCAGTAAAGGTGAGTGTAGCTGGCTATCAGATGCTTATATTTGAACACAGGCGTATCAACGGCATTTCCTTTAGCATCAAATACTTGCGCAATGGAGTTTGGCATATCTTCCTGTGGTACAAACTGCGTATAATGAAACTCATGTCCACGCAAAGGCTGTTCGTTATAGTGGAATTGTCGATAGCCCAACGACAGCTTCCTGTCTTGCTTCCTCATCGAGATACTGAACGGTAGGACACCTGCCATTTCATAGGTATTATCCTCATCAGCTACAATGCCTTTCGACAGATAAATCATGCCCCCACACTCGGCCAAAGTCTTGCCGCCTTGCTCAATATATTCTTTGATGGAAGCACGCGTAGTTGTAGCTGCCATCAATGCTTCCGCATGTTTTTCAGGATAGCCCCCAGGCAGGTAGAGCAAATCTATATCAGCAGGAATCTTTTGGTCATCTTCAGGATTGAAGAATGTCACCTTTCCCAAATGGTGCAAGATATCCAGGTGCTCGGCATAGATGAAAGAAAAAGAGTCATCATTGCGTGCCACCCAAATATTCATGTTCTTCTTGCATGGTTGAGAAATCACTGTTTCAGGCAGTTCCCTACGAGTAGCTTGTAAGATAGTTTGCCAATCCACATGCTTCTCCATCAGGTCTGCTAAACGCTCCCCATCATTCTTCTCACTGAAATCCAATCCCAAGTACCTCGATGCCTGCATCAGTTCTGTTCGTCTGGGAATAAGTCCCCAACAAGGAACATGCAGATGATTTGTCACTTGTAATAACATAGCTTCGTGCTTCGCAGAACCCACATTATTAAATATCACCCCAGCTATCTTCACATCATCTCTAAAATGCAGGAAACCACTGATGATAGCAGCTGTAGAAAAGGCGGCACTCTTGGCATCCACCACCAATATCACAGGCAGATCCAACAATCTGGCAACCTCCGAGCAGGAACCACGGTCACGATCATAGCCGTCGAACAAGCCCATCATACCCTCCACAATGCACATGTCTGCATCCTGAGCATGTTGCTGATATACCTCTTTCACATGATTCTCCTGCGCCATAAACGTATCCAGGTTATACGAAGGACGTTGGCACACCTGTTCGTGAAACTTGGTGTCAATATAGTCGGGGCCACATTTATACGGTTGCACCTGATAGCCTTTACGTGCAAAAAGGGCCATCAATCCACGGCTCACCGTCGTCTTACCTGCACCCGATGTAGGGGCTGCAATCAAGAATTGTGGTATTATTCTCATAAGCAGTTAGATTTTATGACACAAAGATACATATATCTCTCGAAAAATCCGTATATTCGCAGAGTAAAATATGAAAGATTGTATCTATGAGAAAAATCATCCTCATCACAGGCGGAGCACGTTCTGGTAAAAGCAGTTATGCTGAGCAACTGGCTTTACGTTTGTCATCCAATCCTGTCTATTTGGCCACTGCTCGCGTGTGGGATGACGAGTTTCGTCAGCGTGTCGTAAAGCACCAGGAACGTCGAGGGTCCGAGTGGACCAATATCGAAGAGGAAAAACAGCTGAGCAAGCACAATTTGGAAGGGCGTACCGTCCTGATTGACTGCATCACCATGTGGTGCAACAATTTCTTCTTCGACCTGCACGATGATGTTGATGCTACCCTCGAAGCCATGAAACAGGAGTTCCTAAAGTTCACCCAGCAAGAGGCTACCTTTATTTTTGTCACCAATGAGATAGGCATGGGTGGCACCTCAATTAACGATGTGCAACGCCGCTTTACCGACCTACAAGGATGGTTCAACCAATTTGTTGCTTCACAAGCCGATGAGGTAATCTTTATGGTCAGTGGAATACCAATGAAAATCAAATGAATAACAAATGAAAATATTCAACATACAATCACCTGATTTGGATATTAAAGATGCTTTGGTGGATAAGATTAACAATCTGACTAAACCAAAAGGATCGTTGGGCACGTTGGAGGAATTGGCCCTGCAAATAGGACTCATACAGCAAACACTCACTCCGCAACTGCTTCATCCGCAAAACATCATCTTCTGTGCCGATCACGGCATAGCCGACGAAGGCGTTAGTGTATCTCCCAAGGAGGTTACTTGGCAGCAAACCATTCACTTTACCCATGGAGGTGGAGGGGTGAATTTCCTCACCCACCAACACGGTTTCGGATTGAAGATTGTGGATGCCGGCGTTGACTTCGACCTGCCCTACGAGCGAGGCATCATCAATATGAAAGTACGCAAGGGCACACGCAATTTCTTGCATGAGGCAGCTATGACGGGGGACGAGATGAACCTCTGTTTGGAGCGTGGAGCAGAAATGGTGAAACGTTGCGAGGCGGAAGGCAGTAACATCCTGAGTTTTGGCGAGATGGGCATTGGCAACACCTCGCCCTCATCCATCTGGATGCACCTGTTTGCACACATCCCTCTGACACAGTGTGTGGGTGCCGGAAGCGGACTCAACAGTCAAGGCATTAGTAGGAAACAGCAAATCCTGCAACAAGCCGTTGACAACTACAGAGGCGACGGTTCGCCCACCGATATCATCCGCTACTTTGGTGGCTACGAGATGGTCATGGCCATTGGTGCGATGCTTCAAGCAGCCGAAGACCACGTGATTATCTTGGTCGATGGCTTCATCATGACGGCCTGCATGTTGGCCGCTATGCAACTCTATCCCGAGGTAAAGCACTATGCCATCTTCGGACATTGTGGCGATGAGTCAGGTCATCAGTTGTTGCTCAACGCCATGGGTGCCAAACCGTTACTGCATCTGGGCTTACGACTGGGTGAAGGCACTGGAGCCATCTGCGCCTACCCCATTGTCGATTCTGCCGTACGTATGATCAACGAAATGGAGAGCTTCCAAAAAGCCTCCATCACCAAATATTTTTAAGAGATGAACCGAGTTTTAGCAGCATTAATCTTCTTCACCCGCTTACCCTTCTGGCGCATCAAGCAGGTTGATGCCGAGCACTTCAAGCATGTGGTACACCTCTGGCCATTAGCAGGTTGGCTCACAGGAGGCATCATGGTGGGTGTGTTGTGGTTGGCAGCACAGGTGTTACCCCTCAGTACCGCTTGGCTCATCGCCATCGTGGCGCGTTTGCTCATCACTGGATGTCTGCATGAAGATGGTTTAGCCGATTTCTGCGACGGCATGGGTGGTGGTGTCACACGCGAACGTGTACTCGCCATCATGAAAGACTCCCATATTGGCACTTATGGCGTCATCGGACTCATCATCTATTTCCTTTTACTTGTCAAAATGAGTGCTTTGCCGTTGGCGTTATTATGTCCCATCGTGTTTGTGGGTGATGTGTGGAGTAAATTTGTATCATCACACATAATCAATATATTACCATACGCACGCAAGGAAGAGGATGCCAAGAACAAAACCGTCTATCAGCGCATGAGTGCCCTTGAAGCTTTCGTAGGTGCCCTCCTGGCTACCATACCTGCAGTTTTGTTTCTGCCTCAAACCTTCTGGTGGGCGTTGCTAGCTCCTGTGATAGTGTTCATCCTCCTCACATGGTTCATGAAGCGACGCATCCAAGGCTACACAGGCGACTGTTGTGGTGCCCTGTTCCTCATCAGCGAACTTGCCTATCTCCTCACATGCCTTATAATTTATAATTCTCAATTATGAAAATAACATTAATCCGCCATACCTCAGTCGATGTGCCACAAGGCACCTGCTACGGACAAACCGATGTACCCGTAAAGTCCACATTTCCTGAAGAAGCAGCGTTGGTCAAGTCCAACCTCGAAGCCTATACCCCTTTCGATAAGGTTTACACAAGTCCGCTCACACGTGCCGTCCAGCTCGCCACCTATTGCGGCTATCCTGATGCCCAGCGTGACAAACGTCTGTTAGAAATGAATATGGGTGATTGGGAGATGCGCCTTTACAACGATATTCGTGATCCTTATATCAACGATTGGTACAATAACTACTTGCACCTCCCCACCCCTCATGGTGAGTCGTTCGAGATGCAGTTCCATCGTGTCAGTCAGTTCCTCGACGAGTTACGTCAGCAGCCTTATGAAAACGTGGCCGTTTTTGCCCATGGAGGCATCCTCATCAGTGCCCAGGTCTATGCAGGACTTGTCACCTTCGACAATGCCTTCTCAGCTTTGTTACCCTACGGAGGCATCACTCAGATACAACTTATTTGATTATTTATAGGGA
>CAMJNN010000083.1 GCA_946407325.1 uncultured Prevotellaceae bacterium | reverse complement strand
AACTCCTTCAGTTTCTGTAAGGTATGATAGGTATAGGAAGGTCGAGGCATCGAAAACTCCACATCGCATGCTTGGAATTTGGGATAGTCTTTAATGGCCAACTGAACTAACCTCAAGCGCAAGTCATCGTCCATTAAATCAGCTTGTTGTTTGAACGGATTACGAGGACTCACCACAAACCATAACTCATCTACCCCACCCAACTCGCAGAGATAGTTGGCGAGGGCAAGGTGACCCACATGAATAGGGTTAAAGGAACCAAAGTAGAGAGCGACCTTCATAATTTGAGAATTGAAAATTGAAAATTAACAATTATTCTTTCAATTCTTGTTTTATTCTTCCCCAAAGTTTCCAATTGTTGAGGGCACTAAGGCAAGCCACGACTACCAGCATAATGGCTAAGTCGTTGACGCCATAATAGAAAAAGAATATCGCCATGAAGACAAAGCACAACATAGCAAAAACGTTGATGGCGAACAAGATACGAACCACCTTGGTTGACAATTTACTTCCGTTAAAATCCATATTAGTAAATTTGAAAATTGACAATTGAGAACTAATCCAAGACAAGGAAATCGCGAATAATCTGCAACGTCTCTGCTTTGGCAGTTTCCAAATCATCGTTAATCACTACTTTGTCGAATTGAGGAGCAAAACCCAACTCAAACTCAGCTCGAGCAATGCGGTCGTTAATAACCTCAGGCGTTTCTGTGCCTCGCTTCTCCAATCGGCTTCGCAACGCCTCAATCGAAGGAGGTTGGATAAAAACGCTCAAAGCGCGATCACCATAGTATTTCTTGATGTTCACCCCACCTTTCACATCCACATCAAACACCACATTCTGGCCTTCCGCCGATTGCTTCTCCACTTGAGCCTTCAAAGTACCATAAAAGCGGCCAGGATAGACTTCCTCGTACTCCAAGAACTCATCGTTGTCGATACGCTGACGGAAATCCTCTGGTGTCAAGAAAAAATACTCAACTCCATGTTGCTCTTTTCCCCTCGGAGCGCGACTTGTAGCACTGATCGAGAAGGCCAGTTTCAACTCCGGATGTTCTTCCAAGAGGTAGTTGATGATAGTCGATTTCCCACTACCTGATGGAGCGCTAAAGATAATTAGTTTTCCCATAACAACATCATTTACATACTCCTCCGCCCCTACGGGGCACCTCCCTTTACTAAGGAGAGGAGTTTTATAGCAACCCTTAAAGGGAGAATTTACATAACGTTCAAGACTTGCTCCTTGATTTGCTCGAGTTCGTCTTTCATCTGCACCACAATGCGTTGCATCTCAGCTTGGTTGCTCTTACTACCCAAGGTATTGATTTCTCGTCCCATTTCCTGAGCGATAAATCCCAACTTCTTACCTTGTCCGTATTTGCCCTCCATCGTAGAGATGAAATAAGCTAAATGGTTAGAAAGACGCTGCTTCTCCTCATTGATATCCAGCTTCTCGATATAGTAGATCAACTCTTGCTCCATTCGGTTCTTATCGTAATCAACGGGCAACTTCTCCAACGCATCGAGGATACGTTCCTTGATCTTAGGTACTCGATCTTTCTCATAAGGTTCTACGGAAGCCAACAACTCGCCTATGCGAGCGATGTTTGCGCGGAATTTCCTATCCAACGCCTCACCCTCTTGTTGGCGGAAATCCAACAAGTGTTGTACTGCTTCCTTCACCCCAGCGAACACGGCATCCCACTCTTCCTCAGTCAGTTCCACGGCCTCATCCTTAGTGGACATCACATCGGGCATTCGCAACAAAGTGGTAAACCAATCTTGCGGAGCAGGAATGCCTGTTTCCTCCACAATTTCAGTCAAGCGTTTATAATAAGCCGCCATCGTACTTTGGTTGATGGGCACCATCACATCGGTCGTTTCTTTTTTCTCTATCCACAAAGCGAAATCCACCTTTCCGCGCTCAACTTGCTGAGCGATGAAGTTGCGGATTTCCATCTCTTTTTCCCTATAAAGTGGCGCTACACGCGTTGAAAGATCCATCGCTTTACTGTTGAGCGACTTGATCTCAATATTAACCTTCTTATCGGACAATTCGACAATCGTCTTGCCATAGCCCGTCATTGATAGAATCATAATTTAAATCACACTTTTTTTGTTCTAAACAGATGCAAAATTAAAGGAATATTTTAAGATGTGGAAATAAAAGACTAAATTTGTTGGCGGAAATAGAAAAGTAAGCTGAATATGTCGTGTATTTTACATATCGAAACATCCACTGAGGTATGTTCAGTAGCTGTAAGTCAAGACGGAACCAACATTTGGCACGAAGAAGATTATAGCGGACCAAATCACAACACACAGTTGGGTGTCTATGTTGACGAAGCTCTTTCATTTGTGGAAAGTCATGCTATTCCCTTGGATGCTGTGGCAGTAAGCTGTGGTCCAGGTTCTTATACAGGTCTTCGCATCGGCGTTTCTATGGCTAAGGGCGTGTGTTATGGCAGAAATGTGAGGCTGATAGGCATCCCCACCCTGAAAGTGCTTTGTGTGCCCGTATTGCTGAGACAAGAATTGCCTGAAGATGCCCTGCTTTGTCCTATGATAGACGCTCGAAGGATGGAAGTTTATGCAGCTATTTACGATAGGGCCCTTCGAGTAGTTAGAGACACGAACGCCGATATTGTGGATACCAATACTTACAAGGCTTTTCTGGACGAGCATCCTGTGTATTTCTTTGGCAATGGGGCCAATAAGTGCAAGGAAGTGTTGGCTAACCATCCGAATGCCCACTTTATCGACGACATTCACCCTGTGGCTAAATGGATGTTTCCGTTGGCCGAGAAGGCCATAGCAGTTCAGGATTTCAAGGATGTGGCTTATTTTGAGCCTTTCTATTTGAAAGAATTTATTGCTACGGTAGCAAAGAACCCACTGGAAATTAATAATTGAAATTATGCAATATAACACTCAACAGAAGAAGATGGCGCTCCCTGAATACGGACGCAGTGTACAGAATATGGTGGATTATGCGGTGACGATTGAGGATCGTGCTGAACGCCAATGGTGTGCTGAAACCATTATACATATTATGGAAGGTATGTTTCCCAACCTGAAGAATGTGCCCGACTTTGAGCATAAGCTGTGGGATCATCTGGCTATCATGTCGGATTTCAAACTCGACATTGATTATCCTTTCGAGACCATCAAGCCTGAGAACCTGAAGGTAAAGCCCGATGCCATCCCCACCAACGAAAAGAGGATGCACTATCGTCATTATGGCAGGTTGTTGGAGAACCTCATCAAGAAGGCATGCGACATAGAAGAAGGTGAAGAGAAGAATAATCTCATAGCGTTGATATGCAATCACATGCGCAAGGACTATATCACTTGGAATAAAGACTCTATTGACGACCAGAAGATTGCCGATGACCTCAAAGAGTTGTCAGAAGGCAAGTTGCACCTCAACGAAGACATCTTGGCATTGATGGCTGAACGCATGGAGAAGAATTTCCGTCAACAGCGTCCTGTGCAGAAGAACACGCCGAATCAGAAACAGAACAAGAACAAGAAACAAAAATAAGTATGGCTTCATTCGTAATTGAAGGCGGACACCGCTTAGAAGGAGAAATCTACCCGCAAGGTGCTAAGAACGAGGTACTTCAAATTATCTGTGCTACCTTGCTTACCGCAGAAGAGGTGACAGTACACCATGTGCCCGACATCCTGGATGTAAACAACCTGATTCAGCTGATGCGCGATATGGGCTCGGAGGTGAAGAAGGTGGGCGTTGACTCCTATAGTTTCAAAGCTGCCAACATCGACCTGAACTACCTGAACAGTGAGGCTTTTGTAAAGCGAAGCGCTTCTTTGCGAGGAAGCATCATGCTGGTGGGTCCTATGGTGGCTCGTTTTGGTAAGGCATTTACGCCTAAGCCTGGTGGCGACAAGATTGGTCGTCGAAGACTCGACACCCACTTTATTGGCATTCAGAACCTGGGAGCCGACTTCAAGTACAACGCCAACCAACGCACCTATGAAATTACGGCTAAGAAGCTGAAAGGCACCTATATGCTGTTGGACGAAGCATCAGTTACGGGTACGGCCAACATCGTGATGGCAGCTGTCTTGGCCGAAGGCACTACCACTATTTACAATGCAGCTTGCGAACCTTATATCCAACAGCTTTGTCGTATGTTGAACAGTATGGGTGCTCGTATTAGTGGCATTGCGTCCAACTTGCTCACCATCGAGGGTGTGAAAGAATTGCATGGAACGGTGCATACGGTATTGCCGGATATGATTGAAGTGGGTAGCTTTATCGGTATGGCGGCAATGACACAGAGCAACCTAACCATCAAGAATGTATCCTATGAGAATTTGGGTATTATCCCTAATAGCTTCAGTCGTTTGGGCATCCAGTTAGAGCAACGAGGCGACGATATTTTCGTGCCTGCACAAGATAGTTATCAGATTGAGTCGTTTATGGATGGCTCTATCATGACCATCGCTGATGCGCCTTGGCCAGGACTTACACCAGACTTGCTGAGTGTAATGCTGGTAGTAGCTACGCAAGCCAAGGGTAGCGTACTGATTCACCAGAAAATGTTTGAGAGTCGTCTGTTCTTCGTGGATAAGCTCATCGACATGGGGGCACAGATTATTCTTTGCGACCCTCACAGAGCCGTTGTGATAGGGCACGACCACCAGCTTCGTCTGAAAGGGGGCAATATGACATCGCCTGATATTCGTGCGGGTATCGCTCTGCTGATTGCGGCTATGAGTGCCGATGGTATCAGTCGCATTCACAACATCGAGCAGATTGATCGTGGCTACCAGAATATCGAAGGCCGACTGAATGCTTTGGGTGCAAGGATTACGAGAATTTAGAATTGAAAATTGAGAATTAGGACCAAAAACGACGAATTACAAGATTAGGAAGCCGTGATTAAGCAAGATGAAGTATATAGGATTGGTATCATCAACAAACCCCATGGGGTGCATGGAGAGTTGTTGTTCACCTTCGA
>CAMJNN010000082.1 GCA_946407325.1 uncultured Prevotellaceae bacterium | reverse complement strand
CAGAGGTCGATGCACAGGATGCCGAAGCACTCTGCTCCGAAGAATCCCCATCCGTAACCATAGAAAGCTCCATTAGAGGTAGAGAGCAGTCCTGTCATCAGCGTACCAAGAATACCACAAACACCATGCACAGAAGAAGCACCTACAGGGTCATCGATATGCAACTTGCGGTCGATGAACTCGATGGCATATACCAGTACGGTACCGCATACCAAGCCAATGATGACCGCACCGACAGGAGATACCAAATCGCAACCGGCTGTGATGCCTACCAAACCAGCCAACACACCGTTGAGCGTCAAAGAGAGTGAAGGCTTGCCATATTTCCACCAAGTGATGAACATCGTTGCCACACCACCAGCAGCAGCTGCCAGATTAGTAGTAAGGAAAACATGTGATATCGCCACTCGGTTTACCTCTCCTGATGCTGCCAACTGACTACCCGGATTGAAGCCAAACCAACCCAGCCAGAGGATGAACACACCCAAAGCAGCCATCGTCAGGTTATGACCAGGAATAGCACGGCTCTTACCGTCTTTGCCATATTTGCCCAAACGAGGACCAAGGGCAATAGCACCTATCAAGGCCAGTACACCTCCTACGCTGTGAACAATGGCAGAACCGGCAAAGTCGTGAAAAACATCGCCAAAGGTACTCATCATAAAGCCATCAGATGCATCGTTGCACAACCAGCCCCCACCCCAGGTCCAGTGACCTTCAATAGGGTAAATAATCAGTGATATGAATGCACTATATATTAAATACATGGAGAACTTCGTACGTTCAGCCATCGCACCACTAACAATGGTAGCCGAGGTTGCACAGAACACGGTTTCGAAAATCAGGAAACCCTCAACAGGCAGATCGCTCTGGTAGAAAGAAAGGTCGCCCCAGTTGGGCATGCCCACAAATCCTGCACCGTCACTGCCAAACATCAGTCCGAAACCTATAAAGAAGAACAGCAATGAACCAAACATAAAATCAACGAAGTTCTTCATTATTATGTTCGCCGTGTTTTTGCTGCGAGTAAAACCTGCCTCAGCCAAGGCAAAGCCTGGTTGCATCCAGAAAACCAGCATGGCTGCCAATAGCATCCATACCGTATCAAGTGAAATACCTATCTCGTTCATAATTTTTACGTCTTTAGTTGTTATACTTGTAGCTACTTTTTGTCACGGAGCACTATATCGCCATTTTCGCCTGTACGGATAGACCAAACGTCAATAATGTCGCTGACAAAAATACGACCATCACCAATCTCTCCCGTGTGAGCCACCTGCAGAATCACCTTTATGGTAGGTTCTACAAACTGGTCGCGGCAAACAATAGTCAATGCTACTCGTTCAATTACATCGGTGCTATACTGAACGCCACGATAGATGCGTTCCTCCCTGCTTTGTCCAATGCCATGTACATTGTGGTATTCGAACCAGTTGATATCCGACTGGAGCAAGGCTTCTTTCACCTCCTCAAACTTTGTTTTGCGGATAATCGCTTCAATTCTTTTCATCACTTTTACCTTTAAAAATTAATACTTACTGAAAGCTTTCGTGGGCAAAATTAGGACAATGGTAAGTATTACACAAAAACAACAATATCATTTGTAGATAAAAATATGTTTCAACTTACTATTTGATTAAATAACAACGCAAACAAATTACATATTAAAAGCACAAACAGCTATTTGACTTACTATCTGACAGAATATTCACGAATTCAATGATTAATTCTTATTTGGTTTATTCATAAAAAGACGCAGAAAGAAGCTACGGCTGAATGTTTTTTATTACCTTTACGGCAAAAACCAGAACATACCTTAATTAAATATAAGGACTATACCGCCATGAAAAAGAATATACTCTTAATAACAGTGTTGGTCTTCTCGTGCCTTGCAGCCAAGGCCGACCAAGTAGATGATAAAATATCCTACGTCAACCCGTTGATAGGCACCGAGGGCATGGGACATACCTTCCCAGGGGCTTGTGCCCCCTTTGGTATCGTACAGCTCAGTCCTGATACCGACACCATTCCCCACAACATCAATGGGGTGTATCAAGGCAAGGTGTATGAGTATTGCGCTGGCTATCAGCATACCGACAATACCATCGTAGGCTTTAGTCACACCCACCTGAGCGGCACAGGTCATTCCGACTTGGGCGACCTGCTCATTATGCCACAAACGGGTGCCTTACAACTGAACCCTGGCACTAAGGATGACCCCGACAGTGGTTATCGTCAGCGTTTTTCACATGACACCGAACAGGCATCACCGGGATATTATGCCGTGAAGTTGGGCGACAATGGCGTACAGGTACAACTCACGGCTACCCAACGTGTAGGCGTTCACAAATACACCTACCCTCAGGGCAGTGACCAACGCATCATCCTCGACCTCCTGCATGGTATCTATAATTACGACGGCAAGGTGCTTTGGTCCACCTTACGTGTAGAGAACGACACCCTGCTCACGGGCTATCGCCTCACTGACGGTTGGGCACGTACCAACTATACCTACTTCGCCATCTCTTTCTCCAAGCCCATCAGCAGCTATGGCTATCAAGACAGGAAACAGGAGAAGTATGTGGGTTTCTGGCGTAAGTTCGACCGTTACCACAACTTTCCCGATATGGCAGGCCGTAGCATGGTAGCATATTTCAATTTCGACCCTGCGGCATCTTCAGAACTAGTAGTCAAAGTAGCCCTTTCTGCCGTTTCCACCGAAGGAGCGCTGAAGAATCTACACGCTGAGGCAGCTGGCAAGTCATTCGAGACCATCTGTCAGGAAACACGTAATGCCTGGAACCGTGAGCTGTCGGTCATCGACTGCAACGGCACCTCCGACAAGAAAGCAATGCTCTATACCTCGCTCTACCACACCATGATCAACCCCTCCATCTATATGGATGTTGACAGACAATACCGTGGGGTAGATGGTAACATTCATACTGCCAATGATTTCGACAACTATACTGTCTTCTCAGTATGGGACACCTACAGGGCTGAACACCCCCTGTTGGGCCTACTCAAACCATCACGAAATACCAATATGGTAAAGTCGATGATTCACCACCAACAACAGCAAGCATTAGGCATGTTGCCCGTCTGGAGCCTCATGGGCAACGAAGGATGGTGCATGACAGGCTATCATGCTGTAACCGTACTGGCTGACGCCATTGTCAAGGGAGCTGACATCAACAAAGACGAAGCCCTAAAAGCGATGGTGCAGACAGCTACCAACCGCAATTTCCCCAGCGTGACAGACTATATCCGCTTGGGCTATGCCCCCTTTGACCATGATGATACAGCTGCCTCCAATACGCTGGAATACAGTTTCGACGACTGGACCATCTATGCTGCTGCCAAGGCGATGGGCAACGAGCAGGTGGCTTCAACGTTCCAAAAGCGAGCCTTGAACTATCGCAATACCTTCGACCCATCCATCGGCTTTGCCTCACCTCGCTACCTGAACGGTACATTTAAGAAAAACCTTGACCCTTACCAGACCTACGGCGAGGGATTCATCGAGGGCAACTCGTGGAACTTTTCTTTCCATGCCCCCCAAGATGTATATGGTTTGATGCAATGCATGGGTGGCGAACAAGCTTTCCTCGACAAGCTGAATGCCTTGTTTACCATGGACCTACCAGAGAAATACTATGCCGACAACGAGGATATCACAGCTGAGTGCCTGGTGGGTGGCTATGTGCATGGCAACGAGCCCTCGCACCATGTGCCTTATCTCTACGCCTGGACCTCAACACCTTGGAAGACACAGGAGTGGCTTCGTACCATCTTGAACAAAATGTATCGCAACGACATCCGCGGCTTGGGAGGCAACGACGACTGCGGTCAGATGTCGGCTTGGTACATCTTCTCCGCCCTGGGTTTCTATCCTGTAGCCCCCGGTACCGACCAGTATGTACTAGGTGCCCCTTACCTGCCCTATATGAAACTGACCTTAGAGAATGGCCGTGAAGTAGAGATCAAGGCGCCCAATGTGAGCGACAGAAACCGCTATGTGCAGCGTGTTCGCATCAACGGGCAGCCCTATTCTAAGCTGTATATCACACATAGTCAGCTTACCGAGGGTTGCGTCATCGAGTTCGACATGGGACCCAAGCCCAACAAGAAGCGTGGTCTTGCCCCAACGGACAAGCCTTATTCACTTACGTCTCAAATCAATCAATAAATACTATGAAAAGATTCATTATCGCATCATTGTTCGCATTGGCATGCTGCATGACTATCGAGGCACAGCAACCTTTGACTCATCCTTGGAGTGGGAAACGTATTGCCTATTTTGGCGACTCCATCACCGACCCAAACAACAGCACGGCAACCGTGAGGTTCTGGCAGTTGCTCGACCAATGGCTGGGTACTACCTCCTATGTCTATGCCGTGAGCGGATATGAGTGGAACACCATCCCCCTGCAAGCCAACCAACTGAAGCAACAGCACGGCGATGATTTCGATGCCATCATCATCTTTATCGGCACCAACGACTTCAATGCCGGCATACCTATCGGACAATGGTTTACCGAGAGCGTTGAACAGGTAGAGGCAGCAACGGGGCAGCCCAAGACACTTCAGCAACGCATCATGCGACAGCCCGCTATGGACCCCAATACCTATCGAGGCAGAATCAACATCGCCCTCGACAGCATCAAGCGCATGTTCCCACAGAAACAAATTGTACTACTCACCCCTATCCATCGAGCTTTTGCCAACTTTGGCGACCGTAACCTCCAACCTTCTGAGGCCTACCAAAACAAGTGTGGTGAATGGATGGATGCCTATGTGGAATCGGTGAAAGAAGCCGGCAACCTCTGGGCATATCCAGTGATAGATATGAACGCCCTCTGTGGGCTCTACCCCTTGCAAGAAGAAAACCTAATCTATTTCGCCAAGCCCGACACCGACCAGCTACATCCCAACAACTTAGGGCATGAACGCATGGCCAAGACACTCTACTACCAGCTGCTCACACTCCCTTGTGGAAAATAAGAAAGGCAGCTACAATAGCTGCCTTCTTGATGCCCAACAGCTGAGCATCTAACGTGTCGCTCTCACGAGCACCTGAACTCAACGGAAGGATGTAGTCGAAGGTGTTGGAAGAGCAAATAATACAAGAAAAAACTGTACCTTCGCAACCGATTACTAACTTTTAAAACATTCATGGCAATGAACGACTTGATGCTAATCCAAGATAAAATTTATGAGATTCGTGGTCAGAAGGTGATGCTGGATTTTGATCTGGC
>CAMJNN010000081.1 GCA_946407325.1 uncultured Prevotellaceae bacterium | reverse complement strand
GGGATGAGGTGCAGAACTTGCATTTCCACTTGGATATTGATGGGAATACCGTGCAGCAAGGTTTTACAGGTGACATGCTCTTCAAAGTGGATGAGATTATCTGCTATGTCAGCAAGTTCATGACCTTGAAGATTGGAGATTTGATTTATACAGGAACACCTGTTGGAGTGGGACGAGTAGCCGTTGGCAACCATCTGCAAGGTTATTTGGAAGACAAGAAATTGTTGGACTTTTATGTAAGATGATGAAGATTAGAGTAGGTTTTGGATATGATGTACACCAGCTGGTAGAAGGGCGTGACCTGTGGCTAGGTGGAGTAAAGCTGCAGCATAGTATGGGACTGCAGGGTCATTCTGATGCAGATGTGCTCATACATGCCATTTGCGATGCCTTGTTGGGCGCCGCCAATATGCGAGATATAGGCTATCATTTTCCTGATAGTGCTTCAGAGTACAAGAATATTGACAGCAAGATACTGCTAAAGAAGACAGTTGAGCTGATTGCCACCAAGGGATATAAGGTGGGCAATATAGATGCTACCGTTTGTGCTGAGCGTCCCAAGTTGAATCCACATATTCCCGCCATGCAGCAAGTCTTGGCTGAGGTGATGGGAGTTGATGCAGATGACGTGTCCATTAAAGCTACCACAACCGAAAAGCTGGGCTTTACAGGTAGGGAAGAAGGCATCTCAGCCTATGCTACAGTTTTGATAGAAAAATAAAAAAAAAGATACTATGAAAACCTTAAGAACTATGAGCGCCGTTCTGGCTGTGATTTTACTGTCGCTGACAGGATGTATTACTGAACAACAAAAAGAAAAGTATAGCATGACCGAAGCATTGGATAACTCGGCATGGGATGCTTCGCAGTGGATATCTGTGGTAGATGCTCCTGTGGTACAGGGTGTTGTCTGGGAACCAGGCAACTGGCGTGCTGCAGACGGTGCCAACTGGTTTGTCACGACTGTAAAGAACAAAATGAAAATATCCAAAGCCATTTGGATGACCACAGCATTGGGTGTATATGAACTCTATGTGAATGGCGAGCCTGTAGGCGATGAGGTGCTGAAGCCAGGTTTCACTCATTATGCCAAGACCAAACGCTCTTTCACCTATGATATCACTCCGATGTTGGAGACGAGGTCTGGTAGCGAAAATATGCTGTCTGTACAAGTAACGCCAGGCTGGTGGGGTGACAAGATTGTCACTAATTCGGGACATGACGGTATGATTGGTAAGAAATGTGCCTTCAGAGGTGTGTTACAGCTTACTTATGCAGATGGTTCCACCCAGCTCTTTGGTACAGATACGGAGAACTGGAAAGCAGGTATTGCTGGTCCTGTAAAGCATGCAGGCATTTTTGACGGTGAGGAATATGATGCGCGTGAGCCGATGGGTTACTTGGTAGCTGATCAGTTCAAGGCTCCGGAGGTAAATACAGAGTTCAACGGAGAGATACTCCCTTCTGCCGGTGCTGAGGTATATCTGCGTCACGACTTGGCGCTGAATCCTGTGAAGGCATACGTCTGGAAAGACATAGAGAATGCTCAGGAAGAAGAATTTGGCAAGGTGGTGATCAGTCGTGAATATGGTGCTGGAGAGGAAATCACATTGCAAGCAGGTGAAACCTTGGTAGTTGACTTTGGTCAGAATGCAGCTGCTGTTCCTTCCTTTGTTTTCAAGGCAGCTGAAGGTACCACACTTACTTGTCTGCCTGGTGAGATACTGAACGATGGTAATGGTGCCAAGAGTCGTGGAATGGATGGTCCTGAGGGCAGTGTACATCGCGACAACCTGCGCATCGCCACCGCTGGCGGTATGGTGCTTTCTTACACCTTTGCCAACAATGAAGACTTTGTTTCATTTTATCCGCATTGTACCTTCTTTGGCTATCGCTTTGTGTCCATTACGGCAACTGACCAGGTGACTATCAAGTCATTGCAATCTATCCCAGTCACCTCTATTGCTGAGAACTTGGAAACAGGTGTCATCACTACTGGTAATGAGTCGGTAAACAAGCTGATATCTAACACTCTTTGGGGACAGCGTTCAAACTACCTGTCAGTACCAACCGATTGTCCACAACGCAACGAACGTTTGGGTTGGACGGCAGATACCCAAGTGTTTGCAGAAACAGGAACATTCTTTGCCAATACCGACAATTTCTTCCATAAGTGGATGCGTGATATGCGCGACTCACAGAGTGAGACAGGTGCTTTCCCTGGTGTGGCTCCTACGGCTCAATATGGTGAGAATATGATGCGACTGGGTTGGGCAGATGCAGGTATTATTGTACCTTGGACGGTATGGAAGCAATTTGGCGATACCAGTATCATCGATGAGAACTGGGAAGCGATGAACCGCTTTATGAACCACGTGAATGAAACTCATTATGACCATACAGCGCTGAGTGCTGAGAATGGTAATTACCAATGGGGCGACTGGCTGAGCTATGAGCCTTTGGAGAGTTGTGGAGGAGGTGCGTTCCAAGATACGCCTAAGGGCAGAGTGCCATTGGATGATGCCATTACCTATTGGAGTTACTTGGGTGCTTCTTATTGGTTGCTTGATGCCGAGATGATGCGCGATATGGCAGTAGCTACCAAACGTGATGCTTCTGATTACCAGCGTATGGCAAATGACGCCAGAACATACATCAAGGTTTTATTCTTGAATCCAGATGGTAGCTTCAAGACTGAAATACTGAACACTATGCAGACCCCTGCGTTGTTTGCTTTGAAAAACAATTTGGCAGAGGAGAGCTCAGCAAAGAATAATATCATTGCTCGTTTGCGCAAGAACTTTGAAGAGCATGATAACTGTTTGCAAACAGGTTTCCTGGGTACTTCTATCCTGATGCAGACGTTGACGGATAACGGCATGGGTGACATTGCCTATGAGTTGTTGTTACAGCGTAAGAACCCCAGCTGGCTCTATTCTGTAGATAATGGTGCTACCACCATTTGGGAACGTTGGAATAGTTATATGCTGGACAAAGGTATGGGACCTCAGGGCATGAACAGCTTCAACCACTATGCCTACGGTGCCGTATGTGCATGGATTTGGGAGTCGGTTGCTGGCATTGCCGCAGATCCAGAAAAACCTGGTTTCAAGCACATTATCATGAAGCCATTGCCAGATAAACGATTGGGACATCTGGAAGCTAATTTCCAATCTGCTGCTGGTTTGATCCGCAGTGCTTGGAAATATGAAGGCGACCAGTGGATTTGGGAGTTTACGATTCCTAAGGGCGCAACAGCAACGGTTACCTTACCTGGAGAAACAGAATCGAAGGAGTATCAGGCAGGAACTTATACGGTTACTAAATAAAGATTCCTATATTGTGTGACAGTTCCTGTGATGAGGAGCTTTGCAGTAGGGAGTAGGTAATATACAAATATGAAAAGATTTCTGATCATTTTTAGCATGCTGGCTTTAGTGGCCAGCGTAAGTATGAGTGCGCAGGATTCATTGCGCTACCATATAGATTTAAAGGACAAGGCGGCTACCAAGTTTAGCCTGAAACATCCTGAGAAGTTCCTTTCTGCAAAAGCTTTGCAACGCAGACAGAAGCAGCATCTTCAGGTGGATTCTACCGACTTGCCTGTGCCTGAGGCTTATATAAAGGCCATCCGACAAATAGGAGTGAAGGTGTTGGTCACCAGTAAATGGGAGAACTTCGTAACGGTGTCATGCAACGACACGACCAAGATTGATGAGATTCGCGCTTTGCCTTTTGTCAAGAGCGCTATAAAAGTATGGAAAGCACCGGACAATGCTTTCGCTTCGTCACGCAGAGACACCATCATCAGTGAACTGACAGTAAATCCTGACACCATCTATGGTACCGCTTACGGACAGATTCATGTCAGCAAGGGCGACCTCTTACACGAAGCTGGTTTCAAAGGACAGGGCATGACCATCGCTGTGGTGGATGGCGGTTTCCATAATTTCGACCGCATACCTGCTTTGGATAATGTCAAGGTATTGGGTGCAAAGGATTTTGTAGATGGTGATGCCGATATCTTTGCCGAATCAACTCACGGATTGGGTGTACTTTCTTGTATGGCCACCAACAAGCCTGGTGTGATGATAGGTACGGCTCCAGAAGCTTCCTATTGGCTCTTG
Source organism: uncultured Prevotellaceae bacterium (assembly GCA_946407325.1). Next base: position 1,168 of record CAMJNN010000081.1, on the reverse strand, counting down.
CGCAGTGAGGACTCTGATTCAGAATACCCTGTAGAGCAAGACTATTGGATCGCTGCTGTTGAGTATGCCGATAGTGTGGGAGTGGATTTGATCAATACTTCATTAGGATATAATGAATTTGACGACTCTTCCATGGACTTTAAGTTGAGAGATCTGGATGGACAACGTTCTGTCATCTCTCGTGCAGCAAGCCGCTTGGCCGACAAGGGCATGATCCTGGTGTGTAGTGCGGGCAACTCAGGCAACTCTGTTTGGAAGAAAATTACCCCTCCTGGCGATGCCGACAATGTATTGACGGTAGGAGCCATCGTGTGGCAAACAGGTGTTATTGCTTCCTTCTCTTCTGTAGGAAACACACAAGATGGGCGTGTTAAGCCAGATGTTGTGGCAGCTGGTGTAAAAGCTGATGTCATCAATTCTCATGGCAGTCAGGGCAAGGCTAACGGTACCTCATTTGCTTCCCCTATTATGTGTGGCATGGTGGCTTGTCTGTGGCAGGCTTGTCCTACATTGACAGCTAAAGAGATAATCGAATTGGTACGACACTCAGGCGACCGTGCAGCTTATCCAGACAATGTTTATGGTTATGGCATACCTGATTTGTGGCAAGCCTACCAAAACTATAAATTGAGAATTGACAATTGAAAATTGAAATGGTCAACGGTCACTTTGGGGAGCAGCGAGAGCCAACAGGCTTGCATGATTGGCCGAGTCGCGACAAAATAGGATGCAGTCAACGTTCATTAACTCTTTTGGAACTGAACGAGTTGGTGAAGCAAACCCTCGAACTGGGTATGCCCGATACCTATTGGGTACAGGCAGAGCTCAGCGAGGTGCGTGTCAACAGTGGCCATTGCTATGTAGAGTTCGTGCAAAAAGACAAGCGAAGTAACGGCTTGGTGGCAAAGGCACGTGGCGTTATCTGGAGAAATGTGTATGCTGTTCTAAAACCCTATTTTGAACAAACTACCGGTCAGCTATTTACCTCTGGCATCAAGGTACTGGTGGAAGTCAGTGTGTCGTTTCACGAGTTATATGGCTATTCCCTTACAGTAACTGATATTGACCCTTCTTATACGATGGGGGATATGGCTCGCAAGCGACAAGAGATTTTACGTCAGTTGCAGGAAGAAGGGGTGTTAGAGCTTAACAAAGAACTCGAGATGCC
>CAMJNN010000080.1 GCA_946407325.1 uncultured Prevotellaceae bacterium | reverse complement strand
CCTTTCAGTGAGAGCATTCCTTGATTGATCCAATGCAGGTGAACGATGTCGGCTTGTTGGAACTCTGGGAATTGTGTTACATCGTTGCCAGCATTGGCGATGTCCACTTTAAAGAGGTTCTGGCGATGAAAACCGTTGGTCATCCAGATACGGAGACGTTCCCAAAGGAATACCCAAAGAAGTTTCCAGCTATGGGGTAAGGGTACAACAGCAATCTCATCTGTCTGCTTGTCGCGCACAAGCATCTTGACTTTGATGCCATTCTTTCTCAAAGCCTCCATGAGTCGTCCGCATGAGATAGCGGCGCCTCCTATACGTTCAGATGTGTTGATGAGCAGTACCCGCATAACAAGGTAGTAAAACAAAAGGCACCATAATCCGATGGCGCCTCTTGTTTAGAGATTTTACTGACGCTGAAATATTACAGCTCCAGTTCTGAACCAGCCTTAAACTTAACAACGCTCTTTGCTGGGATTGTGATAGCCTTCTTAGTAGCAGGATTGATGCCCTGACGAGCAGCTCTCTTAGCTACAGAGAATGTTCCAAAACCAACTAAGGTAACTTTGTCACCACCTTTTAACGCTTTGCTGACAGCTGCAACAGCAGCATCCAGCGCCTTCTTTGAGTCAGCCTTGGTCAAACCTGACTCAGCAGCAATTGCACTTACAAGTTCTGATTTGTTCATAATATTATTAAAAAAAAGATTACAATAAAACTCTATATGAAATTCAATTCCTTTTTAACGCAACAAATGTATAGCTTAATTTTCAAACTTTCAAGCAAAAAAGTAAAATTTTTCATCTAAGAATGAAAAAAAATAGATTCTGGGGCTGTTTTTTAGCTTTACATGGATTTTATTGCTATTTTTGCAGTGTTTTTATAGTGTATTTGAATGAATAATCTACCGAAAATAACCAAACATCTTTTGATCATCAATGTGCTGATGTATCTGGCTACCGTGGTGCTGGAATCGCGCTTCGGAATAGATTTGGCCGACTACTTGGGTTTGCATTTCTTCATGGCCAGCGACTTCAAGGTTTGGCAATTGTTTACCTATATGTTCATGCATGGCAGTTTCATGCATGTTTTCTTCAACATGTTTGCTGTATGGATGTTTGGCCGCATCATGGAGCAAGTGTGGGGGAGCGACCGTTTTCTGTTCTTCTACTTGGTGTGTGGCGTAGGAGCCGGATTGGTGCAGGAGCTGGTGCAATATGTGCAGTATGTAGTGGAGCTTTCGCAATATACTCAGGTAAATGTAGGTTATGCCGTAGTGAGTATGGATGAATACCTCAATATGCTGACTACAGTGGGTGCCTCGGGCGCTGTATATGGCATCTTGCTGGGCTTTGGTATGACCTTTCCAGAAGAGAAGATATTTATATTCCCATTGCCTGTTCCCATCAAGGCCAAGTATTTCGTGGCTATCTATGCTGTGATTGAGTTGCTGGAGGGACTGAGCCAGTTTGACAATGTGGCTCATTTCGCTCATCTGGGAGGTATGATATTCGGCTATATATTGATTAGGTATTGGCGAAACAAACGCAAAAACAATGGCTACTATTATCAATGACCTGAAAGAGGTGTTCCGAAGAGGCAAACTACACGTCCAACTGATTTTCGTCAATGTGGCCGTGTTTTTGGCCTTTGCCGTGGTGCAAATAGTGCTGATGTTGTTCAATATCAGTATCGGTGATTGGCTTAGATGGCTGGAAATGCCTGCTTCACTGACCCAATTCTTGAGTCAGCCCTGGTCCATCATTACTTATATGTTTATGCACGCGGGTGTAATGCACCTGCTGTTTAATATGTTGTGGCTATATTGGTTTGGTCAGCTTTTCTTGTATTTTTTTTCAGCTCGACACCTTAAGGGGGTATATCTTTGGGGAGGCATTTGTGGCGCTCTGCTCTACCTCTTTGCCTACAACGTCTTCCCGTTTTTTGTGCCCTATGCCGATTACACCTATATGGTGGGTGCTTCTGCAGCGGTTCTGGCCATCGTGGCTGCTGTTGCCTATAGGGAGCCCGACTACCGTGTGAACCTTATGCTGTTAGGTAGTTTTCCGTTGAAGTATTTTGCTCTAGTGGTGATAGGTTTAGATTTACTTTTCGTTACTACCGACAATGCGGGGGGGCATATCGCCCATTTGGGTGGTGCCTTAGGTGGCTTACTCTTTGCCTATTTCTTGAACAAGGGTACTGACCTTACCCGTTATATCAACAATGTCATCGACTTTTGCTGTCACCCATCGGCTTTCTGCCCTAAGACTCGAAAGCCAAAAATGAAGGTGAATTACGGAGGAAAAGCACAGAAGACCACCAATGAATGGAAGGGTTCTTATAAAGAACCAGAGCAGCAGACGGTCGAAGAGCCTCAACCTCAGTCAGCTGATAAACAAGCTCGCATCAACGAGATTCGTGAAAAGATCAAGCAATCGGGCTATCAAGGCTTGACAGAGGAGGAGAAGAAAGAATTGTTTAACGCTAGTATTCGTTAAAGGATGAAAGGCTTGGGCAAATTTCTGTCGCTCATTATATGGACGGTTAGTCTGCTGATGGCTTTGCTGTTGTTGCTATCTGCATTCAGCCCTTCCATTATCCAACCCGTGAAATATCCCTTTTTGTCGTTGGCAGGGTTTGTCTTTCCGCTATTGGCTGTCATCAACCTGTTGTTGCTGTTAATCTTCCTGCTTTTCAGGGGTTTTAAGTATGCTTTAGTGCCCTTGACAGCTTTGGGGCTGTGTTATGCTCAGCTTTTTACCTATCTTCCATTTAATTCACCCATAGTCAGCAAGCCAGAGGAAGGGTTGAAGGTACTCTCCTATAACACCATGAGTTTTAGCAACATGGAAAAGACAGAGGGGAAGAATGCCGTATTGGACTATCTGCAAACCAGTGAGGCCGATATTATCTGTCTGCAAGAGCATACGGTTAGTGGCAATAACCGTTATGTTACCCAAAAGGATGTGGACAAAGCACTTGCTGACTATCCTTATAGGGCTGGCAAGACGGCCGATGGTAAGAAGCCTATGTCCAATATGGCGGTGTATTCTAAGTTGCCCGTACTGAAAACGGAGCGTATAGCAATGGAGAGTGGTAGCAATGGAGCGATGGCTTATCAGTTGAAATGGGGATTGGATACCTTGTTGCTGATTAATTGCCATTTGGAATCCAACAAGCTGAATTCGCAAGATAAGGAGATGTACGAGCAAATGATTGAGAAGCATGAGAAAGAGCAAATGAAGGCTGGTGCCAAGGTGTTGGTGAAGAAGTTGGCTGAGGCTTCTGCCATCAGGGCGCCACAAGCCGATTCTATCGTTAACTACCTGATTCGTCATCCTTTTAAATATACTATGGTATGTGGTGACTTCAACGATATTCCTATTTCATACACCCGTTACACGCTTACCCGTTCCTTAAATGATGCCTTTACTGAGTCGGGGCGCGGACTGGGTATTTCCTATCACAAAAACAAGTTCTTGTTCAGAATCGACAACATTCTCATCAGTGCCGGCCTTAAAGCCTCAAATTGTACCGTTGATTCCTCGATTGACGCCTCAGACCACTATCCAATATGGGCGTATGTAGAAAAAAATTAAATATTTGGCCGACTTTTGCGGTTAAATGAAAAAAAACAACTAACTTTGCGGCTTTGTAAAGTTGAAAACAATAAAAATAAATAAATTAACTCAAATCTAAGATGCAGAACAAAGGATTTATTAAGATCATTTCCGTCTTGCTGATATTGGTTTGTCTGTTCTATTTGTCATTCTCAGCCGTTGTTCGTTATTACGACAACAAGGCTAAGCAAATTGCGAATGGAGATGCAGCTGTAGAGCAGGCTTACCTGGATTCTCTTGCAAATGAGAAGGTTTACTTCGGTAACTGGACATTGAAGGATTGTCGCGAGATGGGTATCAGTTTGGGTCTGGACTTGAAGGGTGGTATGAACGTCATCCTCGAAGTGTCAGTTCCTGACGTTATCAAGGTCCTGTCTGACAACAAGACTGACGCTGCGTTCAATGAAGCATTGAGCAATGCAGCGAAGGAAGCTGTAAACAGCCAGGATGATGTTATTACATTATTTATTAGGGAGTATCATAATCTGGCTCCTGGTCAGCCACTTGCTCAGATCTTTGCTACCCAGCAGTTGAAGGACAAGGTGACACAGCGTTCAACCGACCAAGAGGTGGAGCGCGTGTTGCGTGATGAGGTGAAGGCAGCTGTTGACAACTCTTTCAATGTGTTGCGTACCCGTATCGACCGTTTTGGTGTGGTACAGCCCAATATTCAAACACTGACCGGTAGCCTGGGTCGTATTATGGTCGAGTTGCCAGGTATCAAGGAACCAGCTCGTGTACGTAAGTTGTTGCAGGGTTCTGCTAACTTGGAGTTTTGGGAGACCTATGAGGCACAGGATGTCGCTCCATATTTGCAGTCGGCCGATGTGAAGTTGCACAATTTACTTACAACTTCTGATGCTACTGATGATGTAGCTCCTGTTGAGGCTGCTCCAGTTAGCGCTTCTGACAGTTTGGCTGCCGCTATTCGTGGTGAATCTGCTAATACAGCAGATATGGCTCAACTCAAGCGTGAGCATCCGTTGCTGTCTATACTGCAGGTATTCGCTGGTCAGGGTAGTATCGTAGCTTATGCCAATGCAAGGGATACCGCTGAGGTGAACCGTTACTTGGCAATGCCCGAGGTACAAGCTGAGTTACCTAAGGACCTGCGACTGAAGTGGGGTGTAGCTCCTTCTGACTTGGATCCTAAGAAGCAAACCTACGAACTGTACGCTATTAAGTCAACCCAGCGCAACGGCAAGGCTCCTCTCGAGGGCGACGTTGTGGTGGATGCCAGCGATAAGTTCGACCAGTACGGAAAGCCTGCTGTGAACATGAGCATGAACACCGACGGTGCTCGTCGTTGGGCTCAGCTGACCAAGCAGAACATTGGCAAGAGCATTGCTATCGTATTGGATGACTATGTGTATTCAGCACCTCGTGTGAACAGTGAGATTACTGGCGGTAACTCTGAAATTACTGGTAATTTCACTCCTGAGCAGTCTAAGGACTTGGCCAACGTGCTGAAGTCTGGTAAGATGCCAGCTCCTGCACACATCGTTCAGGAAGATATCGTGGGTCCATCATTGGGTCAGGCATCTATCAATGCAGGTATTGTATCATTTATCGTTGCATTGATTCTGTTGATGATCTATATGTGCTCAATGTATGGCCTCGTACCTGGTATGATTGCCAACGGTGCATTGATCATGAACCTGTTCTTCACACTGGGTATCCTGTCATCATTCCAGGCTGCT
>CAMJNN010000079.1 GCA_946407325.1 uncultured Prevotellaceae bacterium | reverse complement strand
ATGACACATGATGCTGAGATACATAGTCAAAGCTACAACTCAGGACATCTGTATGCAGCCAAGGCCATCATTTCCTATCCTATCTGGAAAGGACAATTGCAGGTAGGCACAGAGGAGTCTTTTTCTCGCCGTGAAGATAATTATACCATCACAGGCATCGAGATTCCTGCATCAAAGGCTAAAGTAAAGGAAGATATCTATGCTGGTTTTGCCAACTATAGCTTCTATTTGCAAAAAGTTGGACAGATCAGTGCAGGCATCCGCTATGAGAGGGTACACTACACCTTTAAGGACGCTCTGTCTCCTGAATATGACCTGACACGCAACTATAGCAACTGGTTCCCCACAGTATCCTTCGCAGGCAAGGTAGGCAACACGCAACTGATGATTAACTACAGCGCCAAGACCCGTCGTCCAAGTTACGCACAGCTTTCCAGCGCTATCAGCTATGACAACCGTTATCTGTTGCAAAGCGGTAACGCTCAGCTACAGCCAGAACTGACGCACAACATCAGTGCCACTGCGGTATGGAAGTTCCTGACTTTTATGGTGAACTATTCTCGTACGAACGACCCAATTATGCTATGGTCATCACCCTACAATGACGAGGGGGTAGTATTGGTGAAACCTCGCAATATCGATACGCCATTCCGCATGTTGGTAGTATATAGTATGATCAACCACACCATTGGTCCATGGACTATGAGCTATACATTGGGCATACAAAAACAATGGCTTACCATCAATGCACCCGATCCACGCATGGCCTCAGGTGTACGTACCACCAAATTCAATGACAAACCTATTGGCGTGTTTCAGTTGAACAACACCTTCAGATTCAAAGGTGGCTGGCAGCTGGAGCTGGGTGGCTTGATGCAAACGAAAGGTTATTCACAGAATATGTATATGAAAGATGTGTATTTCAACCTTTCTGCTGCCGTGCAGAAAACCCTCTTGAAAAACAACTCACTGGTGTTACGCTTGGAAGGAAATGACCTTGCCCATACAGCAAAGACCAATGTATATAGTGATTTCGGTAATCACACCATCACTCAGTATAACGTAATGGACTTCCAGAAAATAAAGTTCTCAGTCCGTTACACCTTTAATGCTGCCCAGAGTAAGTATCGCGGCACAGGTGCTGGTGGTGACCAGAAGGCAAGAATGTAAAAATAGGCGTGACATGGTTAGTTTAATTATTAAATATGTATCTTTGCTGATTGGATATTAAGACAGGATGATATGAAAAAGTTACTGATTATTTTGATGGCACTTGCCACCTTACAGCTGAATGCACAGGATATGGCACATTACAAGCGAGTTGTTAAAGAACTGAGTTCCGCTAAATACCAAGGGCGTGGCTATGCACGCGATGGCGCCAACAAGGCAGGGAAATACTTGCAGAAAGAGTTCATCAAAGCTGGAGTAGATGAAGTGGTGTGCCAACCATTCAAGTTGGACATCAACACCTTCCCCGGTAAGATGAAGCTGTCTGTCGATGGCAAGAAACAGATTCCTGGTGTGGATTTCACCATGCGTGAGTATTCACCAGGTGTCAAAGGTACTTTCCCACTCTATTACATCGATACCCTGCACTATGATGCCAACAAGATTTTCCAGGACTTGGAGAAGCCTGAATACAAAAATGCTTTTGTGGTAAGTGATTTCATGTTCTCCTACAAGCATCGCGAGGACTTCTCTCGCCTGCAGAAGAAAGACGGTGCCCCCAATGCTGGCATCCTCTTTACATGGGAAGAACCGTTGAAGTTCTACAAGGCATACGGAGAAAAAGTGGTAGATAAACCCATTATGTGGGTGCCCTACCGCTTCCCTAAAGATGCCAAAACCATCAGCGCTGACATTGAGAACAAGTTCCTGAAAGATTACGAATGCTTCAATGTCATTGCCAAAGTGGAAGGAGCTCGTCACGATAGTTGCTATGTCTTCACGGCACATTATGACCATTTGGGCAACCTGGGAAAGAAAGTCTATTATGCGGGTGCCAACGACAATGCCTCTGGTACTGCCACCATCGTGACTTTAGCCGCCTATTACGCACAACATCGTCCTGTCTATGATATGTATTTCATCGCTTTCTCTGGCGAGGATGCCTATCTGAGGGGATCGCTGTGGTATGTCGATCATCCCATCGTGCCATTAGAACAGATCAAGTATCTCTTCAATATTGACATGATTGGCGACAACAATCCTATTCAGTATTGCGAAGTGAGCGACGAGGGTATGCGTGGCTATGAACTATTTGAGCAGATTAACAAAGAAAAGCATCATTTCCAAGCACTTAATCGTGGAACTTTGGCTGGCAATAGCGACCACTACCCCTTTGCCACCCACCATGTGCCTTGCATTTTCTTGGAAAACGAAGAGGGTGATGCATTTAAATATTACCACACCATCCACGACAATTGGCAAAATGCCGTATTCGACAGTTATGAACCAGTCTTTCGTTTGGTGCATGATTTTATAGAGCTTTATCATTAAACATATAACTATGAGAAAACACTGGATTGATAATCTGCGTTGGGTAACAGTACTATCAGTATTGTTTTACCATGTCATTTATTTCTATAATAACAAAGGAGTGTTTGGCGGTATTGGCGGCTTCGGAACCTATCCAGAGTACCCACAATACCAAGATGTGGTGATGTACCTACTCTATCCGTGGTTTATGCCGTTGCTGTTTCTGTTGGCTGGCATCAGTGCCCGCTATGCTTTGCAGAAACATAGCGGTAAGGAATGGTTCAAGAGCCGTACTCGCAAGCTCTTGGTACCAAGTACTATCGGTTTGTTTGTTTTCCACTGGATGGTGGGATATTTCAATACCGCTGTGGCAGCCAGGACAGGCGTATTAGAAGGACTTCCGACAGTTGTGAAGTACTGCATCATGGCCATCTCTGGCATAGGGCCCCTTTGGTTCATCCAAACATTATGGTTGCTAAGTTTAGTTTTGCTGTTGGTGTTGGTATTTGACAATAAAGACAAACTATGGAATTGGTTTGGAAAGGCTGGAATAGTAGTTATTGTACTTTTGGGAGTGTTCTTCTGGTTGGGAGAGCAAACATTGGTTCAACATCCTAAGGCGGATAGCCTTGATGGACTATGGAATCTCTATAAGCCGTTATTCTATCTTGTGCCATTCCTGTTGGGCTATTTCGTGTTCTCACACGACGAGGTACAGCAGAAGGTTACCAAGTACTGGATTCCGTTGATGGTTGGTGCTGTGACCACTGGCATCCTTTTGATCGTTACCACGTTTGGTGAAGACAATACATCGCCCCAGTATTTGGGAAGTCCGCTCAACTGCCTCTACGGTTGGCTCATGTGCCTGGCCATGATGGGCTGGTTCAGCACATGCTTCGACAAGACTTCCGCTTTTGCCGGCTATATGACACGAAGCAGCTTTGGCATCTATGTAGTACACTACCTGGTTATTGGCAGTTTGGGCTATATGATGAAGATGTATACTACCCTGCCACCTATCGTCATCTATGTCATTTTAACGATTGCTGTATTTGCCCTGTCGCCGCTGATTTATGAGATACTTCGTCGCATACCTATCATCCGTTGGTGTGTTTTTGGTGAGAAAGGAAAGAAATAATGAATATCAGATTAGAACAACCAAAAGATTATCGTGAGGTAGAGAACCTTACGAGAGAGGCTTTCTGGAACGTCTATCGTCCAGGATGCACAGAGCATTATGTGCTCAATCAATATAGAAACAACCCCGACTTCATTCCAGCATTGGATTTCGTAATGGAAGAGGATAATAAGATAATTGGTCATATCATGTTCTCTAAAGCAGAGTTGGTGTTGGATAATGGTAACAAAATAGCTTCATGGACATTCGGCCCTATCAGTATCCATCCCGACTACAAAAGAAAAGGTTATGGATTAAAGTTGCTAAACTATGCCTTGGCGCAAGCACGTCAAATGGGAGTAGGTTTCCTTTGCATGGAAGGCAACATCGGCTTTTACCGTCATGCTGGCTTCGACCTTGCCAGCAAGCTGAACATTCACTATCATGCTGAACCTAGGGATGCCGAGGTGCCTTACTTTCTTGCCCAAGAGTTGATCCCTGGTTGGCTGCAATCAAACGGCATTACAGAAGCAACATATTGTCCGCCTAAAGGATATTTTGTAGCCGACGAGCATCCAGAGGCTTTCGAGGCCTACGAAGCGTCTTTCCCTAAGAAGGAAAAGGCATTCCAAGAGGGGCAGCTACCTCAGTTCTGTCAGAGTTGCTGCATGCCATTGACTCGGATTGAAGATTGCGGTACCAATGCTGATGGCAGTACCAACTTTGACTATTGCCAGTACTGCTATCAAGATGACAAGTTCTTGCAAGATGTTACAATGGAAGGTATGATTGAACATTGTGCCCAGTTTGTGGATGAAGTCAATAAGAACATGCCTCAACCGATGACCAAAGAGGAGTACAAACAGATGATGCGAGGTTTCTTCCCAATGCTAAAGAGATGGAAGCAATAACAAAGATAGCACTATGAAACAAGAGATTGATCCTAAAGATACGAATCGAAAAGAGGCATTTGAACACTGGATGAAGTCGCCCATGCCGATGGTGACTCTTACCAAGACTTTCGACGTGACAAGTCTTTATAAGATGAGCAAGCGAAAGGGTTATAAGTTCAATATGTTATTGTGCTGGTGTATCGCCAAGACTGCCTCCAAGATGGAAGAGTTCTACCTGCTGCCCGAGAATGGGAAACTGTATAAATACGATCGACTTGCCATCAATATGATAGTCAACAACGTGAAGGGTGGACTGAGTTTTTGCGACATAGTCAGTAATGACGACATAGAGCAGTTTAACACCAATTATCTGTACCTGACTAAGACCAGCAGTCAGACTTGTCAGGACATGCTCGACAGTGAAGCCGTCATTGTTGGCACATCAGCGTTGGTAGGAACAGAACTCGATGCCATAGTCAACCAATACTCAGGCATCTACAACAACCCATTCCTGGCTTGGGGCAGATACCACAAAGGCTGGTTCAAAACTACCCTGCCCATCTCTTTACAGTTCCATCATGTCCAGATGGACGGCCAGCAGGCTACACACTTCTTGGAAGAATTGCAAAAGACAATAAATGCATTATAAAACTATAAGAATCATGAAAAAAGCCATTAAGATTATACTGTTAGGGCTACTTGCCTTCATTGTTATTTCCGCTGTATATATGTGGTCACTCTTCGGCGATATCATACAGGGAGCTAATTCAGTAGAGAAACTCACCGATACCATGTATTACATGGAGTATAAAGGCGATGACGGCTTTAATGGATTAATGAAACAAGGTGGATGTGAGAACGTCGAGCAGTTGGTAGCTTACACCACAGGGTTCCTGTCGAAAGGATATGTGAAAACAG
>CAMJNN010000078.1 GCA_946407325.1 uncultured Prevotellaceae bacterium | reverse complement strand
ACCCAAAACTCTACAGGTTTCTTTATTGGCCCAATGGTGGAAGCTACTGTACCTCTCATTGGAATAGGTGTTGACGGTGCTGTATTGTATTCTCAGCGTGGTAAGGAAGATTTCAAGATGCAAGGATTGGAAGTGCCTATCAATCTGAAATATACTATCGGCTTGGGCAATACGGCAGGTATCTTTATTGCGGCTGGTCCTGATTTCTTCTTTAATTTCAAGGATGTGGATATAGCTAACATCGAGAAGAATACGGCCCAGGTAGGCTTGAATGTAGGAGCTGGTGTCAAATTGCTGAATCATCTACAGATTGGTGTAAACTATCAGTTCGCTTTGGGTAATAGTTTTGACGTGAAGGGTTTAGATGTTAAGAGTAAGACCAACATGTGGCAGGTATCATTGGCTTACATGTTCTGAAAGATAGTAACGAATTGAGATAGCGTTACCGGCTTAGGTCAGTAACGCTATTTTTTATCTGTGCAATGACTTTTATCGATGTCATATTACCCTTACCGCTGAAAGCAACCTTCACTTATGCCGTGGATGATGATATGGCGCAAAAGGTGAAAAGAGGATGTCGTGTGGTGATACCGCTCGGCAAGAGAAAGCATTATACTGGCATTGTTGACAGAGTGCATCATGAGGCACCGGAGGACTATGAGGTGAAATATGCTTTTGCTTTGTTGGAGGATGAGCCAGCTGTTTTGCCTCAACAATTAAAGCTTTGGGAGTGGATAGCCGACTACTACATGTGTGCCAGGGGGGATGTCTATAATGCTGCATTACCTGCAGGGTTGAAGTTGGAGTATAAGCCGAAGGTGGAGACACATGTCAGACTGACAAAGAGTTATCGCACAGAAGAAGCATTACAGCAGATGCTTGATTCTTTAAAGCGTGCCAACAAACAGCAAGACTTGTTGCTGACTTATTTGAACATGTCTGCTTTCTTTGAAGGAGGACCATGTGAAGTAAGCAAGCAAGATTTGCTGGCGCATCATAACACTTCAGTGGCTGTTTTCGAAACTTTGGTGAAACGAGGAGTATTTGAGACCTATCCCTATGTCATCAGCCGTCTCTCTGAGAGAGGACACCAAGTAACCGCGTTAAAGCCTTTGAATGCAAATCAGCAACGGGCCATAAGTGAAATCAAGCATTGTTTCGAAAGCCAGTCAGTATGTTTGCTGTATGGTGTCACTTCTTCGGGCAAGACGGAAATATATATCCATCTTATCGAAGAAACTATACGACAAGGTAAGCAGGTGCTCTACCTGTTGCCTGAAATAACACTTACCACTCAGATAACCGAACGCCTAAAAAAGGCATTCGGTGCCCAGATAGGTATCTATCATAGCCGATTCTCTGACCCTGAACGAGTGGAAATCTGGAACAAGCAGCTATCCGACAATCCGTATCTAGTTATATTAGGAGCCCGTTCGTCTGTATTTTTGCCTTATCAAAACTTGGGACTTGTGATTGTGGATGAGGAACATGACAGTTCTTATAAGCAACAAGACCCTGCTCCTCGCTATCATGCCCGAAATACAGCCTTAATGATGGCTTCCTTGTATGGTGCTAAAACACTGTTGGGTACTGCCACCCCCTCTGCAGAGAGTTGGTATAATGCAACTGATGCAGGCAAATATGGTTTGGTGGTATTGAAAGAAAGGTATCAAGATATTCAATTACCTGAGATTATCCCAGTAGATATTAAGGAGTTACATCGCAAGAAGATGATGCATGGCCATATCTCCCCCTTCTTAAAGGAAAAGATGGAAGAGGCCTTGAATCGTAAAGAACAAATCATCTTGTTCCAAAACCGAAGAGGCTTCGCTCCTATGATTGAGTGTCACGATTGTGGGTGGGTGCCTCGTTGTGTGCATTGCGATGTGAGCCTTACCTATCATAAACATACCAATCAATTGGTGTGCCATTATTGCGGATATACTACATCGGTACCACAAAACTGTCCCGAATGTGGAAGTCAGGATTTGCGCGATCGAGGCTTTGGCACTGAGAAGGTAGAGGATGAAATAAGGGAATTGTTTCCCCATGCACGTTTGGCGAGGATGGACCTTGACACCACTCGTAGTAAAACGGCCCATGAAAGAATCATCAATGATTTTGAGAAAGGGAAGACTGATATTTTGATCGGCACACAAATGGTGACTAAAGGCTTAGACTTTGACCATGTGCACTTGGTGGGTATCCTTAATGCCGATACCATGTTGAATTATCCTGATTTCCGTGCTTTTGAACGAGCATACCAGCTCATGGCTCAAGTGGCGGGAAGGGCAGGTCGCAAAGGCAATCGAGGACTGGTTGTGCTACAGACGGGGCATGTGGATTATCCGATTATTAAAAACGTCATAAACAACGACTTTGAGTCGATGATACATGCCCAATTGGCAGAAAGACAAGTCTGTCATTTTCCTCCATACTATCGGCTGGTCTATATCTACATCAAACATCGCCAACAAAGACTTACCGAAAGTATGACGGCGTTGATGACTGCTCAACTCATAAAAGTTTTTGGAGCTGAACGAGTGAATGGCCCTATGCAACCTGTTGTGTCAAGGGTACACTCCCTGCATATCGGTATGATTATGCTGAAGATAGAGAGTACCGCTTCTTTTGTACAGGCTCGTAAGTTATTGCTTCAAGTTGAACAACTCATGCACCAAGATGCTCGCTTCAAATCCCTTCAGGTATATTACGATGTCGATCCAGTGTAATGCGAGAGGCTTTACTTTAATTCTGGATATTTAATACGTGGGTGATACATTGATTTTAACTTACTCTTAAAGACATTCTTGACAGTTTGAATGTCTTGGAAGGTAATAGGGCAGTTGTTGAAATAGCCTTCAGCTACTTGTGCATCAATTATCTTGTCAACTAATTGATCGATACTCTCTTCTGTATATTCCTGCAAACTGCGGGAGGCTGCTTCAACGGAATCTGCCATCATCAGAATAGCCTGCTCAGCAGTGAAGGGGTTAGGGCCAGGGTAGCTGAACAAGTTGCTGTCGGGTTCCTCACCTGGGTGTTCGTTCTTCCAACTGATATAAAAGTATTTGGTCTGACCAGCTCCATGATGGGTGGTGATGAATTCCTTGATGACTTTAGGCAGGTTGCTCTTTTCTGCCAATTTCAGTCCGTCAGTAACATGACTGATGACAACCTGTGCACTTTGTTCATAGCTTAATGCCTGATGAGGATTGGTGGCATTGCCTTGGTTTTCTGTGAAGAATGCAGGATTCTCCATCTTGCCAATATCGTGATAGAGTGCTCCGGTTCTGGCTAATTGTCCGTTGGCGCCTATATTGGTGGCAGCATCGAACACCAAGTTAGATACCTGCATAGAGTGTTGGAAAGTTCCAGGTGCCAACTCTGACAGACGTCTTAGTAGTGGGTTGTTGGTATTTGACAATTCGATCAGCGTCACATTGGATGTATAGCCAAAGGCTTTCTCAAACAAGAACAGCAAAGGATAGGCGAATAGCACCAAGAAACCACTGATGGCCAGATAGATGTATGTGCTACGGTTCATCTTGCTGAAATCGTTCTCGGTAAATAGTTCGAAGGCAAAGAAAACTGCCAAGTAGGTGAGTGCCACCACGAAGCCCGTGCGGAAAATCTGCGAACGTTGTGAGAGTTCCTTCAAACTATAGATGGCGGTCAGTCCTGCGGCAAACTGTACCAATATGAATTCATACGGATAACGTAGGGTGATAGAACAGATCAGTATGGTAACAGCAAAGCTCATAAATGCCGTTCTGGAATCGAGGAAGGTACGGATGATGATAGGCATCATCACGTATGGCAAGATATATACCGACAATATGTTGTTGGCGACAAACATCTCTGTAAGCACGCAGAACAAGACCATTTGTGTAAGTATCATCAGCAATGTGTTGCGATCTCTGAAATACTTCTTGCGATAAATAATTAAATAGACGATGAACAGACCTATAAAGATGGTAGTAAAGAGCAGCTGACCAGCTAGCATCAACATTTTTTCTTTCTGCGACTCACTGCGGTTAATGCTCTCTTTGCGCAAACTCTCAAGGATACTGAACTTTTTGCTGTCGATGATTTCACCACGTTCCACTATCTTCTCACCACTTTGCACCAGACCTGTTGCCCATGAATAAGTGTCGAAGATTTCTTCTTTAGCTGTTTTTGTACGCTCTTCGTCGTAGATGAGGTTAGGTGTGAGATAGTCATTAAGAGAGCAACGACGTAAGATATCTGGATTATAGCGTGCCGTATCAGCGTTGAGCAGATGCATGTAAGCATCTCTGATAGAGTAAATCTTATTAAGGTTTACCTGATTAGCCATTTTGTCGTCAATGACCATAATTCCACTGGTGCTGTCTTTTTGCAGATCGCTGAGGTTTTCGTTGCTGATGATACCAGCATTGTAGATTTCTGTCAGGGTACGTTGCAGGTAGGTATAATAATCCTGACTGGGAAGTAACTCGCGCAAGGATGTTTGATAATCATCGCGAAGTTGCTGTAGTTCTGATTTGCCAACGTCCTTATCAAGGTTGTAATAAGGTTGGAAACTAGCCAATATGCTATCTTGTTCATGCTTGATTACATCATCAGGCTTATAAATAGGAAAGTCGAAAGTAGCAATAAGCTGTCCATATTTCCATGGTTTGTCAAGGTCAAACTGGTAATTGAACTTCACGTCACGAGGCATGAAGTAAACGATGAGACCCACTGTGCAGATGAAGATGAGCAATCTGTGCAGAAAAGTCTTCCATAGAGGGCTCTTTTTTCCTGTATTTTGTGTCATGGTATTCGATATTTTTTGCTAAAGTTACGAAAATAAACCGATAATGTGGAGAAAAAGCGTTAATTTTGCACCTAAAAATAGAAAAATAGTGTTTAGACAGCTATGACAGACAGAAAAGTAAGAGTTCGTTTCGCTCCAAGTCCCACAGGAGCCTTGCATATTGGCGGTGTTCGTACCGCTTTGTATAATTATCTCTTCGCCCGTCAGCACGGAGGGGATATGGTGTTTCGTATTGAAGATACCGACTCCAACCGTTTTGTACCAGGAGCCGAAGAATATATACTTGAATCATTCCGTTGGTTGGGCATTGACTTCGACGAGGGTGTGAGTTTTGGTGGTGAGCATGGTCCTTACAGACAATCGGAGAGAAGAGAGATTTACCAGCAATATGTAAAAGTGTTGTTGGATGCAGGCAAGGCATATATCGCTTTTGATACTCCCCAGGAACTCGAAACCAAGCGAAATGAGATAGCTAATTTCCAATACGATGCTTCTACTCGTTTGCAAATGCGTAACTCCTTGACTATGCCAAAAGAAGAGGTGGACAAGTTGATTGCTGAGGGTACACAATATGTGGTAAGATTCAAAATAGAACCCAATGAGCAGGTAAAGGTAAATGACCTGATTCGTGGTGAAGTTGTTATCAACTCTTCAATATTGGACGATAAAGTGTTGTATAAGAGTGCCGACCAGCTGCCTACCTATCACTTGGCAAA
>CAMJNN010000077.1 GCA_946407325.1 uncultured Prevotellaceae bacterium | reverse complement strand
AGTCTCCTTTCCGCCAGGCATACGCCAAGCCTAATACCAGAACTACCAGGAAGAACCCGATGCTCAGCAATGCTGCTGCACCGAACTCCTTCACTACTACTGCCCATGGATACAGAAACACCGTTTCTATATCGAACATGAGGAACAAGATGGCGAAGAGGTAGAATCCCACCGTCATAGGCAACCACGAGCTGCCTCGCGTGGGGATACCACTCTCATACGGCTCACCTTTCACCTTCGCGTAGGACCGCGGTCCTATCAGCTTGGCTACAACATAAGCCGCCACCACCAATGTAATAGCCGTCAACAAGACGGTAATTAACAAAGCAAAGTTCATAAAATAAATATAATGTTATAACAATATTGTTTCTTGGTGCAAAGGTAATAAAAAGTTTTGAGATTGCAAAACAAAAATTGGCAAAACTTAATAGAATTACAAAAAATATGCGTACTTTTGCAAAGTCAAACTAAAACTTCTGGAGAATTGTGAACAAAAGTGCCTATAGAAAGCCATTAAAGATTGCAGGCTATACATTAGCAGGCATTGTCAGCTTCTTAATGATCATTACCCTGATCATCAATTATGGTCCTGTGCAAAACAAAATAGTAGAAGAAGCAAACAAAGCACTTCAGGAAAAGATACCAACAAAAGTGAATATCGACCATATCAGGGTGAACTTACTCTACCAGGAAGTCAGCATCCATGGTGTTGAGATTGAAGACTTACAAAACAGGAAAATGCTCCAATTAGATAAGGTAAGTGCAGATATCAAATTCCTTCCTCTCCTTTCTGGCAAGATTGTATTAGAAGGTGGTGATGTAGAAGGCCTGAAGGCACTCATCGTGAAGCCCTCAAAGGAAGAACCTGCTAACTATCAGTTCCTGATTGATGTTTTTCAGAAGAAAGACAATAAGGACAAATCAAAGAAAGAGACAAAGAAAGACAGTGGCAAGCGATTTGCCGTTGACCTGAATCATATTAATATCTATGATATCAATGTTAAATACAATGACTATGATATCCAATTAGAACGCGGGAACTACACAAAAGAGTACCAAGGAAGCCATTTCGTCATTCTACAGAATGGTAAAGCCAAGTGGGATGCCACAACTAAAAAAGGGAAAGAGTCAAGGGTTGTAGGTATTGGACTCCTGTCTGCAGTTCTTTCAAGCGAGGGAGACAAGCTCCTTACACTTAGAGATTTCAGATACCAGACAGACAATCACAAACCACGCAAAAACGCGAATAAGCCCAAACGCGGATTCTTCGACATGGGACATCTCGACATAACAGCTGACTTAAAAATGACCCTGAACCATATCAGCAAAGATTCCATCAATGCCACCATCACCAAAGGATATGCATCGGACTCCATCATGGGTATGGACATCAAGGATCTTAGATTCACCGTGGCAGCCAATAAGCAAAAAGCATATATCACAGACTTGGCTGTTCTTCAAAAGAGCACTAGTATCAGGGTGCCTGAGGCCGAGATCAACTTCCCAAATAAAGAAAAAGGTACAGGACTAACCTACGTGGCCAAGAATATCACAGGAAAAGCCTTCCTGACAGATATTGCACGTCCGTTTGCGCCTGTCCTCAGTAACTTTAAACTTCCACTTCTGCTGAATCTGAAACTGACTGGTACAGACAACACGATGGAATTCAGAAATATCAGAGTCTTCACGGATGACAGAAAGTTCGTTTGTGCCAGCACTGGTATCATGAGGAATATGAAGGACGCCAAGAAGCTAACCCTCCATTTCGAGGTAATCGACATGGTAGCCAAACCTGGAATCAAAGATAAAATCATCAACCAGTTCTCCGTCAAGAAGTTTATGATGAGACAGCTCTACGCTTTGGGAACCATCAGATATCACGGAAACTTTGACATCCTATGGAAAAAGGAACAATTTCGCGGCAGGCTCAACACTGAGGTTGGTAACATCAATTTTGAATTTGCCATTGACAATGCAGACAAATATCTCACCGGCTCCATCAACACCAATGACGTGATCATGGGGAAACTGTTTGAAGTTAAAGACTTAGGGGCTATCGACTGCACAGCTGATTTCAAAATAGACATCTCCAAGCCCAGGACATTGAAGATGCGTCAGCAGAAAGGCGGCAAATTGCCTATTGGCACTGTCGAGGCACAAGTGAACGACTGTGTATACAAAACGACACACATCAGAGATGTATACGCTACCATCAACAGCGACGGTGCTCTAGCTGATGGAAATGTGGAGGTAAGAGGAAAGCACACTGCTCTGGTTGTGAATTTCTCACTCACAAATACAGAGCAGATGTCTAAAATGAAGATTAAGCCTGGACTAAAGTTCAGGGAGATGGCTCAATAGAGTTGCTCTGAACGCTCGATGATTTCCAGACACATGCGACTGTTATGATAAGGACATTTCCAAAAACCGGCCTTATCGTCGACTGTATTCAGTGAACCGTCAGGATGACGGCTCCAGAACCACTCGCCATTCTCCCAGTCGATAAGCTGATCCTTAATGTAGTCCCAGCAACGCTGAGCCTTCATAAAAGCGGCCTCATCTCCAAAATGCTGATAGAGATTAAACCACCCCACAACATTCTCAGCCTGAACCCACCAATGCAGGTCGTCATCCGTATGTCCTGTATCCAGATTAGCCTCATGAATCATGGAGCCATCAGGACGGAGGCCCTTCTCTGAGGCTTTTGCCACCTCACGGACAACGGGTTCCACTTTATCTATCACCTTTGAATCATCGAGCACCAAAGCCGCCTCATGCATCAGCCAGGAACATTCGATATCATGTCCATAGCTTTCCAGGTGGCCTGCTCCACGTGTCCAATCCATATCGAAGAAAAGATCGAGATGATGTGTCTCTGGATTTAGAATCTTATCAGTAAAAATGCCGATAATATTGCGGAGTGAAACTTCGAGCTCTGGAGATTTCCATATACGATAGAGGTTCGCATAAGGCTCAATGATATGAAGATGCGTATTCTGCGATTTGGGGTAGTTCGCGTCAAACTTGGAGAGACGCATATCATCCATCTTCCCCCACTCTCTCGTACACGCTTCAATATAACCATTATGCTCTCCATCAAAAGCATGTTCCTCTATACAATGATATAGTTGAATGGCACAGTCGAGAGCTTCACGATCACCAGTAGCTCGCGAATATTCCGACATGCCATAAATGGCGAATCCTATCGCATAGAACTGCTTTTTCGTATCAAGCGGACGACCTTTACAGTCCACACTCCAATAGACTCCCCCATATTCTTCATCAATGAAATGTTGGAGAAAATACTCCTTGGCACGGGTTGCTGCCTCCAGATACTCAGGATTACCAAGAACACGATAGGCAGCTGAGAACGACCAAAGGATCCGTGCATTGAGAATGGCACCTTTAGCAGCTTCTGGATGAAGTACATTCTGGCCATCTATACGGCCATAGAACCCTCCATTTTCATGGTCTGTCATTTTGTCAAGCCAGAAACGCAGGATGTTGTTTTGAAGAACATCCTGCATCTCGCTTCTCATTTTATTAATTTCTATCTGATTCATTGTTTTGGCCAATAATTTATTCTATCGCTCGTACCTTCTTCAATTCTCCACTGATTTCATGGATACGCTTGGTTGTCAGCGGATAGAACCACACAACGACAATGGCCAGAGCTGCAACGGCAGCTGGTATAAAGCTCATCAGCCATCGGAGTACCAGAAGCGCACTCTCGGGCTGAGTAGCACCTGCGTCGAGCTGGGCACTATCGGTAATATAGCCGAAGCCTGAGAGCAACCAGAGAACAGCAGCGCCACCGATAGCTCCACCAAACTTCTGAGCCATAGATGCGGAAGAGAATATCAGACCCGTAGAAGCTGTCTTGAACTTCAATTCAGCATAGTCAGACACATCAGCATACATACTCCAAATCAATGGTGACATAATACCCGTAAAGATGGAGATGACGATTTGAAGAATCAACATCGTCCAGAAACCTGAAGGTGTGCAAGGTACAAAGAAGAAAGAAATACTCAGCACAACCAACGCAGCGTTCACAAGAATGAACGTCGTCTTCTTACCCAGCTTATTGGCGATGGGTACACAAAGGGCTACACCAGCCATATTCGACACCTCACCCACTCCAAGGAACAGTCCAGAATAGAACAGAAACAATATTCCGAAGAACGACAGACTCACATCAGAGCCAATAATATCGAGGAAGAAGTAAGCCACCGTCGCACCGCGTACAGTATTAAAGAGATTTGAACATAAGGCTGCACCAATCAACAACCACCAAGGCTTATTTGACAACAGTGACTTGAAATCGTTACCTACACTTACCGTTGAAACGGTCTTTAGATGTTCTTTCGTAAGCAAGAAACATAAGATAAACATCACGAAGCAAGCAGAGGCAATGACAACCATACCCCAGAACCAGCCCTCAGGTGTCTTATAGCCACCGAACATGTTTGTCAGTGGTTCCCAAAGGAACAGAGCAATGAAAGAACCACCATAGGCAAAGAACATACGGAAGCTGGAGAATACCGTCTTTTCATTGGTATCATCAGTCATCACACCCAACATCGCACCATAAGGCACATTGATTCCTGTATAAACAGTCATCATCATGATATAGGTTACATATGCCCAAATGAGCTTGGCTCCATATGACCAGTCTGGAGTGGTAAACAGAAGAATACCACAGATAGAGAACAGAGGAGCCACCCAGAGTAGGTAAGGACGATACTTACCCCACTTGGTATTGGTACGGTCTGCAATAATACCCATCATTGGGTCAGAGACAGCATCCCAAATACGCGTTACAAGGACCAATACACCTGCATCAATCAGTGAAAGTCCGAAGATGTTAGAGTAGAATATTGGAAGATAGTATGAAAACACTTTCCAAAATGTCGATGACGACATGTCACCAAAACCGTATCCGATCTTCTCAATTAATTTAGTTTTAGCCATAATTATGCTTTTTTATTTTTTACAATAAGTTTTTTGATAGTTTCAACTGAAGCTGCCGTGTAGAGGCCGTCCTCTGGCGTGTTCATGCAGTAATCGATGAGTTTATCGATCGTCGACGTCGCCACATGCATGCGGGTGTCGGCAGAGGCGTAGTAGATAAAGACCTTTCCATCCTCATCGGCAATCCAACCATTGGCAAAGGCCACGTTCATCACATCACCCAAATACTCGTCACCCTCAGGTACCAGGAAATAACCTCCAGGACGTGCAATCACTTTCGTAGGATCTTCGAGGGCTGTCATATACATATAGAGTACATAACGCAGACCATCGGCCGTAGCCCTTACGCCATGAGCCAGGTGCAGCCATCCCTTCGGGGTCTTGATGGGATGCGGTCCCTCACCGTTTTTCACCTCTGTAATCGTGTGGTACTTACGCTCGTAGATAATCTTCTCATCCTTAATCTCAGCATGCGTAATATCATCTACGAGAGCCCAACCGATGCCACCTCCAGAGCCTGTGTCAATAAACCCATCCTGAGGACGAGTATAGAAAGCGTACTTTCCTTCAACAAACTCTGGATGAAGCACCACATTACGCTGCTGGCTCTTCGTCTTCAAGTCTGGCAGACGATACCAGG
>CAMJNN010000076.1 GCA_946407325.1 uncultured Prevotellaceae bacterium | reverse complement strand
GCTTCGAGCACAAAGTGCATGGCTACCATTCGGGGACGCCAGCCAAGCACATCCTGGAACGTATCGCTGACCAGCCTGAGGAAGGGCGACTGCTGATTCTCCTGCCATGCTGGAGCCGACATGATAACTTCAGATTCTGCACCAACAGTCCTGAATGCGTTGGCAAGATCCTTGCTAAGGCTGTCCATATCAGCATCGATGAAACTGCGGGTATGCGTTGATACAAAGATATGGTCTGTTTCAGAAGATATTCTTCCTACGTTATTCGATGTCTCTACCATGCCGGGCATGGTCTCGCTCATCTTCACCATGCCTTGTGGCACCTTATTCAGACTGTCTATGAGCGACACTATGGCCTGTTTGGGAATCATTGTATTCCGCCCGTCGCATGTTTCAAGGCTACAACTGATATTGGGGTCTTGAGGATAAGATTCACGCAGCTGTCGGTTGACATTGTCTATCTGCTTTCTGATGGCCTCAGTAGCCGCAGATGCTGCGCAAATAACAATCTCTCCTTTTGAGGCAATCGAGGCGTTGGCTTCACCAATCTCTATTGCTGACACTTCGACTTCTTTCTCCTGGCAGACATACTTCAGAATGGCTTTGGCAGGAATCATGGCACTGCAACGTCCCTTGTTGATGTCCACGCCAGAGTGACCGCCCAGTCCTCCGTCTATTCGGATACGATACCATTGGTATCCTTTTGGGTCTGGTTCTCGTGTTATGGGAAAGCGATGAAACTGCAGACAGGCACCCGCAGCACCGGTCGTGATGGTGTCGTAGTCCTCAGAATCGAGGTTGATCACCTTGCGTCCTTTCAGGAAGTCCTTACTCAGCGCAGCAGCTCCCGACATACCATCCTCCTCATTAGTGGTAGTCATCACCTCCAATGCCGGATGCACGATACTGTCGTCTTCGAGCACTGCCAATGCCATCGACAGGCCAATGCCATTATCGGCACCCAATGAAGTACCCTTAGCCTTCATCCATCCGTCATCAACATATGTCTCAATCCGAGTATTTAAGGGATCGTTCATCCCCACATAGACCATATCCATGTGGTTCAGCAGCACGATTGGTTCATGCCCTTCATACCCAGAGCTGGCTGGTTTGCGAATAACCACGCAGTTCTCCTTGTCGCGTTCGTACTCCAGATGAAGTCGTTCGGCAAACCGACAGAGATAGTCGGCAACCTTCTCTTCGTGATGAGAAGGACGCGGAATCTGGTTCAACTCCTTGAAGATACTAAAAACACGTTCTATTCCGATCATATTATAGTTGTTTTGTTATTCCACTTTCTTCAAGTGGGCGGTGATAGAATAGGTAAATCCGACAGGCCGTTATCGCCCACTGGGTTGTCGTCGACTTGCTATTACTGTGGGAACCTACCAATCAATTGCGGGATGTAACGATTGATGATTTTGACACCAACACATGCAACAACCAACGTGATGAGGGCCGAGACAAATGCCACCAGCACCTGAGGTTCCGTCCATCCCCATCGGCTGAAACTGCCCATCACCACCTCCTGCATGAAGTTCTTGTGCAGAAGATAGATGCCGATGGTGTTCTGACCGATAAACAGCAGTATGTTCTTATTGAAGATAGGACTATGCCAAGCCGAACTCCTATACATGATGATAGAAAGTATAATGATGAGGAAACTGCCGCTAAAGGCATTGAGGAACATCGTCGGAAGCGTGTTGTGGCCTTTGTATGCCATTGAATCGAGCACCATAGAGTCGCCTTTCACCAATATGCCGAAAGCCAGCAGACCCAGCGAGAGGAAGAAACCAAGTGTGAGCATCGAGAGCTTGGCCTCCCTCAGACGCTTCACAGACGGCACCAGCAGATAGCCCGCCAGCATATAGCCCGTTGTCACAAACGAAATGTCGAGACCCAAGGGGTAGCCTATGAAGCCCGTGCCAGATGTGGGATGCGGATGCGGAAGTGTCAATCCGACAGCAAAGAAAGCCACTGCTGCCACAGCTATCCAAACCTCTTTATATCTTTTTACCGACTGCAATGCCCTGAACAGCAGCTCTACCCACACGCGACTCAGGAACAGCACGGGCAGGTACCACAGCGAAGTGAGCGAATGGGCGCTGGTGAGTGTCTCGAATGTTCCATAGAGCATGATGCCGAAGTTCTGGTAGGAAAAGCACGAATAAACCGCTGCAAAGATGATATACGGCACAAGTAGTGCTTTGAAGTTCTTGATAAGGAATGCCCCGATGGTGCCCCTGTCTTTCACGTCTGCCGATTTCATCACCATACCTGACACCATGAAGAACAGTGGCATGTGGAAGGAATAGATGACGAGTCGCCAAAGCGGCGTAGACAGGTTGGCAGTGGCATGACCCATGATAACCAAAAAGATGGCCAGTCCTTTGACATAGTCAAGTTCTTCTATTCTCTGTTTTCTTACTTCATTCATAACGCTAGTTTACACGATAATCTTTCTAATTGCTGTTTTCTTGTTTCACTTTCACTTCCAGTCATTGGCAGAGGTACTCCACCTGCTCCTTGGTGTTAACCAAGCACACAGCAACAGCATCCTTTGGGAAACAAGGCTTTGTTTCATATTATTTCTTCCTGTTGGCCTAATTTGTCTTACTACAGCTGATGGTATGACACGGAGGCGCTTCTGCAAAGGTCTATCTGAAAGCGTTATTACGACATTTCTGTGCTCCTCCCGAAGCCTGTTCCAAGTCCTTCTCTTCCAGTTCCTGCTTCAAAACCACTTTTTCCTCCGCATTTACTCCAGTGATGGTAACTTTCTTTACTTCATTGTCGAGCTCTATGCTCAACACGCGCTTGCCTTTCTTTTCTTCTTTCATGATATTGGTTGTTTTAGTTATTCTGACTGCAAATATAAGAAACAAAAATGATTATAGCAAAACAAAGTGGCAAGAGGTTTCCCCCTTGCCACTCTATCCTACATAAACTCCCCTTTTTCAAACCCTTAATTAATAATCCAAATCATCATACTCGTCATCCAGATCATCATACTCGTCATCCAGATCATCGTATTCATCCTCCAGCTCATCCAGCTCATCCTCAAGTTCAAACACCTCCATCTCCAGATCAAACTTCTCCTGCTCCAGCTCAGCTTGCCGTTGCGCCTTACGTGCCAGCTCAGCTTTCCGTTGCGCCTCGCTATCCAGTATTTTAGCTACCTTGCGAGCGCCAAGAAATAATAAAAATGTATCAATAAAATTCATAGTTTATCCTCCCCTTTAATAAAAGCTTTTACTGTTAATTTGACGCCATATTACCCAAACAATAAAGGGCAACAGAGCCGGATACAGCCACCAAGGCGAAATGCAATCATTACCAACCTTTTTTATTAAGCCACATATTAAACTTCTCCTGCAGATAATTAGCTAAAAGACCACCACCAATAGAGCCAAAGATAATAAACAGAGATAGCCACCCTGGTGCGATGATAATAATAAGTGTCAAAAAAAACAAACACAAAAAAGTAATAGTTAACATAACAACCTCCTTCTTTTTTAAGTTTCTAAGGCAAAGTTAGAGGCATGTTGTCTCATAATGCGGTAAAAGTTCAAGAAAAATTAAGGTTCTGCTGCTATTAAAGGCTGAGCCTCCTGTTCTTCATACTAGCGACGAAGCATG
The DNA here is from genome assembly GCA_946407325.1 of uncultured Prevotellaceae bacterium. The sequence goes on along the minus strand of CAMJNN010000076.1, from coordinate 1,987 downwards.
TTTCTCGGCTACATCCAGATAACCATTTAATGTTACACAATATCCTTGCTCTTCGTCAACGGACACAGTGCTATTGTTATAAGGCATAGCCTCATATCGATTCTTTTTCATTAAAAAACTTTTTTATTGAAAAACTAAAAAAAATGATGATTTGTTTCCAGGAGTGGAGCCGTGGACTATAAGATTGTCCGAGAGTGCCAGTTCATAGGTAATCGCTAAACAACCTTACTCTGTAGCACTGACAAACTATCAAAAGCCCACGTTCCACAGAGGAACATGAACTCGACAGTCTTTCTTCCAGAGCATTATAAATTTAGGCTTTTTACTATGCCAAAAGATTAACTGAAGTTCATATTTCAAGCAATCAGGACATGAAATCCTATTGCCAGTATGTCTTAACCAAAGTCGCGCTCCTTCATACCTCAATGTTTCAATGGTGAATACTCTTGTTAACATCTCATACAACCATTGAAACATATTGGCCAAATAAGCTGCGCCGATTGCAGACCTAATTATTCCCATCACTATCGCGACAGGTTGTTAAGTCAGCGGCAAAGGTAAGAAATATAATTAATACTCGAAAGAAAAGTAGAGAAAATAATCAGCTTTATTCACCTAACCAATCCGATAGCATAACATCAGACACAACGTACCATCATAACAACGTACCATCATAACATTTGCATATCCAATTTTGTCCTAATCAACCTTACGATATTTTTTATATTTATATATATTATATAATATATTATATAATATATATAAATATAACTTGTTTCAGTCATTCTTTAGCTAATGAATATAGAAGATGTTATGATGATACGATGGTACGTTGGTACGGCATAAACACTGCAAATATACCGTATATTCACTCTACTGACAAACATACCCCAAAACACGCCCGGAAGTAAGCCTGACGCTTACTACTAGTAAACGGGCGGCTTACTACTAGTAAACCCTCCGTTTAGTACTAGTAAGTGAAATGAGAACTCCCAGGGGCTTAAAACAAGGCTCTGCGATGTTGTATATTTATAAGTAATTTGCATCGTGTGCCTGGAGCCTTATAAATGACACTCGAAAGAAAATAATTATATTTTCATATAAAATAAAATATATTTTATTTGCATATATCATATATTTTATGTAACTTTGCAGTGACAAATTTTGGAGCAGCGAGCGCAGAGCCAGGCTAGCATGAGGTCTGCCGAGTCGCGACAAAATTGGACGAAGTCAATTGAGAAACAGAGCTGACAACCAGCCAAAGGCCACGGCGGTGGCGGCGAAGAATCTTGATGGCACGAGCGGGAAGCGGCGACCCGATGTATTTCGTTGCATAGTACAAATATTTCTAAACAAAGTTTTTAAAAATGGCAAATGAAAAGATTGCGCTGGGTATCAACCTGCGCCAAAACAAAATCACTGGTAACTCCGATTACGGCAAGTATTTCCCAGAGGTGGACGTGCAGAAGACGCTTTCTCTGCGTGGTTTCGCGAAGCACATGACTGATCATGGCAGCGTTTATGGACGCGACCTGCTGGAGGGTGTGCTGATCAAGATTACCGAATGTCTGCCCGAACTGCTCTCTCAGGGCATTCCCGTGCAGCTGGGCAACCTGGGTACCTTCTACCCAACCGCTGAGGTGAAGAAGGATGCGGCTGTATCGAGCATCGCCGAGATGGAGGGCCTTGATCCTAACGACCTGGTGCAGGCCATCCACATCCGATTCCTGCCCGACAGCTCAAAGCTGGACAACATCAGTGGTCCTACCTTCAAGAATAACTGCTCTTTGGTGCTCCGCAACATCGTGGATACCCAGAAGCTGACCATCAATGGCAAGGTGAAGGTGCTGCAGACGCTCACTCCCATCGCTACAGCTGTAGCTCAGACCCGTGCCGGCGGTGGCACCAACAGCGTCAACGCTGGCTCTGGCACCAATACTGGTGGCAACACGGGTGGTAATACTGGCGGTGACAACGGTGGCGGTGA
>CAMJNN010000075.1 GCA_946407325.1 uncultured Prevotellaceae bacterium | reverse complement strand
TTCTTTCTTCATGGCATATTATTAACACCGCTGCAAATATAACCTGTTCCTTGTATATTTGCAATGCAATAGAGAGAAAATTTTATTGTTCTACTGTTGGTTGATCGGATTTCACAACAGACTTGACCTTATACAAGCTTCTTAAATATGTGCTATTTTATAATTCCTCGTGAGGGAAATAATAATTCCTCGTGGGAGATAAAAAAAGTACTTTGAATCACAAATGTTCAAAGTCTGGCGTATTATAATCTATTTTTCTTACGAATTACGAAAATATTGAAATAACACATTAACAACATAAAGTATCTTATTCGTAAGAAATTCGTAAGTTCGTAAGAAAAATTACGAAAGATAGGCAGAAAAGTGCTTTTTTCATTGATTATTTACATCTGTTGGAAAAGGAACAATTTTTGTATTAATGATTCCAGTATCTGTTACGGGTTGTCGCAGTATCTGCCACGGGTCGTTCCAAAGCCTCCTATGAGCCATCGCAGTATCTCCTATGGGGGTATGGCAGATACTGCGACGGGTGATGGCAGCTATTGCGGCCAGTGGTAGGGAGCTTTCCTTCTACTCGTTGTAAGCTTTAGTCCTACCCGTAGAAGACGGCCGGTCCTCCCGTAGTAGGCACTCGGTCTTCCCGTAGTAGAAAGGTCGTCCTCCCGTAGTAGATATAACAGCTATTTTATTGTATCTCGATTCCTTTGTAAAAGTCAAGGATCTTTGTGCGGAAGATATACTCGTACTTGGCTTGCAGCTCGTCGCTCTGGGCTTTCAGCAAGTTTTGCTTGGCTTCGTTGTAGGCTACGGCGGTGGCGGTGCCATTCTCGTACTTCTTGCTGGTAAGTTCGAATGAGGCCTGACTGGCTTCGGCAGCGGCTTCACTGCTGGCATATTTGCTTTCGGCAGCACTGGCATTGTACCATGCTTGCTGGATCTCTTTATAGAGCGTCTTCTTGGTATTCTCCAACTTCAGGGCATAGTCGTCTCGTTGCAACCTGGCTGTGCGCACGCGGTTGCGGGTGGCAAAGCGGTTGAAGATGGGGATGCTGAGGCTTAGGCCTATGTAGCGGCTGAAGTTGTCGCCTAACTGCTGACTGAATGTGCGGTTCAGGGTAGAGTAGTAGTTGGTGCCAATACTGCCGTTGAGGTTGATGCTTGGGTAGAGGGCGCTCTGGGCTATCTTGATGCTCTGCTTACTGCCTTCCAGTCGTGCCTGCGCGGCTTGGATGGCTGGCTTGTTAAGGACGGCATTGGCATATACCTCATCTGGTGGGGTGAGGGGATTGAGCTGGAAGGCTTCGTCTGGGTCGGCCACTTCAAAGCCTTCGGGTGTTTCTAACTCTATCAGCTGGGTGAGGTCGAGGATGGACAAACGATAGTTGTTGAAGGTCTGCACTACATTCAACTCGTCTTGTGCCACACGGGACTTGGCTTCTGCCAGCTCTGCTACTGATGCTTTGCCCAATTTCTCTAATGTCTCGATGCGGTTGTATTGCTCTTGGCTCAATGCCACCTGTCCCAGTGCTACCTGGTGCAGCTCTTTGTTGAACAAAGCTTGCAAGTAGGCGGAGGCTATGTTGATGGCAAGGTCTTCTTTCGCTTTTTGCAAGTCGGCCATTGATGCCTTGAGGTTCAGTTTCGAGAGGTTGTACTGACTGGGTATCTCAAAGCCTGTGAAGATGGGCACACTGCTGGTAAGGCTCAGGTTGGTGCCTCTGCTGCTGGTATTTACATACTTGGTGTTGTAGTCGCCGGTGTCAGCGTCTTTGACGGCGGTCTGTGTGCGTCCCCAGTTGAAGCTCTGACTGCCATTGGCACTGAGGTTGGGCAGTCGTGCCCACTTGGCAGTGTTGGCCTCTACCTCGCTCTTCTTGACGGTAATCTCTGCTTGAAGAATGGTTACATTGTGTGCCGTAGCATAGTCGATGCATTGGCGCAATGTCCAGCTCTCCTGGGCGTTGGCTTGTATGCCCAGGGCTGTGATGGCTAATAGTAGTATGGTCTTTTTCATTGTATTATTCGTCTTCGTTAATTTCCAAACCTCTTACCTTGTCGTTCTCTGTGATGCCAGTCTTCACGACAATCTTGATGCCGTCGCTCAAGCCTACTTCCACGGGTTGGCGCTTGAATTGCTGTGGTTTGCCTGAGTTGGTAAGCAGATAGACAAAGGTGCTGTCGTTGCTGAACTCTATGGCACTCTCTGGTACTGCCAATATGTTTTCGGCACGCTCCAGCACAATCTCAGCGTTAGCGGAATAGCCGGAACGTATGGTGATTCCATTAGGGGCCTGCACAGCTGCCTTGATTTCAAACTGGTTGGCTCCGTTTTCTTCGGTGGCTTTCGGGGATACGTATTCCAGGGTGGCGTCGAAAGAGAGGTCTTGCAAGGCTCCGATGGTGAGTTTCATAGGCATGCCTTCATATACCTTGCCTACTTCTGTCTCGTCAATCTTGCCTCGGAATATCAGGTCGTTCATGTTGGCTACGCTGGCAATGGTGGTGCCATCGTTGAAGGTGTTGCTCATGATGACTGAGTTACCTACCTTGATGGGTACATCGAGGATGAGTCCGTCGATGGTGGAGCGAATCAAGGTGGAGCTGAATGAGGCGCTGTTCTTGGTGATGCCTTCCTTCACAATCTGCAGGTTGTCGGTGGCTGCTTGCAATTCCTCGCGTGACTGCTTGACGCTTACTTCAGCGCGTTCGTATTCCTCACGGCTGATGAGTTTGTCCTTAAACAGCTGTTCGTTGCGGGCATACTCGTTTTCGGCTTGTTTGGCGTTCATTTCGGCAAGACGCAAACGGCTCTCTGCAGCATTGAGCTGTCCTAACTCAGGAATCACCTTCACCTTGGCAATCACCTCGCCCGATTTCACCATCTCACCTGCTTCCTTATATACTTCGGCGATGATGCCCGATATCTGCGGCTTGATGAGTACCTCATCGCGAGGCTCTACCTTACCTGTAGCTATCGTGGTCTTTTCCAGAGTAGTACGTTCTGGGGTGATTATCTCGTACTCCGTTACCTTGGGCAACGACTTCTGATACAGGAACACGAAGGTTCCGATAAATACAATGGCGATGAGGGCCATTATCACATACTTCAAAATCTTTTTCATATCTAGTTCTTTTTATTATTCGTCTCTAATAGCATCTATCGGCTTGATGGCCATGGCTCGGAAAGCTGGTGCCAAGCCTGCCAGAATGCTCAGTGTCAACAGGATGAAGCAGGTGCCGATGGCCAGCCAGAAAGATACCTGTAAGTCGGTTTCCCCTGTGGCTTTCTCCAGCAAGTCGAGCAAGCCTACCCCAAAGCAGATGCCTGCCATACCTGCCACGCAGGTAATCGTTATGCTCTCCGACATGATCTGTTGCAGGATGTCACGAGGCTTTGCACCGATGGCCCTGCGGATGCCTATTTCTGTGGTGCGCTCCTTTACCGTCACCATCATGATGTTGCTCACACCAATGGCTCCGGCAAAAAGGGTACCTAAACCTACCATCCATATCAGTACTTCGATACCTCCCATCAGGTCGTCAATCATCTTGAACAGGGTTTCTGCATCGATGGATTGTACCGCCTGCGTGTCTTCAGGGGATATCAGATGCCTCTCCTTGATGATTTGCTCAATCTTTGGCTCAACGTCTTTCACATGTGCACCAGGCTTCATGGTGAAAGCAATAAGTTCGAGCCTGTTGCCATAATTATACAAACGCTGCATGGTGGTAATAGGAATGACAATGCTTTCTGGTGGGTATCCGTTGATATTGAAGTTGCCGTCGGTCATTGACAACCCAATCACCTTGTAATATACCCCATCCACCTGCACATATTTTCCGCATGGATCTTCCCCGTCTTCAAAAAGCTTCTGATAAACTTTCTTACCTATCACACATACCTTACGTTCCTCGCGCATATCCACCTCGTTGATAAAACGCCCGTATTTGATGTGCTGGTCTTCTATTTTCTCGAACGAAGGACTGAGGCCACGCAGGCTACCGTCGGCATATTTCTTTTCCTCATAGATGAAGGTCTTGCCCCATCGTGAGTTGTTGGCGGCTACCACCTCCAGCTCCTGTATTTTCTGTAAGGCCTCCAGGTCTTTCATCTCAATGTCCCATCGGCGTCCCTTGCGAAAGCCTTTGTAGGGCACTGTGGTACGATTGGAGAAGACAAAGCCGGAATTATTGGCAACGCCTGATAGTTCTCTGGCCAGTATCGTCTTCATACCATGACCGCCACCCAGCATGAACACCAGCATGAAGATGCCCCAGAACACGCCAAAGGCGGTGAGGATACTCCTGGTCTTGTTTCTACCGATGGTAATCAGTATCTCTTCAATATTATCTCTGTCTATTCTCATCTTGCGTTCAGTGCTTCAATAGGTCTTACATTTGCCGCTTTCCTGGCTGGGAAAAGTCCTGCCAGGGTACCGGCAATAATCAACAACAAGGTGGCTCCGATGGCTATGCTGATATCAACGGTGGGATCGATGAACATGGTGACACTCTCGCTGCCTAAATCGACACTGGTACTGCCATAGGCCTTATTCATCCATTCTGTAGCAGCCACGCCACTCACCATGCCGATATAGCCAAATAGGGTGGTGATGGCGATACTCTCAGCCACAATGAGTTTGTAGATGGCACGGGGCTTGGCGCCTAATGCCTTGCGGATGCCAAACTCGTGGGTGCGTTCCTTGACGGTGATGAACATGATGTTGCTCACACCCACGATACCGCTCACCAAGGTAAAGATGCCAATGATCCATAAACTGAGTTGTAGCAAGCCCATGGCCGTCATGCCTTGTTGGTATTGGGTAAGGCGATTGCTGATGTATAGAGCGCCCTTATCATCGGGGGCGAAGTCGTGGATGTCTGATAATTTCTTTCGATATTCACTCTCAAAGACATCTGACTTTTCTTGCGTATCCAGTCCTTCGGTGGTGGCTACAATCAAATCCAACTTGTTGCCCTTGTTAAAAATCTGCTGCAAGGTGGTGAATGGGATGTATGCTGGAGCGTTTTGGTCGTTGCCTTGGTTATTATAGATACCTGCCACCTGGTAATATGCATTGCCAGCTTTGATATATTGACCCATCGGTTCGCTATGCTTGAATAAAAAATCAGCTGTCTTCTTGTGCAACACAATGACCTTTCTCTGCTCATGGATGTCGAGTGGGTTGATGAACCTGCCTTCTACTATCTTTAGCGCTTCGATGTGATCATAGTTGGGATGCACTCCATTCAGACGGATATTTAAATAATCGGATCCGTTGCTTACTGTCACGTTATTCTGACTTACCAAAGCGCCCGCATCTGTGATATTCTCAGGGAAATCCTCTTCAGTGGCCTTCAGGTCACGATTATCCAGTCGGATAGAGCGTCCTTCTTTATAGCCTTTGTAGGCAGTGGTGGTCGTATTGCCATATATGGTTAACGTATTCAGTGCGTTGGTGTTCATATTGGCTTGAAAGGTATGGATGATGCCATTGCCTGCACCCAGCAACACCAACAGCATGAAGATGCCCCACGCCACCGCAAAACCGGTAAGCGAAGTGCGCAGCTTGTTCTTGCTCAATGAAGTTCCTATTTCCTGTAAAAAGTCTCTCATTTCATAACTCCATTAACACCAAATGGCGAAGCGTCATGGTGCAGATTCTCCTCAATGCTCTCGATGATACCGTCTTTGATATGGATAATCTTGTCTGTCTCGTTGGCCACACCACTTTCGTGTGTCACCACCACGATGGTCATGCCCTCGCGGTGCAGGTCTTTCAAGATTTCCATCACCTCTATGGAGGTCTTACTGTCTAAGGCACCTGTAGGCTCATCTGCCAAGATAATCTGTGGTTTGGTAATCAGTGCACGGGCTATGGC
>CAMJNN010000074.1 GCA_946407325.1 uncultured Prevotellaceae bacterium | reverse complement strand
ATGGATGTGTGTAGGCAGCATATCTGCTCGCAGTCAGCTGCCGGCACATCCATAAGGCGAAGAGCAAGCCAGATTGATGCCAGCATCTATGGCACTCGCTGCTCCAGAATTTATAATGTACCTTTAGAGGAGGGAAGCTCGTAATGGTAAATGTCCCGCCTTACCGCCATTTTGATGGCACGAGCGAGAGCTTTGAATATACCCTCAATCTTATGATGTTCGTTCTGTCCTTCGGCCTTGATGTTGAGATTCATCTTGGCTGCATCGCTCAGCGACTTAAAGAAATGCAAGAACATCTCGGTAGGCATCTCCCCTATATTCTCACGTTTGAACTCAGCATCCCACACCAACCAAGGCCTACCGCCAAAATCAAGACAGACTTGGCACAGACAATCGTCCATCGGCAAGCAGTAGCCATAGCGTTCAATGCCCCGCTTACTGCCTAACGCCTGATACAGACACTCACCCAAAGCCAAAGCAGTATCCTCAATGGTATGATGTTCGTCAACATAGAGATCGCCCTTAACCTTAATGGTCAAATCAATGCCACCATGTTTGCCAATCTGCTCCAGCATGTGGTCGAAGAAACCCAAACCTGTGTTGATATCACAATCCCCATGCCCGTCTAAGTTCATCGACACAAAGATATCTGTTTCTTTGGTAGTACGACGAACTTCCGCCTTTCGTTCTCCCGCAAAGAGGAACTCGGCAATACGGTCCCAGTCATCAGACACAAACGCACAATATGCTTTCAGCTCAGGCTTGGCATCCAAACACGACATATCCGGTTGCAACAGGATAGCCTTACAACCCAAGTTCTTAGCCAATTCCACATCCGTAGGTCTGTCGCCAATCACAAAGCTATTGACCAAGTCATACTGCTCATTATTTATATAGTGTTTCAGCATACCTGTGCGAGGCTTGCGATTGGGAGAGTTTTCCTCTGGCATCGAAGGATCTATGCACACTTCATCAAACGTGATACCCTCACCCTCCAACGTCTGCATCACTAAGTTATGTACTGGCCAGAAGGTCTCTGATGGGAACGAAGCAGTGCCTAATCCATCTTGGTTGGTCACCATCACGAAGCGGAAGTCCAGCTTACTACGGATAAAGCCCAGATTCTTCATTACCTTGGGGTAGAACTGCAACTTCTCGAACGCATCGAGCTGATAATCCACAGGGGGCTCAATAACCAGTGTTCCGTCCCTGTCAATAAAGAGGATTCTTTGCCGTTGACCGTTATTATCTAGATTCATCCTTTCCATTGTTTTAGTGCTTCTATTAATGTATCGTTTTCTTCTGGCGTACCGATGGTAATTCGCAAACAGTTGCCACACAAGGTAACGGTATGGCGATTTCTCACGATAATGCCCTCGCCCACCAAATATTTATAGATGGCATTGGCATCTGACACGCGAGCCAAGAAGAAGTTGGCATCCGAAGGGAACACCTTCTCCGTCAGCGACAACTCAGCAAAGCGTTGCATCAGCCTTGTGCGTTCCTCCTTCAAAATCTTCACCCACTCCTTGGTCTGTTGGGCATTACGCAAAGCCTCAAGGGCCTGTTTTTGCGTCAGCATATTCACGTTGTACGGATATTTCACCTTATTGAACAAGCCAATAATCTCGGTCGAGGCAAACGCCAAACCCAGACGGATAGCCGCACAACCCCATGCCTTCGAGAAGGTCTGCAACACTATCAGGTTAGGATATTTGTCCAACAACTGTGTAAACGACGGTTGCTCGGAGAAATCAAAGTAAGCCTCATCCACCACCACAATACCACCAAAGTTTTGCAATAACTTCTCAACTTCTGCATGACTCATGTCATTGCCTGTAGGATTATTCGGCGTACAGATGAAAGCCAACTTAGTATGATTATCAGCCGCTTGCAGCATATCATCAGCATGGAGCTGGAAATCGGCATCCAGCTGTACCTTGCGATACTCGACATTGTTCACATCAGCACACACCTTATACATGCCGTAACTGGGATCGATGGCCACAGCATTATCTACACCCGGGTTGCAGAAAATGCGATACACAAGATCAATGGCCTCGTCGCTACCGTTGCCACAGAAGATATGTTCTTCTCCCACACCCTTTACCTTGGCAATCTCTTGCTTTAGCGTCTTCTGCAAAGGATCGGGATATCGGTTGATAGGACCGTTATACGGATTCTCGTTGGCATCGAGGAACACGCTGGCATCCACCCCACTATACTCATCTCGAGCACAAGAATAGGGCGCCAACTCCCAGATGTTCTTCCTCACGAGCTTTTTCAAATCAAATATTGCCTGTTGTAAATGCTCCAGCTGATAATCCGCGCTCTGCAACCTTACCGTCACAGCATTCTTGTGGGCATCCAGTTGTTCATTAGCCGCCATCACCTCAATGGCCTTGCCTATGCGCCCAATGCCCTGAGCAGTAAGTTCCTGATAGGTAATCTTGCGACAAAAACTGTCGAGGTTAACCCCATTATAAGCCTTCGCATAGCCGTTGGTCGGTAAAGTATGGTTGGTGCCCGAAGCATAGTCGCCCGCACTCTCGCAAGCAAACTTGCCCAAGAACACCGACCCAGCATTTACCACTCGTTTGGCCAGCGTTTCATAATCTTTCGTTTGGATAATCAAGTGCTCAGGAGCATACTCGTTCACCATATCAATGGCCTCATCCATATCCTTTACCAGTATCAGCCTACTGTATTTCAACGATTTAGTAGCGATATCCTTGCGAGGCAATGCGTTCAGTTGGCGCTCCACCTCTTTCATTACCGCTTGCTGCAACGACACAGAGGTAGTAACCAGTACAGCCTGACTATCCACACCATGTTCGGCTTGACTCAGCAAATCAGCTGCCACAAACACAGGGTTGGCAGTTTCGTCGGCCAGCACCAACACCTCCGACGGACCAGCAGGCATATCAATGGCCACATCGCCCATGCTCACCAACTGCTTGGCAGCCGTAACATATTGATTTCCTGGACCAAAAATCTTATACACACGAGGCACTGTCTGTGTGCCGTAGGCCATAGCACCTATGGCTTGCACGCCACCAATCTTATATATATGACTCACCCCAGCCGTCTTGGCTGCAAACAACACGGCAGGATGCACCTTGCCATTACGAGCCGGAGGCGTACACAATACTATTTCGCGACACCCAGCTATCTGCGCAGGAACGGCCAACATCAGTACGGTCGAGAACAACGGTGCCGTGCCTCCAGGGATATACAACCCCACGCGTTCTATAGGCACCGATTGCTGCCAACAAGTAACGCCCGTCTGTGTCTCCACCTGCACACCCTTAAAGCGTTGTGCTTCGTGGAAACGAGCAATATTACCCTTGGCCAATACAATCGCCTTCTTCAGTTCGTCACTCACCAGCTGCTCAGCTTCCTGCATTTCTTCCTCTGTCACTGCCAAGCTCTTCAGCCTCACATGGTCGAAAGTTTCCTCATAGCTCAGCACGGCCTCATCGCCGTTATACTTCACTTGGTCGAGAATACCTCTCACCATCTCATTCAGGCTCACCGTGTTCATCACGGGTCGCTTAAGCAGTTCAGGCCACTTTTGCCTCTCTGGATATTCTACTAGTATCATACAATAGTATTTTTACTACCCTTATCTTGCCCCTTCCCCCTCTTTTATAGGGGTGCCCGTTAAGGCGGGGCGTATATAATTTTTCAAATTTAAACGATCAACGGTCAATGGTCAACTGTCAACGGTCAACGTTTCAGACGATCATCTTTTCTATAGGAATAACAAGAATTCCCTGCGCCCCCAAGTCCTTCAACTTGCCGATAATCTCCCAAAACCGCTTTTGGTCGAGCACCGTATGTACAGAGCACCAACCCTCTTCAGCCAGTGGCATCACCGTCGGACTCTTGATGCCCGGCAACACGGCAATGATCTCCTCCAGCTTGTCTTTGGGTGCATTCATCAGCACATATTTCTTATCCTCTGCCGCCCTTACCGCATCAATGCGGAATAACAGCTCTTCCAAGATGGCTTGCTTGTCGGCACTGATATTCCTGTTGCCAATCAGCAATGCCTCGCTCTGCATCACAACCTCCACTTCCTTCAGGTGGTTGCTCACCAATGTTGAGCCAGAGCTCACGATATCGAAGATAGCATCAGCCAAACCGATGCCCGGACTAATTTCCACAGAGCCGGTGATGACGTGAATCTCAGCCTTCACCCCCTTCTCTGCCAGAAACTTCTTCAAAATCACAGGATAGCTGGTAGCAATCTTCTTGCCTTCAAACCATTGCACACCCTGATAATCAACGCTCTTAGGCACAGCCAATGACAATCGACACTTACTGAAGCCCAGTCGTTTCACGATCACGGCATCCTCGTCACGCTCCATAAACTCGTTCTCGCCCACAATGCCAATATCAGCCACGCCGCTTGCCACCGTCTGGGGTATATCATCGTCGCGCAGAAACAGCACCTCCAGCGGGAAGTTGCTTGCCTGCACCAGCAATGTTCTCTTCATCAGATTCAGTTTGATGTCCGATTCCGCAAGGAACGACATCGTTTCGTCATACAGACGACCTTTTGATTGTACAGCTATTCTTAACATGCTACTAGTAATTATAAAAAAGGCTCACCGTTTTTCATTTCGGCAAGCCTTCATATTTATGTTTCCAGATATCCACATACATACCATTTGCCCACCGAATTTACTCGTTAGGATGATGATGGTGATGATGTGAACCTGCGTAATTCATACAATTCGTTTTAAATTCGTTGCAAATTTACACGATTTAAAACAAACTGCCAAATATTTTCTCTATTTTATGTTGTTTTCTGACTAAATCTGTCTATATTCGCAGAAATAATATTTACAAACTGACCATGAGGAAACATATCCTACTCTCGATATTGACTTGTTTGCTATTAGACTATACAGCCTTCGCACAAGTGAACGAACTGCCTCGCTCTACTCCCGAACGAGAGGGAGTGCCATCTGGTGTTGTATCTGCATTGCTTGATTCCTTGTTTGCCATTCCACAAACTGACATTCATAGTGTTATGGTGTTACGCCACGGGAAGGTGATTGCTGAGGTATATCCTGAACCGTTTAAAGCTGAATACCAACACACACAGTATTCTTGTTCGAAGACTTTTGTCAGTGCAGCTGTAGGTTTGGCTGTCGATGCCAACTTGTTAAGGGTTACTGATCGTGTGGCTACATTCTTCTCCGACAAGTTACCTGCTGAGGTTACCCCTGAACTGGCGTCTATGACCATACATGACTTGCTTATTATGGCATCAGGCATTGACCCTGACGGCAACCTCCGAGCTGAAAACACTTATTGGCTCAAACCGCTGTTGTCAAAGCCTGTTAAGACTCCAGGCAAGTTATTCAAATATGATTCACTATGTACTTACCTGCTAAGTGCCATCGTACAACAAGTCACTGGGAAGACTGTTTTCGCCTATCTTCAGGAAAAACTTTTCAAGGATATGCATATAGAAAAGGTTTCGTGGGAAGAAAGTCCTGAAGGCATCACTACTGGTGGATGGGGGCTGTTTATTCAGCCCGAGAGTTTAGCGAAGATGGGACAGCTTTTGCTACAGAAAGGCCGTTGGGATGGCAAGCAACTTCTCTCGGAAGGATGGGTAAGTCAAATGATGTCTAACCACATTGATACTGGTGGTGGCAGAGGTTACGGCTACCAGATGTGGGAAGCTTCTAAAGATGGTGCTTTCCGTGCCGATGGTCGTTTCGGACAATATATCGTGGTAATGCCTAAGCAGGATATGGTGGTTGTTATAACTCAATGTAGCAACGCGCCAAACCCTTGGATAGTTTCACAAATGTTGGCTCCTGCCGTACAAGACGGGGCACTTATGGTTGATAAAGGTTATCAAGTCTTGCAAAAGCAACTGCAAAGATACAGCTATCCAACGGTTAGTGGAAAAGCAAAATGCAATTTGGCCAAATCATTAGTAGGAAAAACTTTCAAGTTATCTGATAATCAATTTGGTTGGGAAGATATCTGTTTCATACCTGGCGACAAACAACTGACTGTTGTTATTACTGACAAGCAGGGCATTCGTAGCGAGCTTTCTGCTG
>CAMJNN010000073.1 GCA_946407325.1 uncultured Prevotellaceae bacterium | reverse complement strand
CTCGTTCCGCCGCTTGCTATCTACCATCGGAGAACTTCCCTCGGGGTGAAGGAAAGTCTGCCTCGGATGTTGGCAGTATCTGCTATGGGTCGTCGCAGTATCTGCCGTACCCCTATAGTAATATCTCCTTTCCCCCATGGGAGATATTGCGTCGGGTGATAGCAAAGCCTCCGTTAAGTGATAGAAGGCATTAGCATCAACGATGACTAATACAAGGCCCTCCACTTCTTGCGGGAAGCAACAGGGTAATTGATGTATAGTTTAGTTATACTAATAATCAAATAAATAGGAGTTGATTTTTACTTAGGAAAGGCAAACTTATCTGGATATTTACTAAGGGCTTGCTGTGTCCGATTGCGGCCTATGGTAATGAGCTTTTCCGATTTATCAAAATCAAAGACGCCATAACGACTCATTTGGATATCTACAAGCACGTCGGGCTTCATCAGCTGGGCCATGAGGAGGGAGTTCTGGCGAATCATCAGTGAACTGACCCGGGAAAGCATTGTGTAGTAGTTAAATTCAATGTTGTCGGGTATCAGCTTGTTGAGTATCTGCTGAGACAGTGACTTGCTGTTTTTACGTTTTTCTGCTATCTCTTGCTGAATCTCCCATTGTGTCTCATAATCGTGTCCACTTACATCAACACCTATCAGGATATCGCCCTCATGCCGTACCACACGATTCATCGGTATGGGGTTTGTCACACCGCCGTCAATGAGTATCATGCCATCACGATGTACTGGCTCGTAGAATGATGGCAAGGAGATGGAAGCACGGATGGCATCGAAGAGATTGCCCTTGTCGAATACGACCTCACGACCGGCTTTCAAATCGGTGGCCACCGCACAATAGGGTATCGGCAAATCTTCTATAGGCATATCAGGTACAAACTCCATGATGGCCTCAATGATGCGCGAACCCTTTACGATATGATTAAGGCTGAGGGAAAAGTCGGTTAGCTCCAGCATCTTCTTTCGGTCAACAGTCTTCATCCACTCACGGAATTCCTTTAGTTTCCCTGCGGCATAGACACCTCCGATGAGAGCTCCCATTGAGCAACCTGCAATAGAGGTGATGCGATAGCCCTGTGCCTCCAGTTCTTCGATAGCACCGATATGGGCAAGACCTCTCGCACCACCACTCGACAATACTAATGCTACGTCTTTCATACGAACATTGTTTTTACTTTGATATTGACATTACTGACTAAACAAACATAAATGAGATACCCTGTCATAGGCCTACAGTTTTATGCTATTGCAAATGTAAGGATAAACAATGGCATCTTATTCATTTTAACAATTATTAAGTGTTATAGTGTGCAAATGTTATTGGAATTATCCACATTTTTTATTATATTTGCAAAAGTATGATTTTTAACTAAATAAACCTTGATATATACATGAAAGCACTGGATAAAATAACTAACCTGTTTTCGCACAGGCAGAAAGTGTTTCTGTTAGTGGTTGCAGGTGTTATTTGTGGCCTTGGAGGTTTATTTCTATACCTTCTGCGAGCTCACACCTATCTTGGTGATGATTCTTCCGCTTGCATCAATTGTCATATCATGACTCCCTATTATGCAACATGGTCACATTCCAGCCACGGACGTGATGCGACCTGTAACGATTGCCATGTGCCCCACCAAAACATGGCTATGAAGTATGGTTTCAAAGCAGTGGATGGTTTGAAACATGTGGCTTATTTTTTAACCCACAGCGAGCGTCAGGCAATTATGGCAGAGGATATGAGCGCGGAAGTAATCATGGACAATTGCATCCGTTGTCACACACAGCTTAATCAGGAGTTCGTCTACACAGGCCGTATTGATTTCATGGAGGCCAAGCGTGGCGAAGGTAAAGCCTGCTGGGATTGCCATCGCAATGTGCCTCATGGAGGCATGAACTCATTATCTGGCACACCAGGTGCTGAGGGGGTGGTACCATTGCCTCCTTCACCAGTACCTAATTGGTTACAGAATATAATTGGAAAATAATAAAAGTAAGATATTATGGCTAAACAACTGAAAAAATGGCAAGGATGGCTATTGTTCGGAGGGTCAATGGTCGTTGTGTTTATTTTAGGCTTGCTGGCTTCATCGCTTATGGAGCGCAGGGCAGAGGTGGTGAGCGTGTTTAACAACAAGCGCACAATTTTTACTGATAGTATTGTATCTCAGAATGAGAAGTTCAAAGCAGACTATCCTCGTGAGTACAATACCTGGGCAATGACGGAAGACACCTCATTCGAATCAAAGTACAATGGCAGTGAGGAAGTTGATGTGTTGGAGCAGCGTCCCGAGATGGTGATTCTCTGGGCAGGCTATGCTTTCAGCCGCAACTACAACACCCCTCGTGGCCACAAGCACGCGTTGGATGACATGCGTAAGATTCTGCGCACAGGTAATCCGGGCATTGACGGTGATGCTGATATGCAGCCTGCTACCTGCTGGACTTGCAAGGGTCCAGATGTGCCTCGCATGATGCGTGAACTGGGTTTGGATACTTACTACCACATGCGTTGGAGTGAGTTGGGCAACGAGATGGTGAACACCATCGGTTGCTCCGACTGCCATGATGCTCGTACCATGGAGTTGCGTCCAGCACGTCCTGCTCTTTACGAAGCTTTCGAACGCAGAGGCTTGAACGTGAAAGATGCTACCTATCAGGAGATGCGCTCATTGGTTTGCGCTCAATGCCATGTGGAGTATTACTTTAAGAAAGGTACCGACTACCTGACTTTCCCATGGGATAAGGGCTTGACTTTGGAAGATGCAGAGGCGTATTATGATGAGTTGGATTATTACGACTATATCCATTCATTGTCAAAGACTCCTATCTTGAAGGCTCAGCATCCGGGATATGAAATGTCTTTGCAAGGCATTCACGGGCAGCGTGGTGTTTCTTGTGCAGATTGCCACATGCCTTACATGAGTGAGGGTGGCGTGAAGTACACCGATCACCACATCATGTCTCCATTGGCGAACATCGATCGTACCTGCCAAACTTGCCATCGCCAAGATGCCGAGACTTTGCGCAAGAATGTGTATGAGCGTCAGGACAAGTGTACAGAGGTTCGCAATCGTGCAGAGAAGGAATTGGCAACCGCTCACATCGAGGCTAAGTTTGCCATCGACAATGGCGCAACCGAGGCTGAGATGAAGCCTATTCAGGATTTGCTGCGCAAGAGTCAGTGGCGATGGGACTATGCGATCGCATCTCATGGTGCTACTTTCCACGCTCCACAGGAAGTAACTCGTTTGCTCTCTCACAGTGTTGATTTCGCGCATCAGGCTCGCCTGCAGATTGTGAAAGTAT
Source organism: uncultured Prevotellaceae bacterium (assembly GCA_946407325.1). The sequence goes on along the minus strand of CAMJNN010000073.1, from coordinate 2,796 downwards.
TGGCTAAGCACGGATTCACGGGCGATATCCCAATGCCAGATGTGTCAACCAAGGCTAAGGCTCAGCAGTATATAGGTCTGGATATGCCTAAACTGGAGGAAAAGAATCAGCGTTTCATGGATGAAATCGTTCCGAAGTGGATTGAGGACGCAAAAGCAAAAGGTAAGCTGATTGACTTATAATGTGGAATAAACCTTGGAGATTACAAGAGGGCTTCGTCATTGGTACGGGGTTGATAGTTACAGGTCTCATGCTGCAATTCAGCATGGGACCTATTGACTGGAGCCTGTTTACATGGCCAGCGAATATCATTGTGCTGGCCGTATTCCTACTGCTTTCAGTCATCATCTATGCATGCAGGAGCAAGGTTTACGGCTTCCGTTTCTTGGCAACCTATACCTGTGCGGTGCCTGCGTTGGTAATGACGGCTGCATTGACCATCATCATGGGATTGACGGCGCAAGTGGGTGAAAGCTCACAACCTTCCGATTTCTTAGGTATCACCAAGATGTTGTCGTTCTGGCCGTTCGTGCTGCTCTATCTCTGGATAGCCTTTATTCTGGCACAGGTAAGTTTAGTACAGTTGCTTTATTTCAAGTGGCGTCTCCTACCCTCTTTAGTCAGTCACCTTGGATTGTTAATGACACTTCTGACGGCTACCTTAGGTAGTGCCGACATGCAACGCCTAAATATGTACACAGTGTTGGATCAAACCGAATGGCGGGCAATTAACAAGCAGCAAGTGGTACAGGAGTTACCTATCGCCATTACACTGAAGCAGTTTATCATGGAGACCTACGACGATGGATCGCCTAAGCGTTTTGCCTCTGATATCATCATTTATACGAAGAATGGTGATAGTCGGCAAGCTACGGTTGATGTAAATAAACCGGTCGAGGTAAATGGTTGGAAGATTTATCAATATGGCTATGATACCGCTATGGGGGCTGAGAGCCAGTTCAGCATCTTGGAGCTGGTGCGCGACCCGTGGTTGCCGTATGTGTATACGGGCATCTATATGATGCTTTTCGGAGCATTGACGATGTTCATCTTTGGCGTAAGGAGGAAAAAGCAATGAGTTGGGAACACTTCATATATTTTGCAATAGTATCCATTTTGTGTTGGGCTTATGGGGCCTATGCAGCTTGGAAAGATAAAACAAAGACAGCATACGCATCTACAGGTCTTGGCTTACTGGTATTCTTTGCCTTTATCATCGCTATGTGGATATCGCTGGAGCGCCCACCGTTGCGGACAATGGGAGAAACACGTCTGTGGTACAGCTTCTTCTTGCCCTTAGCTGGCCTCATCGTTTATATCCGATGGAAATACAAGTGGATATTGAGCTTCTCCACGTTGCTGTCGGTGGTATTCATCTGCGTCAACCTCTTCAAGCCGGAGATACACAACAAGACATTGATGCCAGCATTGCAAAGTCCTTGGTTTGCTCCCCATGTCATTGTCTATATGTTTGCCTATGCCCTGCTCGGTGCCGCCACCCTCATGGCGGTATATCTTCTCTTCTTTAAGAAAAACCATAATTCTCATTTTTCGACGGAAATGGATATTACCGACAACCTCGTTTATGTCGGCCTCTCCTTTATGACCTTTGGCATGTTGTTTGGTGCACTTTGGGCAAAAGAAGCTTGGGGGCACTATTGGGCTTGGGACCCGAAGGAAACCTGGGCAGCCATCACGTGGTTTGCCTACTTGGCATATATCCACTACCGCTTGATGCCCAAGTCGGATGTCAAGACAGCCCTCTGGATGCTGCTCATTGCTTTCGTTCTCCTGCAAATGTGCTGGTGGGGCATCAACTATCTGCCGAGTGCCCAAGCCACCAGCGTGCATACCTACATGAATTAATAACCGAGTTGGGGGGAAAGGGGAAAGAAAGATACAGACAAGAAGGAGTTTTTTCATGAAACAGTTAAGAGACATATTGGGCTATCTTTTAGGCTTGGTGCTCTTTGTAGTACTGATGCCAACATTGATGTGGCTGGCATCAGGAAGACCTGCGTTTTGGTTGGAAGTGACAGCTAAGGATGTAGTCGCCTGGGGTGTGATGCTCTGCGGACTGCTGCTGAGCATCTGGTCCATCGTCTATATGAAGCATCATGGTAAAGGCAACCCCATGGATGCCTTTGGACATGAGGTGGCACCTCGTACTCAGCACCTGATGACAGACGGGCCTTATCGTCTGAATCGCAATCCTATGCTGACAGGAACGCTCATTTATCTCATAGGCTTTGCCCTGTGGCTGTGCACTTGGCAGGCTGTCGCCGTCTGGGCACTCTTTTTTGCCATCATGTTCATTCAGGTACTCAGCGAAGAGCGTCGCCTACACCGTGACTTTGGCAACGAGTATGATGCCTATCGTAGTCATACTCGAAGATTCTAATATTTGAAAAGACAGCAATAATTTGTAAATTTGCATTGTAATCAATCTAATTTTTAAGATATGAAGAGTTTCAAATCAACTGCGTGGCTATTGCCACAACCAGTACTGATAATCGGTACATACGACAAGAACGGCAAACCCAATGCCATGAATGCGGCTTGGGGTGGCCAGTGGGATATGCACGAGATTATTATATCGCTCGGTTCTCACCAAACAACGGACAACCTTAAAGACAACCCTGAGTTCACCGTTGCTTTTGCTACCACTGAAACGATGGTAGCTGCTGACTATGTGGGCATCGTAAGCGGCAGGAATACTCCTGACAAGGTGGAGAAAGCAGGTTGGACTATCGAGAAGGCTCCCAATGTGAATGCACCTGTATTCAAGGAGTTCCC
>CAMJNN010000072.1 GCA_946407325.1 uncultured Prevotellaceae bacterium | reverse complement strand
GGTGTAGAGGAAGTACGTCGCAAGTTCTTCGGCACCTTGTATAACACCTACTCATTCTTGGCGCTCTATGCCAATGTAGATGGATTCAAGTATGCAGAAGCAGAAGTGCCTGTTCAGGAGCGTCCAGAGATCGACCGCTGGATTCTTTCTGAATTGAATACGCTGATCAAGAATGTGGATGCCAATCTCAACGACTACGAGCCTACGAAAGCTGGCCGACTGATTCAGGATTTTGTAAACGACAACCTGAGCAACTGGTATGTACGTCTGAACCGTAAGCGTTTCTGGGGTGGAGGCATGACACAGGATAAGTTGGCTGCTTACCAAACACTCTATGTGTGCTTGGAGACAGTAGCTAAGTTGATGGCTCCGTTCTCACCGTTCTATGCTGACAAGCTGTATATGGATCTCATTGCCGTAACAGGCAGAGACAATGTAGAGTCAGTACACCTCGCTCAGTTCCCTGTTTGCAATGAAAGTTTGATAGACAAGGAACTGGAGGCTCGCATGGAGTTGGCGCAGCAAATCACCTCTATGGTATTGGCGTTGCGTCGTAAGGTGAACATCAAGGTACGCCAGCCGCTGCAGAGCGTGATGGTGCCTGTAAACGATGAAGCACAGCGTGCTCACATCGAGGCCGTGAAAGACCTTATCAAGAACGAGGTGAATGTCAAGGAACTTAACTTTGTGGATAATGCTGCCGGTATTCTGGTGAAGAAAGTGAAGTGCGACTTCAAGAAGCTGGGTCCTAAGTTTGGCAAGCAGATGAAGGCCGTAGCCGCTGCTGTAACGGCTATGAGTCAGGAAGATATCAACCGCATGGAACAAGAGGGCAAGTTTACCTTCGTACTCGATGGCGTAGAGGCTGTGGTAGAAGCAGCTGATGTGGAGATCTTCAGCGAAGATATCCCAGGATGGCTGGTGGCTAACGAAGGAAAAGTGACTGTAGCTCTCGAAGTAACTATCACCGAAGAGTTGCGTCAGGAAGGTATCGCCCGTGAGTTGGTGAACCGTATCCAGAACCTGCGTAAGCAGAGCGGTTTGGAGATTACCGACAAGATCAACATCACGCTGTCTAAGAACGAGAAGACCGACGATGCTGTTGCAGCCTACAAGGATTATATCTGCAACCAGGTATTGGGTAATACCCTGACCTTAGTGGATAACGTTCAGGATGGCGTGAAGCTCGATATGGAAGAGTACGAACTGGAAGTAAAAATTGAAAAATTATAAAATTTACCTTAATCTATAAAAACTATTGGTTATGGCAGAGAAAACAAGATACTCCGACGCCGAATTAGAGGAGTTCAAGCAGATTATTCTGGAAAAGTTAGAAGTGGCTCAAAGAGATTATAACCAGATGATGGCCAGTTTAAACGGTTCAGACAGTAATGGAATTGAAGATACTTCTCCTACTTACAAAGTAATTGAGGATGATGCCTATGCACTGAGTAAGGATGAGACCATTCGTTTGGCACAGCGCCAGCAGAAATTCATACAAAGTCTGCAGGCAGCTTTGGTACGTATCCAAAACAAGACCTATGGCATTTGCCGTGAGACAGGTAAGCTGATTCCTGCTGAACGTCTGCGTGCCGTTCCTCATGCTACACTGAGTATTGAGGCAAAGAGAAACCGTTAAAGAAGAAGCGTCGAACGCTTAAACAAGAAGATGAGCAAAACTATTAAAAAGGGCAGTATGTCAGTTGCTTTGATATTACTGCTACTGCTGATAGACCAGTGTCTCAAGATTTACATCAAGACACACATGTACTTGCATGAAAGCATACGTGTGACCGACTGGTTTTACATCTTCTTTACCGAAAACAACGGTGCGGCTTTCGGCATGCAAATCTTCGGAAAACTGTTTCTCACCTCGTTCCGCATCATCGCTGTAGCTGTTATCATTTGGTGTCTCTATAAGTTTGTGAAGGCTCACTTGAAAACAGGATTCCTGGTGTGTGTGAGCCTTATTCTCACAGGGGCACTGGGTAACATCATCGACAGCGTGTTCTATGGCGTGTTCTTCAGTGAGAGCACCTTCTCCCATATAGCTCACTTCTTGCCCAACGGAGGCGGCTATGCTCCGCTGCTCTATGGCAAGGTGGTAGATATGTTCTATTTCCCTCTTATTGAGACCGAATGGCCCACCTGGATGCCTTTCGTAGGTGGGCAACATTTCGTATTTTTCAGTCCTATCTTTAATTTCGCCGACTCATGTATCTCGGTAGGCATCGTGGCGTTGCTCATCTTCTACGGAAGATATGTGAACCATGCCTTTGATGTACTGAAATCCAAGAAGTCATGAAATTCATGCGTACCATACCGTTATGCATCATGGTGCTGTTTCTGATGGCATGCATCGCAGCATGTGGTCCTAGTCGGCCTGATGGTGTACTGAGCGACAGCAAGATGGAGGAGGTATTGTACGACTATCACAAGGCAAAGGCACTGGGTGAATTGGAGTCACCTTCCAACAAGTACAAGGCTACGCTTTATTATCTCAATGTTTTTGAAAAGCACCATACCACCGAACAGGAATTCGATTCTTCCTTGGCATGGTATTCACGCAATCCTGAAGCATTTGACAGGGTGTATCAGCGCGTCATCAGGCGCATTGAAGGAGAAAAGAAGGTGTTGGAACGTTCTATTTCCATCAGCGGACAAGGTAGCAGCGTTACGCAAAGTGGTGATAGTGTGAATATCTGGACAGGCATGCCGATGTTCAGTCTCACTAACCGTCCTTATGACAACAGAATAGCTTTTGACTATGAGAACGATGCCAATTATGAAGAGTACGACACCCTTCATTTCAATGCACGTTTCCGCTATCTGCACGTCAATCAACCCATCAATTCTAAAGAATATGCCGTAATGGCGCTCTCCATCCGTTATCGCAACGACAGCATTATCAGTCAGATGCATTATATCTTTGGTGACGGAAAACACAAGTTGACGTTGCAGAGCGATAAAAATGGAAGAATACGCGAAGTATATGGCTTTATCTACCTGCCTGAGCAAAGCGAAGACCGCATGCTGCTGGTAGATAGCGTCTCACTCATCCGCATGCACGCCAAGCAGCGTTAAATCTATCCTCTTCTACGAAATTCCGCACAGGTGATGGCTGTAGCTACTGCTACATTCAACGATTCTGATGTGTCGCGACCTGCAGGATAATTGGGAATAAACAGCTTCTTGTTGATCAACTTTCTTACCTCTGCCGTGATGCCGTTGCCCTCGTTGCCCATAACAATCAAGCCAGAAGTACTCAGCGTTTGCGTATAGATATTGGTGCCATCAAGGAAGGTACCATAAACAGGTATATCTTCTTTCAACTGACCAATCATCGCTGGCAGATCAACATAGTGCAGATGCACACGAGCCAATGCCCCCATAGTGGCTTGTACCACCTTAGGACTATATACATCCACAGTGCCTTGCGAACAAAATATATGCTCAATACCAAACCAGTCGGCGATACGGATGATGGTACCCAAATTGCCTGGATCCTGTACATCATCGAGCGACAGACACAGCTGGTGGGCTATCACAGAAGGATCGGTTTGCTCTTGGCGTTGCTCGAAGACAGCAATCACATTCTGAGGCGTTTTCAGCAAACTGGCACGTGCTATCTCGTCCGTTGTGGCGGTATCTATTTCATCCGCATGCAGGGTGGGGTGATCAGCTATCCAATCGGCAGTAGCAGCTACATAGCGACAATGGAAATGCCCCAGTAAATCGCCCGTCAGCTTGGGACCTTCGGCCACAAACACCTGCTCCTCACGTCGTTCTTTCTTCTGCTCCAACGAACGTATCCACTTTATTTTGTTCTTCGATATTGCCATAAGTAGCTTTTTTCTATGCAAATATACTGCTTTTCTGATAAAAAACCGCTAAATTTACAACCGAAAATAAACTTGACAAAGGCTCATGACTCTGAGCGACGATGGGTAAACAGTTAAAACATAGAATCTTGTTGGGACTATGGGCAATGACCTTGCTCATGATAACAGGCTGTTCATCCACCAAATATGTACCCGAGGGTGCCTATCTGCTCGACGAACTCAATGTACACAGCGACAATAAAGAAGTGAAGCCTTCCGACCTCAGCATGTTCATTCGTCAGCAGCCTAACACCAAGTGGTTCAACTTGATAAAGACACAGCTCTATATCTACAACATGTCTGGACGCGACACCACCAAATGGGTGAATAGGGCGCTTCGGAGAATGGGCGATGAGCCTGTCATCTTCGACTCCTACGAGACAGAACGTTCGCGCCAGGAAGTGGAGAAAGCTGTTCGCAACCTGGGCTATTTGGGCGCATCAGTCGATGCTGGAACCCAGTTGAGAGGAACCAAGAAAATAGCGCTTTCCTACGACATCAAGACGGGTAGGCCTTATAAAGTACGCTCCATCCATTATGATATTCCTGATACCACCATCTGGAACTATATGCGTCAAGACTCAGCCGCCACTTTGCTGAGCGAAGGCATGAATATGGACATCAATGTGCTGGATAGCGAGCGCGAACGCATCACCAGTTTGTTACAGAAAAACGGCTACTATCGCTTCAACAAGGAATACCTTACTTATTCGGCTGATACCACCCGCAATACTTATCTCATCGACCTTACCATGCACCTCGAGCCTTATCGTGTGAATGCCGACAGTGTGACGGTCGTTCATCCGCAATACTATGTCAACCAGGTGCATTTCCTTACCGAATATAATGCTTTGGAGAACAGTGACGATGAGCAGAGCGGCGATTCTATGATGTATAAAGGCTATCCTGTGTACTATCGGGGCAAACCATTTATCCGTCCTCGTGTGCTGGTGGGCAACCAACGCCTCCAGAAAGGAGAATTGTACAATGGCAACGATGTTCAGCAAACCTATCAGAACCTCAACCGCTTATCTGTGTTGCGCTATACCAACATCCGCTTTGAGGAGTTGCTACGCAACGACTCTTCGCTGGTAGATGCCTATATCCAACTCACCAAGAATAAGTTGCGCTCAGTGTCGTTTGAGATAGAAGGCACCAATTCTGCTGGCGATTTGGGCGCTGCGGCAGCTGTGTCGCTTAGCAACCGCAACCTGTTTCGTGGTTCCGAAACGCTCACCCTTCGCCTTAGAGGGGCCTACGAGGCCGTATCGGGCTTGCAAGGCGACTACCGCAATGAGAGCTATACAGAACTGAGTGCCGAGGCATCGCTCAACTTCCCTCGCATCTTGTTCCCCTTCCTGAATCATAGCTTTGTCAACCGCATCCGTGCCAACACTATGCTCGATATGCGCTATAACTTCCAGCTGCGCCCTGAGTTTACACGCATCATCGCCTCTGCGGGATGGAGCTATCAGTGGAGTTTCAAGCAACAGCGTGTTCGCCATCGCATCGACTTGGAGGATGTCAACTATCTCTACATGCCTTGGATCCATCCGGATTTCAAGAAGAAATACCTTGACGACCAGCAAAACTATATTGTACGCTACAACTACGAAGACCGACTCATTGTGCGCACAGGCTATACCTTCATCTATAACAGTCGGGGTACGAGTATGGCATCCAATATTTTCAATGGAACGTCCTATACTTTGCGTGCCAGCATCGAGGCGGCGGGCAACTGGCTTTATGCTTTGGCGAAAGTTACTAACATGAAACAGAACAAAGACGGTGAATATACCATCTTGAACATCCCATTCGCCCAGTACATCAAGGCCGACTTCGATTTTGCGAAAAATATTGCCATCGATAATCGCAACTCCATTGCCTATCATGTTGCTTTTGGCATAGCCTATCCTTATGGCAATGCGAAGATGATTCCGTTCGAGAAGCGTTATTTCGCAGGTGGTGCCAACAGTGTGCGAGGATGGTCAGTACGCAGCTTGGGTCCTGGTAAGTTCCCCGGCGATGGCAACTTCATGAATCAGACAGGTGACTTGAAGATGGAGGGTAGCATAGAGTATCGCTCCAACCTGTTCTGGAAGTTGGCTGGTGCCATCTTTATCGATGCGGGTAATGTGTGGACGCTTCGTGACTACGAGAGTCAGCCTGGTGGCCAGTTCCGTTTCAACAAATTCTACAAGCAGATTGCTGTTGCCTATGGCATCGGACTTCGCATCGACTTAGGTTTCTTCATCCTCCGCTTCGATGGTGGTATGAAGGCCATCAATCCTGTTTACGAGAGTGGTCGCGATCGTTATCCAATTATTCATCCTCGCTTTAGCCGCGACTTCGCCTTCCACTTTGCTGTCGGCTA
>CAMJNN010000071.1 GCA_946407325.1 uncultured Prevotellaceae bacterium | reverse complement strand
GAAACCACCTGTGTCACGAAACGCGTGGGGTCAAGCTCTTTCACACGCTTGATCAGTTCGCCCTGAATGCGCAAGGCATCCTCGGTTGACTGATTAGGAATCTCGTTGCCGATGCTCCACATAATCACACTCGGATGGTTACGGTCACGCTTCACCATGTTCGTGATATCAGGCTCCCATGTTTCCTTGAAATAGGTGGCATAGTCCTGCGGCGTCTTGTGTACTTCCCACACGTCGGTAAACTCGTCGATGACCAGCAACCCCAATTCGTCACAGGCATCAAGAAAATAAGATGATGGTGGGTTATGCACCGTACGTACCGCATTATAGCCTGCCTCTTTCAGCAGCTCCACCTTGCGGTATTCCGCACGTTTGAAAGCAGCAGCACCCAAGAAACCATTGTCGTGGTGCACGCATCCGCCCTTGAGATCCAGCAGTTCGCCATTCAGGCGGAAGCCCTTGTCGGCCGACACCTCAATCTTGCGCACGCCAAATTTCTGCTTGTATTCATCGAGCACCTTATCACCTTTCTTGATGGTGATTTCAGCCGTATAGAGATAGGGATTATCCAATGACCAGATAACCGCACGACTCACATGCATCATCTGCGTCACCCTTACCCATGAGTTGGCCCTTACTTCCACCTCCTGGTGGGCATTGCCTACGTTCCTACCCTTCTGCGAACGAATCACCACCTGCACACTGACGGTCTCGTCCTCGTTCGTCTCGTTCACCACACGCGCCTCCACATCCACCTTGGTCTCATAGGCATCCAGGTAGGCCAGCGTCACAAAAGCACCCCATGGGTCCACATGTATCGGGTCAAACATCTCCAGCTTCACATCGCGGTAGATGCCCGCCCCCGAGTACCAGTGCGTATTACGTCCGTTGTTACGGCAGCGTACGGCGATGATATTGTCCTCGCCAACAGGATTCAAAGCATCGGTAATATCGTAGTAGTAAGGAGTATATCCATTGACATGGTTGCCCACCATAATACCGTTCACCCACACCTTGGTCTCGTTGTAGGTGCCGTCGAAACTGATCTTCACCAGCTTTCCCTCAAAGTTCTTGTCGGTCTTGATGATCTTGCGGTACCATCCCGTACCCCCCATCACATGTCCGGTAGCATTACGTCCGGGAGATTGCTTGCTAAACGGACCAATCTGCTCGTCGTTGTCACCGCCTGGCAATGGTATCAGACTGAAGTCATGCGGCAGATCCACCGGCTTCCAAGTCGTATCATCATAGTCCATCATCTCTGCCCCAGCCAATTCGGTAGGTGCAAAAAGCCATCCGTCGTTGATCAGTATCTCACGCACGGGTTCCACATCGGGCATATCATAGTAGCGTCCATAGCTATAAGTACCTTCAGCAGGCATGCTCAGCTGCTTAACTTGTGTCTTTTTCATGATACAAGGTTTTTTACATTCATAGTTGCAAAGATAAAAAACTATTCGCATTTTTCATCATCCTAAAGCAAATAGTTTGCGTCCAGGCATAAAAAAAGGCCCCCTCACCTTTGCAGGCAAGAGAGCCAAAAATCTAATAATATGGAAGAATGGTGGAGCTGGAGGGAGTCGAACCCTCGTCCAAACGAGGAAACCATAAGCTTTCTACATGCTTATCTTTGACTTCATTTTCGAGCTACGGCAGAACCAAAGCCATCAACCGCAACCTTATCTCCTAAAATTTCATCCTTGCATCGGAGCCTGCAAGAACTATCCCCGATATTGCTGCGCCACTATATCAGACTGCTTCGGAGCAAGAGCTTCTGAGTGACGTCTCGTCTCAGCACCTGGTGCCGAGATAAAGTCGATCTACTGTACTTCGATCAAGCAGCGAGAGCATAGCTTGTATTGCCAGATAATTGTTGAGAGCTCAGATTTAAGTGCAAACTAACGAGGCACTGCATGCTTACTTACCTTTTCTGCTCGCTGTCAAAACCAAACAACCCCAAAGAACGTTTTGCTGTTAAGCGGATGCAAATATAGGACGACTTTTTGAATCTTCAAAATATTTAGCCAAAAAATAGTTGCCTGTCAACTTTTATTCGTAACTTTAGATAAGTTACTCCGTAACTTTTCGTAACTTTACACCCAAGAAAAAACTATTTACTATGGCAGAAAACAAGATTGCAATAAACTCGCTCAAGGCTTGGTTCTTGGGCATTCGCCCCACCAGTTTGGGCGCCTCGTTGATGACCGTATTGTTAGGTGCAGGCTTGGCACATGGTTTCATGCCCGAGCAGTTCTCGTGGCCAGTAGCCATCATGTGCTGGCTGTTTGCCTGGTGCATGCACATTGCCGCCAACCTCATCAACGACGTGGTAGATTTTAACCGTGGCCTCGACATGCCTGACCCTGAGCGCATCGACCGCATCTATGCCAACGGACTGCTCACCCAAAAAGCGGCCTACATCACCATCGGCGTATGTCTGGTACTGGGCTGCTTGATTGGGCTCGGCATCTTATATACCGTATGGGATCACCTCGTTTGGGGCGGCTGGGAAATCGTACTGATGGGTGCCGTCGTGGTACTCTGCACCTTCCTCTACAGCACCACTTTTGCCTATCATGGCTTGGGTGACCTCGCCGTATTGGTATGTTTCGGTCTGATACCCGTATGCGGTACGTTCTATGTGCTTACCTATACCGTTACCTGGGATGCCATCTGGGCTTCCATCATCGCAGGTTGCTCGATCGACACGTTGCTCATCATCAACAACTACCGCGACCGTGACGAAGACTCGGCCGCTGGCAAGCACACCAGCGTAGGTATCTTGGGCGAAGTGTTTGGCCGTTATTTCTACCTCCTGGCAGGTTTGCTCTGCGTGGCAATGGTGGTATTGCTCTACCTCGACGGTGCCATCAGCTGGATCGGACTGCTCTATTCGGCAGTGCCTTACCTCATCCTGCACATCGGCTCATGGTTGAAGATGAACCGCATCCGTGAGGGCAATGCACTGAACGTCATCTACTACGAGAGTCCGCGCAACTTCACCCTCCTGGGTTTGTTGCTCACCATTGCACTCTGGTAAGCAGCCATGAAGGCGTTGCTGCAACTCATCTACCTGGGATGGTGGTTCATCAGGGCCAGGTTCTTTGGCCGACGCAAGCCACTGCAAAGCGTGCTGTTCGTTACCAACGGTTGCAACAGCACCTGTCGCCATTGTACCCATTGCACCCTGCCTGCAGGCCATACCTTTATGCCATACGACGAGATAGAAAAGCACCTTGACTATTGCTATGGACAAGGTGCCCGTATGCTCGATATCGAGGGCGTGCACCTGCTGCGCTGGCACGATGGCGATCATACCGCCAAAGACCTCTTCCAACTGGCCAAGGACAAAGGCTTCTACAGCACTTCAACTATGGTACCCGCTGCCGACTATGCAGCATGGCAACAGCTGCAAGTACCTGTTGATGTGTTATGGGTAAGCATCATGGGCTTCGATGACTTCACCCTGTTGAAAAACCTGCAAGGCGCATCACTCTATCTGGTGGTAAATAAAACAAACTACCACGAACTGCCTGACGTACTGGAGTTTATGCAACAGCACCCTGACATCCATCAGATTGCCTTCAACTTCCACACGCCCTTTGCAGGCACCGAGCACCTGGCTTTGAGTAAGGAACAACGTAAGGAAGTCATAACCCAGTTGTTGGATTACAAGCGACAAGGCCATCGCATCATGAACACCGTTTCGGGTTTGAAGAACATGCTGACATTGCAATTCAAACGTCATTGCTGGATATGTAATTTCATCTACTGCGACGGGCGCCGTTCGCCACAGTGCATTGATGATGTAAATAGTGGCCTTTGTGAACAGTGTGGCTTTAGTATGGCGGGCGAGATGAATGCTGTGTTTAACCTTCGCCCTGATACCATACTTACTGGGCTCAGCATTAGAAAAAATAACGTTGGCTACTAGCCGCAATGAATGTGTGTAGGCAGCATATCTGCTCGCAGTCAGTCGCCGGCACATTCATGAGACGAAGCCATAAACAACTAACAATAACAATGTAGTAAAATGAATGTGTGTAGGCGACATTTTAGGCCTGACGTGCGTCGCCGGCACATTCATTTTACGGAAAGAAGTAACAAAACATGGAAGAGTTAACATTAAATCAGCACAATAAAGCTGAATACCCCCCAATGCACACTACCGAGCATGTAATTAACCGAACGATGATCAACCTCTTCGGTTGCGGACGCTCAGTAGAAGCACATATCGAGCGGAAGAAGAGCAAGTTAGACTACAAGTTGGCAGCTTGCCCCACCCCCGAACAAGTGCAGCAACTTGAAGACACTGTGAACGAGGTCATCCACCAAAACCTGCCCGTCACCACTGAGTATATCACCCAAGCCGAGGCACAAGGCCGCTTCGACATGGAGCGTCTGCCCGATGATGCCTCCGAGACTGTACGCGTGGTAAAGGTGGGCGACTACGACGAGTGCCTCTGCATCGGTCAGCACGTAAGTAACACCAGCGAGATTGGCACTTTCAAGCTGCTGAGTCATGATTATAAGCCCGACACCCAAATTTGGCGCATTCGGTTCAAACTCGTTAATGAATAAGCCGAAATAGATGTGTGTAGGTGACATACCTGCTTGCAGTCAGTCACCGGCACATCTATGAGGCGCGATGGAATGAAAATTTTTCAATTCTCAATTCTCAATTCTCAATTTATTTACTAACTTTACGGCAACGTATAACAATTAAAGCTAAATACCATGGGAAAGTACATACCAAAACCTATTGACCTGAGCGACGTAAGCATCAGCGAAGATTTGAGAGAATTACGTGAAGCCATTGCCGAAAACACGCACGAAGTATGGGCAGAAAACCGTATGCGAGAAGGCTGGACCTACGGCCCCGAGCGCGACGACAAAAAGAAACAAACGCCCGATATGGTGCCCTACGCTGAGCTCTCCGAGAAAGAGAAAGAATACGACCGTGCCACCGCTTGGCGTACCATCAAACTGCTCAAGAAGTTGGGCTACGACATCGTGAAGAGCAAAGAAACCCCGTTGTACCAGGAACTGATTTCACGTGTACGTGAGATAGAGAATGCCAACCACTGCAGCGAATGTGGCGGCGTCATCTTCAAGCACCAGGTATTCTGCGAGCATTGCGGCAGAAAACTCACCAAGGAAGATTTCACTGCATAAAAGTTGGCCCCTGTAAGGCTGGAAGATCATGGCAACCCTACCTGCATCGACCATCTGGGTAATCATCATCTTTCTGTTTCTGACCCTGCCCCTGCGGTTGCTCATCTATCATGCCAAGAGTTACCGTTTGGTCATCCTGTCGAGACAGATAGCTGATGGTGTGCTGTTTGCACTGACTGTCATCGCCACCATAGGAGCCGCCTCATCCGCATTCTACCAGCCTTTGGCGGCAGAAGATGATATCTTCGCCAAGATTATCGCCCCTGCATCCGCCTCCTTCATCTTGTCGGTGCCCTATTTCTACATCCTGTCCTACCTCGTAGGCAGAAGACCGTTCTATACCAAGAAGCACCTTGCCAACCTTGATTACTTCACCGTCTATCTGCGCTGTTTCAACGACGAGCGCAAGGACAAGAAACTGAAAAAGCGCATGACCAAGGCCTTGAGCGAGTGGTTTCCCGTGTATGCCATCGGCAAGCCCGACGAGTTCATGCCACCTGCAGGAGCGAAGCGCATTTATGTAGATGAAGACTGGCAAGAGATTGTACACAGCCTCATCAACCGGTCAAAGATTATCTTGCAACGCATCAGCATCTCCGACAATTTCCTCTGGGAGTTCGAGCAATGTTACAATATGCAACTGCTCGACAAGGCCATATTCTGGGTAGATAAGATGGAGGAGTACCGGTCATTCTGCCAGATCATTAAAAGCCGCTACGGACTGGAATTCCCCCAACTGGCTGACTTGAAATGCCATGTGGTGTTTTACCAATTGCCCGACTTGACGTTCCGCATCATCTACCTCAAATCCAAGAGCGACTATGAACGGTTCAAGTTGTTGTACAGGGCAGATCACCCCACGTTGTTTGCCGAGAACAAAACCTATCTCTATGGCAGAAAAGAAAAGGTCAACCAACTGATCAGGTTTGGCATCGACAGCATCATTCCCCGCGAGGCACAAGGATGGAGCTGGGTAGCGTTCTGGTGTCCGGAATACTACCTCATCTTCCAACAAATCAAGAATCGTCTTTGGTTGTTCTTAATCTTTACCTCTTTGGAGGGCGTCATTGCTGGCGTCAACTTCAGTGCAAAAAGCATCATCAGCATGTTGTTATTCCGCTTGGT
>CAMJNN010000070.1 GCA_946407325.1 uncultured Prevotellaceae bacterium | reverse complement strand
GCTGCCATCAGATAAGTCTTGCCAGCTCCCATAGGCAGACTAAAGAGGTAGTCGGTATAGGTGACTCCGTAGAATATCTTCTGGAATATGGCCTCGTAGTCTATCTCGTCAGCATGCTGCTTGATATATTGCTCCAGTTCCGGAGCCAGTTGCTTGCCTTTCTTGTCGTGTAGGCACGAATACTGGAACAGAGCCACAGCAGCCTTTTTGGTGCTGAATATCTGACGGGCAGTCTCTGTCAGCTCCACCTGCCCGATATTGGTGTCGTTGAACACACCATCGACGAAGAGCCGCCACAGAGGTTGGTTCTTGCAGGCTATCTTCAGAAACAAGTATGTCTTGATGGCCTCCAACTGAGCGTCACGCATCATGCCCCGTTGCACAATATACTGCAACAGTTCTTTAATGGTGCATTCCTCAGATGCCAGCCATTCGTTACGTTTATTTTCTATCAGTTTATAAAACATGATTTTATCTTGGTGATTTCCTTATGTCATTCACTGCTATTCATTTCGTTCTACTTTGACTCTTTAGAAAGCAGATATGATTTGTATTCACGTACCAGCAACTCCCGTATATCAACCTTCAACAAATCGGCTATTTTAAGGATTGTGGCGAGGTCGGGTTGAGAAGAGTTGGTACACCACTTGCTGACAGTAGATGGGGTGACACCCATTTCACTTGCCAGCCACCGAGCTGTTTTCTTCTTCTCGAATAAAACCATCTTTATTCGGTTAATATCTTCCATATATTATATATAATGTAATGTTTACCCTGCAAAGGTAGTGAAAAATTTTCAATTTCTACTGCTCTCTTTTAAATAATCGTGGTTATGCGCCCCTATTTTATGCTTTTTTATGTGTTTTTTGCTGTTCAAACACCTACCAAATGTGATTTTCTTGATGATTAGCTTGGGGCAACTCCAAACCACATACCTAAATCTGGTATCTGGTTTACTTCTCCTGCTTGCCGCTTTGAGATAATGCTCCTTGTTTTCGCTGTAATCTTTGCGAAAACATTTCTTGAAATCACAAATAATCTCTCTACGTTTCAGAAGCTCACGCGAGGTCACTTTTGTCTCAAAAAGGTCACTTGAAGGTCACCGATAAAAGAAAAAGCACTTGCGAGAAACTCGTAAGTGCTTGATTATTAGTGTGGACCAGCCAGGGCTTGAACCTGGGACCTCCAGATTATGAGTCTGTTGCTCTAACCAACTGAGCTACAAGTCCTACATTTCCCTTGTTTTGGAAAAGCACTGCAAAATTAGTCTTTTCCTTAGAAATATGCAAGTGTTTTGCTTCAAAACTTATACGTGCGTTTGGGATTCTTGGGGAACCAACCCTTGCGCACACGCTCTTCTTGTTCGAAGATCTCGTGGATGCTCCAGAAGCACGAGAAGGCGAAGACACCAAACAGGGACGACAGAAAAAGACTATCGATCCAGATGGCAGCTGCCGTTCCTGCCAAGCCCAAGAAGAGGAAAAGCCACCAACAACGAGTACCCCAATAGTATTCTGCCTTGATGACAACAGGATGAAACACCCCGATGATCAGGAAGGTACAGATACCAATGACCAAGCCTGTCAGGTGGTATTCTGTGAGAAACTGCATACAGGTTTGCTCAGTTTTTTAAATCTCAATAGGTACCTCTTTCTTGATGCTCTGATCCAAAGAGATAAGGGTCTCTGTGGCATTTACACCAGGAATCTCCTGCAGTTTGTTGTTCAGCAAGTCCATCAAGTGCTCATTGTCGCGAGCAAACAGCTTGACGAGCATGGTGTAAGGGCCTGTGGTGAAGTGACATTCCACTACCTCAGGAATTTTGTTGAGCTCTGTTACCACTGCCTTGTACATGGAACCTTTCTCCAAGGTAATGCCTACATAGGTGCAGGTCATAAAGCCTAATGACTTTGGATTAACCTCGTAGCCAGAACCTACGATGATGCCCAAATCAACCATGTGTTGCACACGTTGGTGAATAGCTGCACGAGACACACCACACTGAGCTGCTACATCCTTGAAAGGAATGCGGGCATTCTTCGAGATGATAGTCAGTATCTTCTTGTCAAGTTTGTCAATTTTCTCCATATTCTCTACAAAATAGTTAGAAAGTTGTTAAATATTGTGAGCAAATATAGGACTTTTTTTATTCTTGGCAATCATTTTGACAAAAAAAATGCAGAAGAAGTATAAAAAAGCCACCCTTGACCAGCAAGAGTGGCTTTTTATGAGGATAGGGAGGGTTGTTATTTGGTAATCTCCAACAACTCAACCTCAAAGATAAGAGCAGAGTAAGGCTTGATCTCGTCGCTCACCTCACGGCTTCCGTATGCCAGTTCTTGTGGGATATAGAACATGAACTTTGAACCTACAGGCATGAGTTGCAAACCTTCTTTCCAACCATCAATCACTTGACCTACACGGAAAGTAGTTGGTTCGTTACGAGAATATGAGCTATCAAACTCAGTGCCGTCAATGGTTGTACCACGATAGTTCACCTTAATCTCGCTGTTTTCAGTTGGCTTCTCGCCCTTACCCATGGTGATGACCTTATATTGCAGACCACTTTCGGTAGTAATCACACCTTCCTTGGTCTTGTTCTCAGCCAAGAACTGCTCGCCTGCTATGCGGTTTTCACCATATTTCTGTTCAGTTACACGCTCCTTGAGCTCCTTCATCTTCTCGTTTGAATATGCCTGAGCCTTTACCAAGTCCATCAGTTCAGTCTTCTTTGCTACAGCATCGAGGAAGCCACGAACCATGAGGTCACGATTGATGGTCATGGTTGAATCTGTACCAAAGATAGCTTCGTTGAGGCCGGGAATCCAACCGTTTACCATATAGGCTACCTGTTGGCCTATGCGACGTGCCAAGAACTTTTTGTCGTCAGTTTTACCGATACCCTCATCGAAACCCTTGAGGAAATCTACCATCATGGTACTATCAACACCTTGGGTCAGCAGATAATCTGTCAAACCATCTACGCGAGAATAGCCAATGGTATAAGATAATGTGTCAATGTCGGACTTGAAGTTTCCAGATTGTCCCTGTGCTGTGCATGATGACATCAATGCTGTGATGGCCATCACGACGATAATTGATAACTTTTTCATTTTGCTTTTTTATTTAATTGATTTATAATATTTTCAGTAATTCAACGTCGAAAATCAAGGCGCTATGAGGAGGGATTACCTGACCAGCACCTTGTGCTCCGTAAGCCATCTCGGATGGGATGAAAAGTGTCCATTTGGCACCTTCTGGCATGAGTTGCAAAGCTTCTGTCCAGCCTTTGATTACCTGATTCACACCAAATACCGCTGGTTCACCACGCTGGTAGGAGCTATCGAACACATTGCCATCCAGCAAACGACCTTCGTAGTGGCACTGAACACGATCTGTCTCTTTGGCACGCTTGCCGTCCACATTGCCTTTGTTCACTACATAATACTGCAAACCGCTGGGTAATTCCACGACACCCTGACGTTTCCTGTTCTCGTCGAGGAACTGCTTGTTGGCTTCCTGGCGAGCTGAGGTCATCTTCTGATCCAATTCGTCAATGTACTGACTGACAATAATCTGAGCGGTCTTGTGGTCCATCTCCAACTTATTGCCTTCCAACACATCCTTCACTCCATGAGCAAACTCATCGATATTGATATCTTTGGCACCCATGCCAAGCAGATTCTGGCCGATACCCAAGCCTAATGCATAACTTACTTGTTTTTGATCCATATTTTTCATTCTAAAAAGCGTGCAAAGTTACTTCTTTTTATTGAAATATGAGAGATTTATGCATTTAAATTATCTTATCATTGCTTTTCTTGATAGTTTTTTGTACTTTTGAATGACTAAAAACGCACAAGTATGAAGAATTTGGTGTTTCTAACAGGTGCTGGTATGAGCGCTGAGAGCGGTATCAGCACATTCAGGGATTCTGGTGGATTGTGGGAGCAGTTCAAGGTGGAGGACGTGGCCTCGATAGAAGGTTATTGGCGCAACCCCAAGCTGGTGCTCGACTTCTATAACCAGCGTCGCAATGAGTTGGGTACTGTGAAACCCAACGAAGGACACATCGGTGTGGCAGAATTGGAGAAAGATTTCAACGTGACGGTGGTGACACAGAATGTGGACAACCTGCACGAAAGAGCAGGTAGTACCCATGTGGTGCATCTTCATGGTGAACTTACTAAGGCTTGTTCGGAGCGTGACCCTAACGATCCTCGCTATGTTCGTGAGTTGAAACCAGGCGAAGAGATTCATATTGGCGACAAGGCCGGTGACGGTTCACAATTGCGTCCCTTCATCGTTTGGTTTGGTGAGGCTGTACCTGAGATAGAGACAGCCATTCGCTATGTGGAGAAGGCTGATATCCTGGTGATTATAGGTACGAGTCTGAATGTCTATCCAGCAGCTGGTTTACTGCATTATGCACCACAAGATGCTGAGATTTACTTGATTGACCCTAAGCCAGTGGAAACCCACTCATTCCGTAACATTCATGTGATACGCAAGGGCGCTTCGGAGGGAGTGAAGGAGCTGAAGGAGTTGTTGAAGGAGTAAAGAATACAATCGTTAAATGGTGGCTTTCATTGCTTAAAAGGTAAACGAACCACGAACCAGAGGTGCATGAGGAGGGCTTTGCCCCAACCATAGTGCTTGGCCATGATGCGAAGGCGCTCTATGAGAGACGCCCTGTGGTGACGGGTGGTCATGCCTTCGTCGAGGTAATCAATCAAAATAAGGTGGGTGTTGCTGATGACATCCGCCTTTTTCATCATCCGTATGCACCAGTCATAGTCGGATGAGTATTTGTATTGTAAATCGTAGGGATCTGCCAATGTGCGCTTTACGAAGAAAGCCTGATGGCAAACCAACATGCCTTGTTGGAAACTCTTCCAAGTCAGTACCTCTGGAGCCGTATGATGTCGCATACGAAGGAAATGACGTTCTGCATCCACGATGGCAGTTTGGCCATACAAGATATCAGGCAACTTATCGTTGTCCGATAACTCAGCGCCATTGACCATTTTCTCTAAGGTGTCTTGCTCGTGGAAGGTATCGCCAGCATTGAGAAAGCAGAGGTAGGTGCCAGAGGCCAATCGGATGCCCTTGTTCATGGCATCATACAATCCTTTGTCAGGCTCACTAATGACCTTCGTGTTATCATCCTTATACTTATTAATAATATATAAGGTGTTGTCTTTCGAGGCTCCATCGATGAGGATATGCTCGAAGTTGCGATAAGTCTGTTGCTTGACGCTACGCATAGTGGCCTCAATGGTACTCTCGGCATTGTAGGTCACGGTAATGATGCTGAATATAGGAGTTGACTCAGTCATAAGAACCCAACAGTTTGTTGTAGATTTGTATGTATTTCTGAGCAATAACCCGACTTGAATAGTGCGTTTGCACCTTGCGAGTAGCCTCGGCCGACATCCTTTGGTAGTCGGGGGCGTTAAGAACCCAATAGATGCCGTTGGTAAAGTCCTCGGTCGACATATAATCTGCTACATAGCCATTGTGCAGGTGGTCGATCATCTCAGGTATACCCCCCACGTTGAATCCCACACAAGGCACACCACAAGCCATTGCTTCCATGATGGTGTTGGGAAGGTTCTCTTCCAAAGACGGAGTGGCATAGAGGTCAACGCTGTTATATATATCTGCAATCTTATGGTCATTCATCAGGAATTCTTGTGGGAAAACCTTAAACGGCAGTTGGTCGGCCAAGAATTCCGAGCGATTGCCTAATACCACCACGCCAATCTGCTCCTTGAGTTCGGGATGTTGCTCTGCCAATAGTTTGCATGAATCAATGAAGTATAGGACACCTTTGCGCTTATCGGTAATCTTCACTGATCCGAATAGGATGAGTTTCATGTCTTGTGGCAGGATACAACGTTCGCGAGCCTCTTGCTTGTTGCTTGGACGGAAGATGCTGGTATTGATGGGGTTGGGGATGCTCACAATGTTCTGACCGTGTAAGAGCGAACTTTTACGGGCTTGTTGTTCCATCCACTGACTGCATGCCACATAATTGATGCGATGCCCAGCCAAGGTTTTCTTCTTTTGTTGGTAAACGCTATAAGAGAGGTCGTGCTTGCTGGGCTTAAGCAGATAGGGACAATTGCCGCAATCGTGCCAATAGCCTTCGCAATCGCGGGCATGATGACAGATTCCTGTGCATGGCCACATATCGTGCATGGTCCATACGATGGGCTTGCCAGATTCCAGTATCTTGCGGATACCTTTCAGTGAGAGCATTCCTTGATTGATCCAATGCAGGTGAACGATGTCGGCTT
>CAMJNN010000069.1 GCA_946407325.1 uncultured Prevotellaceae bacterium | reverse complement strand
CCTACGCCAGATGATGGAATGCCACAGACGCAATCTACATCGGCATCGTCATGCTGCCCCATCTGCATACCCAAACTGAAACGTACGGACTCAACATTGATATTCTCGTAAGAAGAAGTGGGGAAACCATAGTATATCCACAGGAACGAACAAATCTGCATAGGTTCGTCGGCCTTGCGCATCTGTTCTACCCCATCGGCACGTACGCGTACAATCTCGCCAGGGCCCAAGTATTTGTCAACGGCATAATCGAGGTTGGGGAAACTGCTCGTCTCGCTGGAGATGGCGTAGGCACCTTCCTTTTTGCCAATAATGATTGGGGTACGTCCCCACCTGTCACGAGCGGCAATGATGCCGTCTTCAGTAAGAATCAGCATAGAGCATGAGCCTTTGATCTTGCTGAACATATACTCAATGCCTTCCACCCAGGTCTTGCCCTGAATGATGAGTAAGGCTATCAACTCGGTCTGGTTGGTCTTGCCCGAGTTCAGCTCAGCAAAATGTAAATTCTTATCCAGCACTTCTTGCTCCAGCTCAGCCATATTGGTGACCTTAGCAACAGTGACAATGCCAAACCTGCCTAAGTGAGAATTGAATATGATGGGTTGCGGGTCGGTATCGCTGATGACGCCAATACCAGAGTTGCCCTTGAATTTGTCTAATTCGTCTTCAAATTTTGTTCTGAAATAAGAACTGTCCAGATTGTGGATGGATCGTGCGAAAGAGCCATCATCTTGATTGTAGGTTACTATACCTCCACTGCGGGTACCGAGATGGGAATTGTAGTCGGTTCCGTAAAACAAGTCGGCCGTGCAACGATGCTTAGCAATAGTGCCAAAAAAACCTCCCATAAATGTAGTATATTTATATTGTTTAGTCTCAATCTTCGATTGAGGGTGTAAAGATAGTCATTTTTTTTGGTAATTTCGTAATCCCGTCTGCAAGAATTCTACATATTTTTCAATATCCTCATCATAGGCATACGACTTATTCAGTGGTTTGCCCTCATTATCAATGAGTATGTAGAATGGTTGCGCATTGGCACCAAACTTCACCCTTTGCAGGTAGCTCCACTTGTCACCCAACGTACGCAACGTGCGTTCCTTGCCATTCTCCATCACCTTGATAGGCTCTGGCAGTTTGGTCTTGTTATCTACATACAGGGTAATCAGTACATAGTCGTCGTTCATCATACTACCTACAGTAGGGTCGGTCCATACGGCCAACTCCATCTTACGACAATTCACACATCCATAACCGGTAAAGTCAAGCATCACGGGCTTCCCTACCCTTTGGGCATATTCCATACCTAAGTCATAGTCGTCAAACTGCGCCCGTACCTCATTCTTATAGAGGTTGAAATCCTGTGTGTACATAGGGGGAGCGAAAGCACTTACCGCCTTCAGTGGGGCACCCCACAAGCCAGGTACCATATAGACGGCAAATGCCAAAGAAGCCAGTGCCAAGAAGAAACGAGGCACACTGACATGGGTATCATCGTCGTCGTGCGGGAACTTGATCTTGCCCAATAGATAAACACCCAGCAAGGCAAAGAGTACAATCCACAATGAAAGGAATGTTTCTCTGTCAAGGATATGCCATCCGTAGGCTAAGTCGGCTACCGATAAGAACTTCAAAGCAAAAGCCAGTTCGATGAAGCCCAGCGACACTTTGATGACATTCATCCATCCACCCGATTTAGGCATCTGCTTGAGCCACGATGGGAAGAGGGCAAAGAGGGTGAAAGGCAATGCCAAGGCAATGGCAAAGCCCAGCATACCGATGGCTGGGGCCACGATACTGCCTGAGGTAGAGACCTCTACCAACAGGAAGCCGATGATGGGACCTGTGCAGGAGAAGGATACCAACGCCAATGTGAATGCCATGAGGAAGATGCTTAGCAATCCAGTTGTGCGCTCGGCCTTGCTATCTACGGCATTGCTCCACGATGACGGAAGAGTAATCTCGAAAGCACCAAAGAAGGAAATGGCAAAGACTACCAACATCAGGAAGAAGAAGATGTTGAAGATGGCATTGGTAGAGAGGGCATTGAGCGCACTGGCTCCGAAGAGCAGTGTCACCAACAAGCCTAAAGCCACATAAATAACTACAATAGCCAAACCATAGGTCATCGCATCGGCTATGCCTTTCTTCTTGTCCTTACTACGTTTGAGGAAGAAGCTCACCGTCATAGGGATGATGGGCCATACACAAGGGGTGAACAATGCCAACAAACCGCCTAAGAAACCGGTGAAGAAGATGTAGAGCCATGAACGATCAGTGGTGCCTGTTGACTCGCCAAAGGAACGGAGTTCGCTGATAACGGGAGACCACCAGGGGGCGTTGACCGTTGACCGTTGACCGTTACCCAGATCCTGTTGAGAGTCGGTGCCAGTATCTTCGGTGCTCGCTGCTCCAGAAAGTGACGATTGTCCGTTGTCCAGGTTCTGTTGAGTGTCAGGAGAGTTGTAATCTGTGGCATTTTCTTGCGATGCAGCAATATCGGCAGTGCCAGTAAACATGAAGGGAACTTCGCTGGGAGGCAGACAATTCTGGTCATTGCAAGCAGCATATTCAAGATAACCTTCCAGTCGGTAGGCACCTCCTTCCAGTCGGACGCGTTGCACAAACTTGGCAGTTTTCTCAAAATAACGCACCTCCATATCGAACAGCTTGTCATATACAGCTTGTTCGTTGCCTACAGGAAGCAGTTTGCCATCCTCATGGGCACCCGTCATCTTATCAACATTGAATGAGGCTGATATAGGTCCTCCATCACCCAGTTCGGTAGAATAAATATGCCATCCTGGATCGATTTGGGCAGTAAAGACTATCTCTGCCACATCATTGGACACTTTATTGAATTCGGTACTAAACGATACAGGGTCCAGTATCTGTGCCTGTACAAACAGACTTGCTAAGAGCAACCCAAAAGCTAACAGCAGTTTCTTCATATTAAATTTTCAACTTTCGTAGTCCACACATGAGCGACTTTCTTTCACCTCTGCCAGCAACTTGGCAGCTGCCACATGGGCAGGATGAGCAGAATAAGCCTTTACTTCCTCCAGTGTATTAAACTCGCTATAAAGAGCAATATTCCACTGTTCACTGGGATTTATATTGATACCCACCTCCACATGTTTGATAAAGGAGATGACCTGTGGCAATGCTTCTATAGCAGCCTTAAATTTCAGTGCTACAGCCTGTTTTTCTGCTTCAGATATATCATTTTTCAGCTTAAAAAGTACAATGTGCTTAACCATAATGTTGTTTGTAAATATTTTTATTTATATTTGTGGCAAAGATAGTGCAAACCGAAGACAATGCCAAATATTATTAGAGTATTGTTGAGGTGCAGCCTATCTTATTTAAAGATAACTATTTTCAGCCATAAACAGTATTAAGAAAATGTTAATTATTGGTATCGCTGGCGGAACAGGTTCGGGAAAGACCACCGTCGTAAAAAAGATTATGGAGAAGTTAAGCAAGGACGAGGTAGTGCTGCTGCCCTTGGACTCTTATTACAAGGACAGTAGTCATGTACCACCTGAGAAAAGACAACAAATCAACTTCGACCATCCCAACGCTTTTGACTGGGATTTGCTTCGCTCACACATCGCCCTGCTTAGAGAAGGGAAGTGCATAGAACAGCCCATTTACGATTACCTGACTTGCACTCGTCAGCCTGAAACAATACATATAGAGCCAAAGAACGTGATTATCTTTGAGGGTATCATGTCGCTATACGACAAGGAGATACGCGATATGATGGATTTGAAAGTGTTTGTGGACGCTGACCCTGACGAGCGACTGATTCGTAACATTGAACGGGATGTGGTGTCACGCGGCAGGACCTATCAAGCGGTGATGGAGCGCTATACAAGGGTACTCAAGCCTATGCATGAGCAGTTTATCGAACCTACCAAGCGCTATGCCGACTTGATAGTGCCACAGGGTGGACAAAACAAAGTGGCGATTAAGATTCTGACGATGTATATTAAGAAGCATGTAAACGACTAATATGGTCAACGGTAAACGGTCAAAGATCAAAGGCAGAGGTCTGCTTGCAGCATTGCTTATTTTAGTAATGCTGTCTGTCGCTGTGGGTTGCAACTTCCTGCACAAGAAAACTACTGCCAAGTACGATCTGGAACAGATAATGGACAGTGGGGTGCTTAGAGTAATTACCCTATATGGTTCTACCAGTTACTTCCAGTATCGCGGACAGGAAATGGGGTTCCATTATGAGTTGGCCAGTCAGTTTGCCGAGTACCTGGGTGTGAAGCTTGAGTTAGTAGTTGCTTATAATATAGCTGATCTGACAAAAATGCTTCTGCAAGGAGAAGGCGACCTGATTGCGTTCCCCCTGCCCTATACCAATGAGTGGAAAAACAGCGTGGAGTATTGTGGCGAAGAGGCCATTACTCACCAGGTATTAGTGCAACGCAACAGATGGCGCCCCAGACCGCTGAAAGATGTAACCGAACTGATTGGTAAAGAGGTGTATGTGAAACCTGGCAGGTTCCTGCAACGCATGAACAACCTGAACCAGGAGGTGGGAGGAGGCATTATCATTCACTGTGTTGAAAGCGACAGTCTTTCGTTGGAAGACCTTATTACCCAAGTGGCACAAGGAAAGATTGACTATACGGTGGCTAACAACGACTTAGCCAAACTGAACCAGACCTACTACCCCAACCTGGAAGTGAGTATGGCGGTGAGTCATGACCAACGGGCTTCTTGGGCAGTGAGGAAGGAATGTACCCAACTGGCGGAGGCTGTGAACAAATGGCATGATGAAAACATGACATCACCCAGATATACAGCCAGTATGAAACGCTATTACGAACTGAGCAAGAGCAAGATATTCTTTCCTATCATGTCGGTAAAGGATGGAAAGATATCTCCTTACGACAACCTGTTTCGCCAGTATGCCAAGGAGATTGGTTGGGATTGGCGTTTGTTGGCTTCATTGGCCTACAACGAATCAAATTTCGACACAACTGCTGTATCATGGGCTGGCGCTAAAGGACTAATGCAACTGATGCCCCGCACGGCCAAGGCGATGGGTGTTCCAGAGGGTAAGGAGCAGAATCCGGAGGAGAGTATAAAAGGTGCTGTGAAATATATTGACCTCACATCAGGTGCATTCAGATCTATCCCTGAGCAAGAACGTATTAAGTTCGTTTTAGCGGCCTACAACTCGGGTACAGGTCACATAACCGATGCTATGGCATTGGCTGAGAAATATGGTGCCAACAAGTATGTATGGGACGACAATGTGGAAAAGTATATCCTTCTGAAGAGCAACGAAGAATACTTTTCTGACCCTGTATGCAAGCACGGTTACTTCCGAGGCATCGAGACCTACAACTTCGTGCGCGACATCATTCAACGATTCAATCGCTACAAAGAAGTTATCAAGGAGTAAATCCCCATTTCACACAATAGGTTTTAAAAAAAAGAGGTTGCGTTTCCGCAACCTCCTCTATTTCTAATTTGGTATTTGCTTAGAATGTGAAAGCGATACCAGCATTAGCGCCGAAGCGGCTCCAGCCATTGTCAGAAATGATATACTTAGCTTCCAAAATCAGTTTTACAGCGTCGCTTAACTTAATGTCAAAGCCACCACCCAAGTTTACGCCAAGTCTAGACGCATTATCAACGCCTGGTATATCAATACTTGCGATTGCGAAGTTTATACCAGCCATTGGATATACGTTGATTGCATCTGCCAATGGGAACACATAGTGAACGTTGGCATTAAAATCAATTAAAGTCTGTAAATCCTTCTTGAAGAAGAAATCACCGCCAAAGTCACCACGCAACTGATCGATGAAGAAATACTGATACTTAACACCAATACCAAACTGTGAGTTAGCATCATCATATGCACCTACGATACCTACAGCGCTTGTGCCCTTCTGAGCAAATGCAGCAGTGCTCATTGCAAACATAGCTACCAAAATAAATAAATACTTTTTCATAACCAATAAAAATTATTTTAGTTAATAAAAATTGTTATCACAGTGCAAAAATAACAAATATTTATATAATCAACAACTTTCTTTAAAAAAGTTTTAATTTTTTTTCTCGTGCTTCCTCTAAAGGCAAGATTTTTTTATGACTATCGGTTGCTTCCTCACGAAGATGCGCATATTCCTTTTTCAGATCATCTTCCAACTCATGCTTGAGCTGGGGGTTCATCAAACGGGCAGCTACTGCAGGATTCTGGGAAGCATCTTTGAGGTGTACCACAGGGGCATGATAAACAGGTGCAATTTTCAAAGCAGTATGCAATTGGGAAGTTGTTGCTCCACCAATGAGCAACGGGATATCAAGTCCTGCCCGCTCCAACGCTATCGCCACTTGCACCATCTCATCGAGCGAAGGGGTAATCAGTCC
>CAMJNN010000068.1 GCA_946407325.1 uncultured Prevotellaceae bacterium | reverse complement strand
TAGTTAGGAACTTTACATCTATTTTCAAGAAGTTTGTTACGGCAAACCTGCTGAATATGTTAGGACTGAGCTTGGCATTCGCCTCGTTCTTCGTCATCATGACGCAGGTGAACTACGACCTGAGCTACAACAAGAGCTTTACGGAGCACGAAAACCTGTTCAGGATGACAATGGATTTGGGACCCAGTGAAGGCCATCTCACCTCTCTGGCTCGCCCTGTAATAGAACGCTTGGCAGTGACATCGCCCCATGTCATCAGTTATGGCAGCTATCAGGGTTGGGTGAATTATGACCAATATAGCATAGGCGAGAAAGAGTTTACTTTGAATGAACGATTTGGCAACAATGACTTCCTCAGCGTATTTAAGCCTACAGTCATAACAGGCAATCTGGAAGGACTGAAACAGCGTTATAACATCGTACTGCCCCGTTCCGAGGCCATGCGTCTGTTCGGCACGACAGATGTGGTGGGGCAGACGTTGAAATACAAGTGGGAAGATAATCTGTACTACAATGTGTGTGCCGTGATAGAAGATTATCCGGCAAATAACTTCTTGCATGGCAATTGCTTTATCGGTACCGATTATAACAAGGACAGCTACAATAACTGGAACTACGATGCCTATATTCGGGTGGATGATGCCAGCAATTTACCAACTGTAGTGCAAACCCTGAGAAGGACTGCTATCGAGCTTTTTAAAGAGAAGTACAACATGACCACCCAGGAAGAGGAAGATGCTTTGCAGATCATCTTTACCAATGTGGCTGATGCCCACTTCTCCAAAGACCTGAACAAGGCTGCTCCTGGCAAAAGTTCTGTCTATTTGCTGATTTGTTTCTCTTTGCTGATAGTGGTGATTGCAGCGGTGAACTTTATGAACTTCACTTTGGCTGAGACTCCGATGCGCATCCGCAGTATCAACACCCAGAAAGTGTTGGGCGCTACAGCAGCGAAACTGAGAGCCAGTTTGTTGGTAGAGGCAGTAATCATCAGTCTGATAGCTTTTGTGGTGGCATTGCTGATTGTGCATCTGGCACACGACTTCGGCTTGCAGGAACTGGTACAGGCAAGCATCTTGTTGCAAGACCATCCACAGCTCATAGCCATCACGTTAGCTTTGAGTATCGGCGTAGGTCTGTTGGCTGGTGCCTATCCCTCCTATTATGTTACCTCCTTCCCTCCGGCACTGGTGCTGAAAGGCTCGTTTGGCTTGTCGCCTAAGGGCAGGGTGTTGCGAACTGTGCTCATCTGCCTGCAGTTTGTGGTTTCCTTTATGTTAGTGATTGGCGTGGGCATCATGTATCTGCAGAGTTATCTTATTTACCATACCGATTACGGTTTCGATAAAGACGAGGTGTTGACACTCCCAGCCACCCCAGCCACACGCCAACAGCTTGATGCGGTAGATGCGGAACTGAGATCCATCTCTGGCATTGAGGGTGCCAGTATAACACAGGGTATTCTTGGCAGTAGTGACAGTTATCAAACGTGGGGCAGGGGCAGTGGCGACAAACACATGAACTTTACCTGCCTCTTTGTGGATTGGCGATTCTTGGATGTGATGGGTATTGATATTGTAGAAGGTCGTAACTTTAGAGAATCAGATGGCGATGTGTATATCCTCAATGAGTCAGCCAAAAAACAATACGACTGGCTTAGGGTGAATGAACCCATTACTGATGGCGATTTTCCTGTTATAGGTTTCTTCAAGGATATCAAGTATTCCACTTTGCGAGTCGATGACTCTGAATTGCCTATTGCCTTCTTTGTACCTAAACCAGGAGGGGAATATGCTCAATGGTCTTGGCAGAACAATGTATTGGTGCGTGTATCTAAAGGTGTGGACAAACGTCAAATCAAGCAGAAGGTATTAGATGTAGTCAATAGGATTGAGAAGGAATATACCTTAGACCTTAGCGAGTTGAATTACATTGACGAGGTGTTGGAGAGGTCCTATCAGCAAGAATCCCTCTTCACCAAGCAAATCCTGCTGTTCTCACTGCTGGCTATCCTGATTAGTATAATAGGAGTCTTTGGCTTGACGATGTTCGAGAGCGAGTATCGTCGCAAGGAGATAGGCATCCGCAAGGTGTTCGGCAGTTCCACCCGTGAGATTCTCCAGATGTTCAACAAGCGATACCTGTATATCCTGTTGGGTTGCTTCGTGGTGGCTGCACCAGTGGGCTATCTCTTGGGGCAGCATTGGCTCGAAGGCTTTGCCGTCCGCACTGCCATCAATCCGCTGCTGTTCTTGGTATCCTTCCTCTTGGTTACCCTCATCACCATGCTGACAGTCACCTACCAGAGTTGGAAGAATGCCAGTGAGAACCCTGTAAATTCAATTAAAACTGAATAATAACAAATAAAACAATACGATTATGATTAAGATTGAAAACTTAGTGAAGAAGTTCACTACAACCGAAGTAGAGACGATTGCATTGAACAATGTAAGTCTGGAAGTGGCAGACAAGGAGTTTGTGGCTATCATGGGACCTTCAGGTTGTGGCAAATCCACCTTGCTGAACATCATGGGCTTGCTGGACAACCCTACATCGGGCGACTACTATCTAGGAGAACAGGAAGTGGGACACCTGAAGGAGAAAGACCGCACCAAGGTGCGCAAGGGCAATATCGGTTTCGTGTTCCAGAGCTTCAACCTGATTGACGAACTGAATGTGTATGAGAACGTGGAACTGCCCTTGACTTACTTAGGTGTTCCTGCCGATGAACGCAAGCACAAGGTAAATGAGATATTGAAACGTATGGCGATCAGTCATCGTGCCAAGCACTATCCTCAGCAACTCAGTGGAGGACAGCAGCAGCGTGTCGCCATTGCCCGTGCGGTGGTGTGTGAACCCAAGATTATCCTTGCCGATGAGCCAACGGGTAACCTCGACTCTAAGAACGGTTTGGAGGTGATGGAACTGCTTACCGAACTGAACAAGGAGGGTACTACCATCGTGATGGTGACACACAGTCAGCGTGACGCAGGTTTTGCTACTCGTGTTATTAACTTATTTGACGGACAGGTGGTTAGTACTGCAGAAGGATTATGAAACAAGCAATCAACTCATTATTCAGAAAAGGGCAAGCCAATGTGGTGAAGATCATCTGTCTGAGCATTGGTTTGGCTTTGGGTTTGCTGATGATAGCCGAGGTCATCTTCGAGCGAAGCTACGACAACTACATCCCACGCCTGGATGATACCTATCGCGTGACGGCCACCTATCAGATGCAAGAAGGAGATCCCAAAGATTACAACCAGACAGCAGGTGCCATTGCCCCTGGCATCAAGAATGTATGCCCCGAAGTCGAGGCTGCCACCCGTTTTACCTATCTCGATGGTGATGCCACATTCCTTACTGAGGAAATGCTGGCCATCAAGGGTGACTTATACCTGGCTGACTCGTCGTTTTTCGATGTGTTCCCTCGCAGAATTCTCTTTGGTGAAGATCCGCACACGGGTCTCAACAAAGTGTATCAGGCTTATATCTCCGACAAACTATTGGAAACCGTGGGTACAGACATCATCGGCAAGACGGTGAAATATAAGAACAACCAAGCCCTCCAAATCCAGGTAGTGGGTGCTTTCGAGGCATTCCCCGAGAATACCCATTTGCCGCAGATGGACATCCTGTTGTCACTACCTACCTACAAGCTGCTGCAAGGCGGCTACGACGGAGCCAACAACTGGTTAGGCAACGACAGGTATAAAAGCTATGTCCGCCTGGCACCAGGAGTGCAGCCCGAGGCCTTGCAGACACGGATTGACCAGATGGTGGAAGACCACATGGGCGAGCAGCTGAAGCAGGCTGGCATCGAATATGCGCTGGGCCTGAAGCCTGTAAGAAACCTCATCCTCACGGAATCCGACTACAACCGTGTGATGAACTATGTGTTCTTGGCATTTGGCATCATCATGCTGGCAGTGTCTATCTTGAACTATATTCTGTTAGTGGTATCATCAATGGTTAACCGTGCCAAGAGCATTGCCACCTATCGCTGCTACGGAGCTTCAGGCAAGGATATCTACAAGATGATTCTCAGCGAGTCGTTCCTCCATGTGGTATGTATCAGTCTGCCGATAGCCATCCTGATTATGTTGGGCTTGCAAGACTTCATCCAAGAGAACATCGCCCACTCGCTGCAGAGCCTTTTCCCGACATCCACCATCATTATCTGTGCAGTGATCACCTTGGCGGTAACGCTGATTTGCGGCATGATGCCCGGCTATCTCTATACCAAGATACCTGTGACGTATGCCTATCGTCGCTATAGCGAGAACAAACGCCGTTGGAAGTTGGGCTTGTTGTTTGCACAGTTCCTGTTGGCAGCATTCTTTGTGAATATGCTGGTAGTGTTAGGATTGCAATATAGCAAGATGACCAACTACAACTTGGGCTTTGACTACCAGAACACGCTTGCGATTTCTCTTCGCGGCATACCCGACAACGAAGCTGAGCGTGCCGTGCAGGAGTTGAAGCGAGACCCACGGGTGGCTGGTGTGTCTTGGGCTTATCAGTCATTGGAAAACGGTGCCAGTGGCGACAATGTAATCAATGAGGAAACGTATGAGCACTACATGAACATTGCCAATTTGTTTGAGGTAGGCGAAGACTTCTGTGAGGTGATGGACATACCTATTATAGAAGGCAAGGCGTTTACCCCTGGCTTGAACGACAGCATACAGACCGAGATCATGGTGAGCCGTAGCTTTGTGGAACGAATGCGGGAGATAGCCGGCTGGGAAGACTCAGGCATCGGTAAGCAGGTGTTCATCACTTCTCATGAGAAGGCACCCACCACCATTGTGGGAGTATATGAAGACCTGAAGTTGGGTTCGTTTGTGGATGGCACCGATCATCGTCCGTCGGTGATGTACTACGGTTCTGTGGGCCATCCTTTTATCCAGCGCCTCTATGTACGGTTGCACGACTTCAATGAAGAGGCTGTGAATCAGGTGCAGCAGATTGTGAACCAGACGCTGACCTCAGAGCAGGTGACGGTGATGCCAATGCGTATGTTAGTAGGCAATAACTACGAAGGTTTCAAGCATGTGCGCAATGCTGTGCTGCTGGCAGGTTTGAGTATCTTCATCATCGCCATGATAGGACTGATTGCGTATCTGATGGATGAGGTGAACAGGCGCAGGAGTGAGATAGCCATCCGCAAGATTGTGGGAGCAACCGTGATGGATGTGCAACGCATCTTCCAGCGCGACTTGCTGTTCATTGCCATTCCTGGCATGCTGATAGGTTTGTTGGTGGCTTGGTTGGTGGCTCGTCAGGTGCTGCAGCTCTTTGAGGTGAAGATTGCCCTCACCGTATGGCTCTTTGGTGGATGCACCATCGCCATCCTCTGCTTGGTACTGCTGGTATCTGCATATTTGGTGTGGAAAGCCTCTTGTGCCAATCCAACTACCAACTTAAGGACAGAGTAATATTATGTAAGATTGTTATAATGCACTCTGACTGAAACCAGCCAGAGTGCTTTTTTATTATCATACATTCAAGACTTTGTGTCCGTGAGTAAGATAAAAAAAGTCGTACAAACATTTGGTGGTAGATATTATTGTATTATCTTTGCAGCGATGTACAACAATTAATTTGTAAATGCAATGCCTATAATTTTTGAATATTTTGGATTTATCTTCTATTTCTACTCCAATGAACATGAACCCATTCATGTTCATGTTACACATAGTCAGAATGAAAGTGTTTTTGAACTGATTATTATGGAGGGAGAGCTTATAGGGATTCGTGTACGTAGGAAAAAAGGATTAACGCCTCTTTCTAAAAAGGACAAACATATTGCTGAGGCATTTATTCGTAAGTATTATAAGAATATTATTGCCAAATGGGTGAAATTCTTTGTGATGAAGCAAACTGTTAAAAGCACCAATATAAAGACGAAATTGTAGAATTATGGAGAGCTTATATATTAAAGATGCAACAAATGTAGGGAACTTGTCGTTAGAACTGGTTTTTAGCGACAATACTACACGTATTGTCAATATTGGCGATTTCATAAGGAAACACCCTCACCCACAATATAACAAATATTTAGACCCCAAGAAGTTTAACAGGTTTACATTGGAGAACGGTAATGTAATTTGGGGGAAGAATTGGGATTTGATATTTCCAATAGAACAACTTTATACTGGTAAACTCAATTAGCTATGTCTATAGTTGGGAGATAGAAGTATATGAAAGACAGATTTACACCAGAGAACATTTCAGAGTTGGCACCTAATGAGGTGTTTGTGTTTGGCAGTAACTTGATGGGGCACCACGGTGGTGGGGCTGCATGGGTGGCGATGAAGCGATTTGGAGCTATCTGGGGACAGGGCGTCGGACTGCAAGGACAGAGCTATGGCATACCCACCATGCAGGGTGGGGTGGAGACCATTGCGCCCTATGTGGATGAGTTTATCGCCTTTGCTGCTACAAGGCCTGACCTTACTTTCTTGGTGACTCGCATAGGATGTGGCATCGCTGGATTCAGGGACGAAGAAATAGCGCCCCTGTTCAAAGAGGCGCT
>CAMJNN010000067.1 GCA_946407325.1 uncultured Prevotellaceae bacterium | reverse complement strand
TATTTGCCAAAGAAGGAAGGGTTGGGGAAGTTCAGCATGTCACTGATTTGTTGGACAGACAAATTGTTCTGTCGCAACAATGCCTTTGACTCCAAGATCACATAGTCACGTATCCACTCGCTGGGCTGACGCCCACTGTGTTGCTTAACAATTCTGGAAAGATATTTGGACGTGATGCAAAGTTTGTCGGCATAGAAGGAGAGTTGCCTTTCAGTGGTGTAGTTGCGCCTCACCTCGTCCATGAACTGATGGAACAGCATGTCGCCACGTTGTTTCTTTACCTCTTCCTTGGCCTCTGTTTCCAGTTTCGTAATGGTAAAGTAAGCAACAGCCTCCATGTAGTTCATTAAAATCTCTTTACTATAAGGCAGGTTCATTTTAACTACTGAACGCATCATCCTGTATAACATAATGATATGTGACATCTCAGCATCAGAATAATGAAAATGCAAGGGGCGACTCATGTGTTCGCGGAACTTCAGCGAGTGTTCCATTTTCATCAGGAGCGGATAGGCTTCCTCGGGTATGGCCATGATGGCCATGCGGCAATCTCTTGACATGTTAACACTTTCACCAATAGTACCAGGAACCATAATCAACACATCATTCTTTCCCATCTTGATCTCTTCCAAATTCATTTGCAGATTAATCTCACCTTGACGACAAATCATGACCAGTGGAAACATCAACTTAAGGGGGAAAATCTGTTTGTTGAAATGATTGCTCAACTCAAGATCTTCTGTTGAGTCAAGGTTGTCATCTAACAGCACAAAGTTTTCCAACACCAACTTACGTTCGTTGGATGGCAACATGTTAAACTGATACTCGGTAAGTTTTATGTCTTTTTCCATAGTATTTCTTGACATATTCCCCACGTCGCTACACGATACCCCTTCGAATAAAGAGGGGAATCAGGAGGACATAATATGACATTTTAGTGTTTTTTTGCGAAGATAGTATAAAATGTTTATTCTTCAAAAAGATAGGCTATAGAAAAATAAATGTTAAGGAATCTTGACATTGTTACCAATAGAACAAAAGCGGTTACTTTTTGAGCTGCATCGATTGGCAGAATACCACTAATTTTGCGATAGAAACAAAAAAACAAGAATAATATGAAAGTAGCAGGAAAAGTAATCGTGGTTACCGGAGCTGGTAACGGAATGGGAAGGGAAATCAGCCTGAACTTGCTAAGCAAGGGGGCTAAAGTGATTGGACTCGACATCAACGTGGAGGGTTTGAAGCAGACGCAAGAATTAGCTGCAGACAAAGGAACAGACATGAAGTTGATACAGTTGGACATTACCAATAGAGAGGCTGTAGAGCAATCTGTAGTAGAGGCAGTGAAACTATTTGGAGCTGTTGACGGCATCATCAATAACGCTGGTATCATTCAAGACTTCGTGCCTGTGAGCAAGATGGAGTATCGTACCATAGAGCGCGTCATGAACATCAATTTCTATGGAACGTTATATATGGTGAAATCGTTCTTGCCACACTTGATTACCCGTCCAGAGGCACACATCGTAAATGTGTCAAGTATGGGTGCCTTCGCTCCTGTGCCTGGACAAACTTTCTATGGTGCTTCGAAAGCAGCCGTAAAGGCTTTGACTGAAGGACTGATGACTGAGTTAATGGATACCAATGTAAAGGTGAGCGAGGTATTCCCTGGTGCGGTGGCTACTGATATACAAGTGCGTTCTGGTGTGAAAGGAGCTAAAAGTGTTGCAAGTTATACCGATGAAGATTTCAAAAAAGCCAACGTCACCACTCCTAAGGTAGCGGCAGAGACCATCGTAAGCGGCATGGAGGCCGACAAGTGGAAGATCATTGTTGGTAAGGATTGCAAGCAGATGGATTTGCTGGTTCGCATCGCTCCCCGCTTCGCCATGAAGAAACTGGCGGAGGCCATCAAGAAGCTGCATCAGATGTAAAATTGAAAGCGTGAGCCTCTTTTGAGACTCACGCTTTTTTATCAGTTATATTTCTTTTGTTCATAGAGCGTTAGTTTGCCAGTCATGCCCTCGCTCACTAATGTAGATTCTTTTAGGGATTTGTAATTATCCTCTCCGTCGATGGCCCGCTTTACCAGCGAGTTATAACGACTAGGAGTAACTGTTACGCTGATAGTATTCTCACCCGCTTTAATATATGGGGTCACATCAAACAGATAGGGTTTCCAAATCCGCTCGCCTACCTCTTTGCCGTTGATAC
The DNA here is from genome assembly GCA_946407325.1 of uncultured Prevotellaceae bacterium. Next base: position 4,623 of record CAMJNN010000067.1, on the reverse strand, counting down.
TCAAAGAAGCTGTATAATACACCTTACCTAAATCGAGGAAGTAACGTACTTTCTTATTGAACTTGGGTAACTTGATAGTCATGTTGTAATGACCTGGCTCATCAAGGAATTTCAACTCATCGACCTCTCTCCAGTTTTGGGCCTTCAAGCCTTTAAACTCTTTGCCTGCCACTTCTAAGTCCCACTTGTCATTCTCAAATACTGTCTTTGCCTTATGTGGGGCAAAGGCTGACGTGGAGGTGACTGGAATATTCAAAGGTTGCTGACTTACATATAGGAATATGGTACTTAATGGCTTAAGTGTATAGCTTACCAACCCTTTTTTCAACTCCGCCTTACTAATGTTGCCACTTTCTGCATCCATCCAGTAGGCATATTTATAACGCTTACCAATCTGTACATGTAAGGTTGTAAATTCCTCGCTCTCGTTGTAATAAAACTGTGCCAAGTCGCCGTTATCCATTTGCCTGCGAATCTGCTTCACGATGTCTTTTCCGTTCACGCTTCTAAGAGGAGTAGCCAAATTGCCCAACCAAGCGGATGCTTCACTAACGGTAGCCACCGTAGTAGCCGATGGCATTCTTGTAATGTCTTGCATAGCAGAGGCTGTCAGCTTGTCAAGCTGTGCATAATCCTTATAGGAAGGCTGAATCTGGGCAGGCTTGCCGATAGTGAGTACTTTTGCCCCTTGCGTGCAAAGGCTCTGTAAATGTTTAGCGCTGTTTAGTTGGATATATGGCAGGTTGAATAATACAATGCCTTCATACAGATTGCCTCGCACGTTCAATTGCTTGTTGACCTCTAAAGTCATGGCTTGCACAGACTCGTCATTGATCCAATCCCAAGTGATGCCCTGTTTATTCAGTTCGTCAATCAGTGGATAGATTTGTTCCAGCCATTCTGTGCAAAGAGTGTTGCTATAAGCGTTTGCCTCTGACTTTATATCCATAGATGGTTCTACATCAGGAATATAACCTTTTATCAGCAACTCCTTGGGATTATAGGTCTCATCACTGAAGTTCAGGAAAGGATAGTATATCAGTATGTCAGCGTTAGCTTTTCCACTGCGAAGTACATATTGTGCCCGTTGTGCATAATGGTTCACTGAAGATATGTTGTTCCAGAACTCATTGCCCTCATAGATCTCTGACGAGAAGTTTACCCCCATCATAGCGTTGTAGAATGGCCTCCAACCTTCAGGCGCCTGTCCATCGGCCTTATAGTAATAAGGCGAGCCGTGATAGATTACCTGATTCACACCAGCTGAGAGTATTTTGTCGATCACCATCTTCAGCTTCTGCGGGGTGGTGAGCAACGCTCTTCCACTGAATACCGCCGATTCGCTGGTAACGATTGGCTTGTTATACAGATGTGCGCCAGAGGTAATAATCTTGTAGCCAGCCTCACTGCCATAGTTGAACAACATAGTCTCTCCTTCAGGGATGTCAATACTACCAGCCACTCCCATGATGTCCATGTTGATGCCATAGCCTTGGGAACGATGCAGCAAGCCACGAGCGTTCGTCCATTCAGATGAAGCCTCCAAGAATTCTTTGCGCAACACATCACTCAATGTCAGGTCGTAGTCGTAGCGTATACGCCAGTCTTCTTTCCCGAAAGCAAAGGCAGGCTGCTTATCGGGAGCTGCCATGCGGGCATACATATTGTTATAGCCATCCCACAGGTTAGCGGGCAGGGTCAGTGTAGGGTCGTAGCCACGATTAGCCTTGAATGTACTGATAAAACTGTCAGCAAAATGACGATCCACCTTAAACTCGTAACTGTCGTTGAACAGGGCGCGCAGTGGCTTTCCGTAATATTGAGCAAAGTTGGTTCGTTCGCCAAAATAATACTCATAGTTCTTTTGGATGGTTTTTGCATCAAAGTGGTTGGCCACCAATCCAGCTTTGCGTTTGGCCATCAGCATGGGAGCTTCCATCGCTGACATCGACCAGATGGCAATGGCTTTATAGCCTGATTCCTTGGGTGTGTAAATAAAAGCACCTTCTTTCACAGATGAAGAAATGTCCTCTACGCTCTGTTGGTTCAGGAATAATGTGCCGTTCTCCTCCTTCTCCACCTTGGCTGCCAGCAAAGCAACCACCTTGGCTGTAGGGCGATGTCCTCTCGCTAATTTAGGAATGGATATTTTCTCGGTGTTACCCTGAGGAATATCTATTATGACATATTTCAGGGTCAAATTACTCTCTGCCTCAGAGATATGCTCTCCGCCTGAAGGCCATCCGCTCCCCACCGTCATATCCACAATCAGACCTCGTTTCTGTGCTTCTTCCATCACAGCATCTATGTTTTGGTAATACTCGGGAGAGTCGAAACTTTGAATCCTCGCCGCCTGCTCACGAGTCTTGATTGGGCTCACCAAGGCCATAGGTTGAATCTCTACGCCTCCGAAGTGATTGTCGGCAAAGAGGTTAACTTCGCGCCTCAGTTCTGTTGCCTCCACATCATTGCCTGGCCACCACCATCTAGTCATGGGGGCATACTTTTGTGGCGGGTTGTTGAAACTGTAAGCGCTGAATTGTGTAGCTTCCAACCAGTTCTGTTTTTCCTGTGCGATGGAAGTAGCAGTTATAGCTGCCAACAGCCATATTAATGATAATCTTTTCATAGATAAAGTTTATTATTCTACTTTTAACTCATAGCTTGCCTCCACGCCTTCACCAGTAACATGAATCTTCACAATGCCAGGGTTGAAGGAGCGGACAACAGCTTGTGACTGTCCGTAGTAAGTGCTGTATTCACCAGTGGTGAAGCAGTCCTCCGTTATCAGCTGCTGACTGCCAAAGCCCAGGAGTTCGCCACCCTCAACAGTTACTTTTAACTTGCGGTCGGCTTTCGACTCCACGATGCCGTTCTCACCCATGAGGTTGATATTGACGAATGCAATCTCCCCTGCTTTGTAACTACTCTTCTCTGGCTTGATGCTAAGGCTGATGTTGCCAATAGCAGAAGTCAAAATCTGCTCGTATTCACGGCCGTTGGCATCGATAGAGACAGCTTTCAGAACGCCAGGTTCGTATCTCACATCGAAAGAGGCGAGGTAGTTGTTTACCTCTTGCTCACCAATCAGTTTGTCATTGATATACAACTTCACCTTTTGTGCACTGGTATATACCTCAACCACCGTTGGCATACCATCACAACCTTGCCAGCTCCAACTTGGGATGGTGTTGGTGCCTCGCCACATAGACTTGATGAGTTGTTCCTTGTGTATAGGGCGCACACCGATGTATGGTATGTTGTCTTTTAGCCAGATAGCCTTTGCCCAAAGTGCTTCACCCGTGGGGTTGCCAATCAAATCGATGGCACCACCACCATTGAGTTTCCATGGATAAGTCTTGTTGGAAAACCCTCATCATCAGAATAATACCATGAGCCAAGTCCAATCTCACCGATATAGTCCCAAGCTGTCCACATGAAATCGCCAATCAAGTAAGGCAACTTCTCGACCAAAGCCCAGTTCTCTGCCAACTGATAGGGGAAGGTCTCACTACCCACTACCACACGATTGGGATGAGCAACACCTTCAATAGGATAGCGCAGGTTAGCATAGTTATATCCGGCAATGTCTAATGCATCTAAAACAGGGGTAGTGGCCTCGTCAATTGCAGGAGTAAGCACGGCTTGCAGCATTTGCTGGCTCGATGCCACCATCATGTTGTTGTATTCCTCGCTAGTCACTTGCTGACCACCAGTCACCATAGCAGAATTGGCTTGGGCAAAGATATCAATACCCATACGCCTCAAACCAATAATCATCAGGTTGATACCAGCGGTAACAGGGCGTGAGTTATCTGCTTGGTGTAAGCGAGCAATCAGCTCTTTCGCCAACTCAACACCTTTATCCTCTGCAGGTTCACCCACCTCATTACCAATGGAATACATTACCACTGAAGGATGGTTGAAGTCTTTCTTTACGAAGTGACGGATGTCCTCTTGGTAGTTGGCATAGAAATCCTTGGAGTAGTCAAATGCAGTCTTGCTGATATACCACATATCCCACAACTCATCCATCACATACATGCCCAGCTCGTCGCAAGCCTTCAGCATGGCCTCCGACAAAGGATTATGTGACGAACGGATGGCGTTGAAACCATATTCCTTCATGATAGCCACCTTGCGATAAGCGGCTTCATCGTACTCAGCAGCACCAAGGATGCCATTGTCGTGGTGGATGCAACCACCTCTCAGCAGTACATCCTCGCCATTCACCTTGAAGCCTTGGGCACTCCAGCTGATTTCACGAATACCGAAACTCTTCTCCTGACGCTCGATGGTCTTGCCGTCTTCCTTCAGTTCAACAATTGCTTTATAGAGGTTAGGATGCTCGGCACTCCACAGCTTGGCTCCGTCTATCTTCAGCTCCACGTTTTCGCCCTCAGTGTTGGCCACTTGTTGGTTGCCGTCAAAGATGCTAACAGACACCTCGCCACCTTGGTGGATGGTCTCTATTTTGATGGTCGCAGGGTTGATGCTCAGGGTGCTTACCTTTACCTCTTCAATATATTGCTGTTCTTGAATGATGAGATGCACAGGGCGATATAAACCAGCTCCAGAATACCAACGACTGTTGGGCACCTGTGAGTTGTCCACATCCACACG
>CAMJNN010000066.1 GCA_946407325.1 uncultured Prevotellaceae bacterium | reverse complement strand
CATCTTTTATGTTATTGATGAAATATAGTTCACCCAAGATGCGTGATAGGAACAGCACCGCCAAGCCCAAGATGACATTAAAGATATTCAGGCAGGCATCCAAGCCACCAGAGGCATTGCCCCAATAGCTGATGACCGGAGCTACCGTATCGGTGATATTGCCCTTGTCAACGTAAAAGTTGGAGCCAGTAAAGAAGGTAGATACGGCCGCTCCCAACAGGATGGGTGCCAACACGCCATTGGCAATCAGAAAACCACGATAGGTATTCTTGCCCAACAGGTTGCCCAGTTTCGACTGGAACTCATAGCTTACTGCCTGAACCACGAAGGTAAACAGTATCAGCATCCATACCCAGTAGGCACCACCGAAGCTCGTACTATAGAACAACGGGAAGGAAGCGAAGAACGCACCACCGAAAGTAACGAGGGTGGTGAACGTAAACTCCCACTTACGTCCCGTAGAATTAATCATCATCTGTCGCTGTGTCTCATTCTCTGGCAGATTCAACAACAGCGAATTGCCTCCCTGCACAAAGAGCAAGAAGACGAGGAGTCCGCCCAACAGTGATACGACGAACCACCAATATTGTTGTAAGAATTCGTATGTCATATTAATGGAAAATTAATAATGAATAATGAATAATGGATAATTATTATTCTACTTCTTCTAGCTCTGGTCCTTTCTTTATCGCCTTCAGCATAATGCCTATCTCGGCAATGAGCAAGATGGTGAAGAGGGCAAGGAAAATGAAGAACGTCAGCTGCACGCTACCGGTAGTTACCTGCGAGATTGCCACGTTGGTAGGCATCATGTCTTGTATCACCCAAGGCTGACGACCTACCTCAGCTACTGCCCAACCTGCCTGTCCGGCAAGATAGCCCAATGGGATGGTGATAAATGCTACCCAATGCAACCACTTCATCTTAGTGATGTCTTTCTTGTACACGAGGAAGAGCACCACCAGGAAGAACAGGATAAAGTAGCCACCCAGCATAACCATGATGCGGAACATATAGAAGGTAAGTGCTACAGGAGGCACCACATCATTCACATTCTTGATATGTCCGTAGCCAAAGTAAGGCATGTTCTCGCGCAAAATGCCTGCCTGCACCTTGGCCTCAGCATCGTTGCCATCGGCACGAGCCTGTCGATAGGCAGCAAAAGCAGCAATAGCCTGCTTACCCTTGGCAATCTTTTGTTCTACAGAAAGAGCAGTAGTGCCATCCTTTAGCTGGTAGCCACCATTCAGCAGGTCGTTGATACCAGGCACAAAGGAATTCATATCACGATCGGCCAACAGAGAAAGCATATAAGGAATCTTGATCTCAAACAGATAAGGCTCTACCCCATCCTGTGGTGTCTTCTTTGCAGGATTTAGCAAAGCAACTGCAGTAAGACCTGCCCCACTCTCTCCTTGATACAGGCCTTCCATAGCGGCCAGTTTCATAGGTTGATATTGAGCCACCTGATGACCCGATTCATCACCAGTAAAAGCCACCATCACTGCAGAGAAGATACCCACAATGGCACCTACCTTGATGCTGGCCAACGCAAACTTCTTCTCGCGTCCTTTCAGCAAGTACCAGCAGCTGACGCCTATCACGAAGATTGCTCCCAGTGTCCAGCCAGATAATACCGTATGGAAGAACTTGCTCACGGCAAAAGGCGATAATGCCACTTCGGCAAAGCTGATCATCTCGTTGCGGGCCGTATCAGGATTGAACGCCATGCCCACAGGATGCTGCATCCATGAGTTGGCTACCAAGATCCACCAGGCAGAGATGGTGGCACCTGCACCTGTGAGCCAGGTGGAAGCCAGGTGGAAGCCTTTGCTAACCTTTTTCCAACCAAAGAACATAACGGCCACAAAGGTACTTTCCATAAAGAAAGCCACGATGCCTTCTATGGCCAAAGGAGCGCCGAAGATATCGCCTACGAACCAGCTGTAGTTACTCCAGTTGGTACCGAACTCAAACTCCAGGATAAGTCCGGTAGCTATACCCACGGCGAAATTAATGCCAAAGAGCTTCATCCAGAATTTGGCGGTGCGTTGCCAGAACTCATCGCCAGAACGATAGTAGAGTGTTTCCATGATACCCATCACCACGGCCAAGCCCAAGGTGAGTGGCACAAACACCCAGTGATAAATGGCCGTCAGGGCAAATTGGGCCCTCGACCAATCAATCAACGAAGAGTCAATGTTTCCTATCATAGTATATTAGTTTAAAGTTTTTATTCCTGGTAACTGCGACTGATGATTTGCGTACTCACATAGTCGTCTTTCTGTGCATCGTCATCGGTAACGGTATTGAGAAAGTTCGGGAAGAAGAACACCCGCAGGATGCAGAATATGATGAAGAGCTTAATCAAGATAAGCATCCATAGCGTCTTACCAATGGTCATGCTACGGAAACCATCAACATAGAGATCCCATATCTTAGAGAATATGTTCTTCATCACTTATTGATTTAAGGTCTAAGACACAAAAATAGGAAAGTTTTTTGAACTCTCCTATTTTTTTATCTCTTTTTTCGCTTTTACTATTCAAAAGCAATATAATGGCGGTCATAACTCAACGAGCCGAGAATACCCCACCCGCCTATGGCATTGCTGTATATCTGTACGGGTTCCGAAAAGGCATCATTCTCTGCCACTCGAAATAGTTGTACGGATTTAAGGTAACGGTAAAAATCAGGTGTAATAGCCTGTAGTTCCAACATAACACGAGAAGGTATAGGTTCAAGATCCTTCATTGCTAAGCTCAAATCTATATAAGGAAGAGAACCATGGGCTTTCAGCACATCAATGACAAAGGTATAGCTGCTTCCTTTCATCAGCGAGTTGTCGAAAACATTAGAGAAATAAGCTGGCCATCCACCAAAGCTGGCCGTCAGTCTGTTGTCAACAAACAGCTCATCATCGGAAAAATACACATCCTGCATGCTATACCAGTAGTAGTTTCCATACCAAGTAGGAGCGAATTCTGTATCCTCACTCCTCACACGTAATCTATAGTATTGGTTTCCTCCTGCATCATTGATACGGCAAGTAATTCGCATAATACTGTCAGCAGGATTGATAAGGCCATTTACTTCCTGATAGGGATTCTCGTCCAATATCTCATAACTCACTACCTCTATCTTAGGCGTTGGCGGAACAACTGTCTCTACACTCACCTGACTTTGTCCCTGCGTGGCCGTTACCACAATATGATCTCCCACACGAGGCACGTAATCCTTGTTGTGAAAACACAGACCGTCAGCATCAAAATACAGTTCAAATTCATCACCACCATTCACCACTGCTGTCACTTGGGCATTGGTAATAGCGGTGCGTTGAGAATAGTTAGGTTGAGAATAGTCGTAAGCAAATTCATCTTTTGCGAATACGGCATGTTCATAGTCAAAATACTGAGTGGGAGTTTTGTCCACCAAATAGGCACGATTCAAAAAGACCGTAAGTTGTCCGTCTGCTACGGCCAAGGCATTTATGACCATATCATTGGCCGTTTCCTCCTTGGGGCCTTCAAAATCTATGGTACGTTCACACGAACTACCCATAACAAGCATCATCAACAGTAATGAGAAATATGTAGCTTTCATAACAATCATAGTTTTAGCGTTAGACTGATAGATGGCATAATGGGGAAAAGGCACACTGCCCGTAAAGCACGACGGTTGTTCTCATAGCCCCAATATACTGACGATACGTTTTGCTGGCAATAGACATTATAGATGCCTATATCGCAAATCATTTCGCCAATACCAATGCTTCCATGATGACTCAAACTGATGTCAAGGCGATGTACTGCTGGCATCACATAACTATTGCGTTCATGGAAAGTATTCACACGCACCAAGTGGGCGAGGTAACTGTCTGCCTCATAATTGATGGTTCTATCCAAATAGGCAGGATTCTGGGAATAGTCAATATCGTAGGGATCTGAGGTTACCGGATAGTAGTTGTTATATTCATCAAACATACCACTGCTGAAGGTACTGCTTGCCAACGAAGCACGACGTCCTGTCTGGTAAGTCCATGCCGCAGAGAAATCCCAATTCTTGCTCAGGCGTTGGGTAATACTGATGCTGAAATTATGACGCCTGTCGCCTGTGGCATAAAACTCCCGACCAGCATTCAGCTCCATTCCCTCACGGTCGAAAGTGCGTAGCGACTTCGACCAGGTGTAGCTGATCATACCCGTAGTATTACCTATGGTTTTCTGCGCCATCAGTTCTATGCCAAAAGCCCTACCTTTGCCTTGAGCAATCGCATCTTTCCAGCTTTTAGTTCCCATAAAGGAAGTACCATCCCGATAGTCTATCACGCCATCCAGCCATTTATAATAGCCCTCAACAGATACCTGTATGCCATTGGTAAAGTCGTGACTAAAGCCTACCGACACTTGGTCAGAAATGCCTAAGTCCATCCCTTTATAATAGGGTACCCAGATTTCCGACGGAGAAATCAGATGGCCACTGGTGAGCAGTTGCATGCCTTGACTCATACGGGCATACGAAGCTTTCAACGAAGTACTCTTCGCTAACAACAAGCGTATGGAGGCACGAGGCTCTACGGCCACCTTTGTCTCGCCATCGCTGTCATATCCTTGCACACGAAGTCCCAAGTTGGCTTTCAGCCAAGGGGTAATGCTCCAGGCATCTTCTAGGAAAGCGGCAAAAGAATTCAAACGCTGCTTGCCTGCCAAATTGTTGTTTTCAGTGACTTCAGCAAATTTATAGCGCTCATCTCCCAAGCCCACGTTCCATACAAGTGTGTCGTGCAATGCCATCTGACGATACTCGTAGTGGTAGGTATCTATCGAGGGATTGAGCTGAATGCTGCTTGCCTGCAAACCACCATGCACATCGTGCTTGTCTTTCCAGTTATAGGACAACTCAGCTTTCGCACTTAGGTCGTTGATCTTAGAACGATAGACCGTACTGTTATCCACATTGTTTTGAGAATAGGTTTGTGCTCCCTCTTTCCCATGATTAAAGATATCGATACCCACCCAATGCTGAGTATCAGTGGCATAGCCCAAACGATAATCATAGCCGCTATAGGAAGCAGATACATCAAGCGTTAATGAAGGAGTAAACTTTTGTGTAAAATGCAAGCCACCCAGTATGTTGTTCCAACGATTGGTCGTTTGGCTCTGACTGGCCTTGTCGATATAGCCTTGTGCGGCACTATCGTATTCCCCTTTTTCCTCATTCCACACCCATTTGTCATATTTATAACTTTGTGTATTCTCTGTAGGTGTGGCATTGTTTTCATCATGCCCCATATAGAAGACTGCCGATAGCTTGGCTTTGTCAGAGAAAAGATGTGTTATCTTGGCATTGATGTCGAAGTAACGCATGTGACTGAAGTCGTTCATTTGTCCTGGATTGTCGTACATCACCTCTTCCAGCATGGGCTTCACGATAGCAGAGAAGTAAGACATACGAGCCGCAATATTATAAGAGGTATGCCCTTTCCACAAAGGACCGTCCACCTGGAAACGAGAGGCCAGCATACCTGCCGTAATGGAGGCATGGGTCTTGTTGAAGTCGCCTTCCTGCAAACTCACATCCACCACACTGGATAACCTGCCACCAAAACTGGAGGGAAAGGCACCTTTGTATAGCACCACATCGTTCACCACATCAGCATTGATAGCAGAGGTAAAGCCTTGCAAGTGCTCAGGATTGTAGAGCGTAATGCCATCGATGGAAAAAAGATTCTGGTCATTCTCACCTCCTCGCACATGAATGCCTGCTCGGCCTTCGCCACTCGATTGTACACCAGGCAGATGTTGCAGCGTTTTCAGCACATCCGTTTCTCCTAACAATACAGGCATACGCTTAATCTGGTCGGCACTTAGCGCATTGGCACTCATCTGCAAACTTTGAGCGCCGAAGTTATGGCGTGTGCCATAAACCCTTACCTCACCCAGGTTCTCTGTACTAGGTCTTAGTTGGATATTCAGCACTTGATCGCTTTTCAACGTCAGTTCACGGGTTTCTGAGGCATAGCCCACATAGCTGAACACCAGCTCCATCTGTCTATTGCTGGGCAAGGTAATGGTGTAATGCCCTGTACCATTGGTAGTGGTACCAGTACGTCGTTGCGTATGATACACAGTCACGCCAATCATAGGCTCTCCTGTTTGGGCATCCGTCACTTGTCCTGTAAGCACCACATTCTGGGCACCAAGGGGCAAGAGCATCCATAATAATAGAATAGGTGTAAGAAGCTTTGGTTTCATAATATCACTTTTTAGTTATAGATAAAATGAGGTGAAGACCAACTCTGCGTGATAGTTCCACCTACCATCTGACCTGCCAAAGATGCAGGTGCAGTAGCAATATATACCTCCACATCATCTAAATCAGTCAACTCTGGATAATATTTGAACAACGAAGGACCATCGAATTGAATTCTGAATTTGGCTATTTGTTCACAAAAATAGCAAGTAAGGGTAAGTGTATTATCATGCCTGAACTCACTATGCATTTTTTCATCTATCCAAGTATTGAATCCATCTTTGTAAGTGCCTGATTCTTGATCGAATTTAAAACCTGCAAGCTTATACTCAACCTTTTTTCCGTACCTGTCATAAGCATATACACTCACCGTTTCAGTTTCTAAAGCATCTATCAAGTCTTGGGGAGGGTTTTCTCCCAGATAGAGTCCAAAAACGCACTTGTTACTTTTCTGGTCGTGACTGATGGGATAAATCATTCCAATATGGAGGTTGGCAGGTATTTTCCCTTCTATGTGGAAATACTCCTCTTCAACCACAGGTTCGTCTTGATGTTTACTACAAGCACTGAAACAAAGGATGGTTGTAAGGATTAGCA
>CAMJNN010000065.1 GCA_946407325.1 uncultured Prevotellaceae bacterium | reverse complement strand
GTTTGCGTTTTTATACGGAAAACTTTCCCGATTTTCTATACGCTGCAGAAACATATGTCAGTTTTAATCATCATAATATTCAACGGTCAATGGTCAACGTTCAGCGGTCACTTTTCGGAGCAGCGAGGGCAGAGTCAAACTTGTTTGAACTATGCCGAGTCGTGACGAAATAGGACGTAGTCAATGGTCAATGATCAGCGTTATTCAAAAATTTCGTCCAAACCCTCGGCAACAGTATTGTCAGTCATGTCAATGCCATCATCACTGCAAGGATCATAGTTCTCAGGAAACTCGAAGCGTTCACTCTGGTCATAACCCAAGGTAGGATCCTCATACACCTGCTTCATATAGGCAGCCCAGATAGGCAATGCCATAGAAGCACCCTGACCATACGCCATCGTATCGAAGTGGATATCACGGTTCTCACCACCTACCCAGCATCCTGACACTAATGAAGGCGTGAAGCCCATGAACCAACCATCGGAGTTGGAGTTGGTAGTACCCGTCTTGCCACCCATATCGGCGGTGATGCCCAAGCGGCGTACACGGCCACCCGTACCCTCATTGATAACGGCACGCAGCATGACCAGCATCTTATAGGCACTCGATGCACTGATAACCTCCTGCATTTCTGGAGAGAACGTAGCCACGATATTACCGTCAGCATCTTCTATGTGTGACACAAACACAGGTGACACACGGATGCCACGGTTAGAGAATGCGGTATAGGCACTCACCATCTCACCAACAGATATCTCACACGGACCAAGGCAGAGGGAAACCACAGGATCGATCTCCTGATTACGCACGCCAAAGCTCTGGATCAGTCGTTTAAGGCTATACGGACTGAGTTTGCCCATGAGGTAAGCCGTAATCCAGTTGTCGGAGTTGGCCAATCCCCACTTGATGGTAACATTCTCGCCAATGAGCTTATTGCTGGCATTACGAGGAGTCCACGGACGGTTGTTCTCATCCAGCAAGGTATATGACACATGGCGTACCAAATCACAAGGTGAGAAACCGTTCTCCATGGCCAATGTATAAACGTATGGCTTTACGGTAGAACCCACCTGACGACGGCCCTGCATGGCCATATCGTATTGGAAATAGTTATAGTTGGGACCTCCCACATAGGCTTTTACGTGACCCGTACGTGGATCCATCGACATAAAGCCTGAACGCAAGAAATACTTATAGTAACGCAATGAGTCAAGCGGCGTCATGACCGTATCTTTCATACCGTCCCAGCTCCACACCGACATCTGCATGGGCGTATTGAACGCCTCATTGATTTCAGCATCGGTAGCACCGTCTTTCTTCATGTTGCGGTAGCGGTCGCTCTGCTGCACGGCACGGTTCATGATATCATTCACCTGCTCGGTGGTAAGGTTGCGTGTAAAAGGAGCCGTCTTCGACTTAGCTTTCTCCTTAAAGAACTGCTGCTGCAACTCCTTGAGGTGGCCTTCCACCGCATTCTCAGCATAACGCTGCATGTGACTGTTGATGGTGGTATAAATCTTCAGACCATCGGTATAGAGGTTGTATTTCTCACCATTCTTCTTGACATTCTTTTCGCACCAGCCATACAACGGATTAGTCTCCCAGTCGAGCGAATCCTCATACCACTGCTGCTGTTGCCAACCACGGTAATTCGATTTCTCAGGTTTCTTGGCGGTCATCACACCACGCAGGTACTCACGGAAATAAGTAGCGATGCCTTCCTTATGATCCACACGGTTGTAGTGCAGGGTCAACGGCAGTGCCCTGAGCGAGTCGGCCTCCTGACGAGTCAGATAGCCAGCCTTCTCCATCTGTCCCAGTACCACATTACGGCGACTGCGTGAGCGCTCATTGAAACGCACTGGGTTGTAGAGCGACGGATTCTTGCACATACCCACCAATGTAGCGGCCTCTTCCATCTTCAGTTCGGCAGGGGTGCAACCGAAATAAGTATAGGCTGCAGTCTTGATGCCAACGGCATTGTTCAGGAAGTCGAACTTATTGAGATACATAGTGATTATCTCTTCTTTGGTGTAGTAACGCTCTAAGTTAACAGCAATCACCCATTCGATGGGTTTCTGCATGGCGCGCTCCATGATATTGCTGGCACTGGGCGAGTAAAGTTGCTTAGAAAGCTGCTGGGTTAGCGTACTACCACCACCTGCATTGCGTTGCATCAGAACACCGCGTTTGATGATGGCACGAGTCAAACCGATGAAGTCAATACCTGAATGGTTATTGAAACGCACATCCTCGGTGGCTATCAGTGCGTGGATCAGGTCGGGAGCTATCTCGTCATAGCCCACATACACACGGTTTTCCTTGCTATAGGAATAGGTACCCAGCACCTCGCCATCATCAGAGATGACTTCGGTAGCAAACTTATAATTCGGATTTTCGAGGTCTTCAACAGGTGGCATGTAGCCTATCCATCCCTTGGCAATACCGGTAAATACCAACATCATGGCTACTAGTCCGATAGCCAGAAGAACCCACAAGCCTATAATGATTTTTTTCAGCATAATCGTTAAATTTGACGCAAAGTTAAAGAATTAGTTGGAAACATTCGTTGTTTTTTAAATATTTTCTTTACCTTTGAACTATAATAACCAATTTTAAGACTAAACAACTATGATTCGCTCTATTTTCGGCTTTTTAGTAGCTGGATTACTGGTAACCAGCTGTGCTTCTTCTCCTAAGGAGAAGGATCAAGTATTTGAACCCATCAAGACCGTAGTTCCTCAGCGTCCCGACGGACAGGAAGATGTACTGCAACTCAGGGCACCTAAGCTGGAGACCGTACGTGTGGGGTTTGTAGGCTTGGGCATGAGAGGTCCTGGTGCCGTTGAGCGATTCACCCACATCCCAGGCACGCAGATAGTGGCTTTGTGCGACGTACTGCCTGAGAACGTTGAGAAATGCCAGGAGATATTGCGTAAGGCCGGACAGCCAGAGGCTGCTGCCTATAGTGGCGACACTGAGGTGTTCAAGCAGTTGTGCGAGCGTGATGACATCGACCTGGTGTATATCGCTACTGACTGGATTCATCATGTACCTGTAGCCCTCTATGCTATGGAGCATGGCAAACACGCTGCCATTGAGGTGCCATCTGCCACCTCTTTGGAAGATATCTGGAAGCTGATTGACACGTCTGAGCGTACACGCAAGCACTGCATCCAGTTGGAGAACTGCTGCTACGACTTCTTCGAGCTGACAGCACTGAACATGGCACAGCAAGGGGTGTTTGGCGAGGTACTGCATGTAGAAGGCGCTTACCTACACAACCTGGATCCTTATTGGGAGGAGTACTGGAACAACTGGCGCATGGATTTCAACCGCACGCATCGTGGCGATATCTACCCTACCCACGGCTTCGGTCCTATCTGTCAGGTACTGAACATACATCGTGGCGACCAGCTGCAGACCTTGGTGGCAATGGATACCAAGGCGGTGAATGGTCCTGCTCATATCCTTAAGACCACTGGCGAGACAGTGACCGACTTCAAGAACGGCGACGAGACCACAACCATGATAAAGACCAAGAACGGGGCTACCATCTTGCTGGAGCATGGTGTGATGACACCTCGCCCTTACAGCCGCATGTACCAGGTGGTGGGCACCAAGGGCTATGCCGGCAAGTATCCTGTGCAGCAGTTCTGTGTACTGCCTCAGCAACTGGATCGTTCTCTGTTGCCTGAGAAGTTTGACGAGCGCTATGAGGTAACACTCACCAACGAGGCCAAGGACAAGGTGATGGAGGCTTATAGAAGTCCGATTCTTACCAAAGACCTGGAGGAAACGGCTAAGACGGTAGGCGGTCATGGTGGCATGGACTTCATCATGGACTACCGACTGGTGTATTGCCTGCACAACGGTTTGCCGTTAGATATGGACGTATATGACTTGGCTGAATGGTGCTGCATCGGCGAACTATCGGCCATCTCAATGGACAATGGTTGTGTGCCTGTGGAAATACCCGACTTCACCCGTGGCGGACAAGACAAGGTGAAGGGTTTCAACTATGCATTTGCTGAATAACGAACATACATAGACCTTATGAAAAACATCGAAATCGCAAAACAGTTTAAAGCAAAGAACATCGTAAAGGTAAAGCCTTTGCGAAGCGGATTGATCAACGACACCTACCTGGTGTGGACCAAGGGAGTTGAGTCGCCTCAATACATTTTGCAACGCATCAACAACTATGTGTTCAAGGATGTGGCTCGCTTGCAGAACAACATCAGTAAGGTGACGAGATACCTGCGTAAACAACTCATCGCCCAGGGCGAGAGCGACATCGACCGTAAGGTGCTGACCTTAATCCCTACGTTAGAGGGCAAGACATACTATACCGATGGTGAAACCTATTGGCGCATGATGGTGTATATTCCTCATGCAGAACAGCCAAAGATGAGTCACGACCTGTTTGTAAAAGGCGGTGCAGCAATAGGTCGCTTCGAGCGCATGCTGGCAGGATTCCCCACCAAGCTGAAGCCCACCATTCCTCATTTCCATGATATCGATTTGAGAATCAGACAGATGAAGAAAGCCTATACGGATGCTATTCTCAGCAACCGCGACTTGACAGGCATGGGTGATTTGTTTGACGACCTGATGATGAGCTATCAGTATTTCAAGCCTTATTTCGACCGCTTTAAGGAGATGCCACAACGTGTATGCCACTTCGACACCAAACTGAGCAACATGCTCTTTGATGACAATGGCGATGTGCTGTGCCTCATCGACCTCGACACGGTGATGTCAGGCTATATCACCTCCGACTATGGCGACTTTCTGCGCACAGCGGCCAACGCTACCAACGAGAACGACAGGGCATACAGTCATGTGATCTTTGACATGAATGTGTTTAAGTCGTTTACCGAAGGCTATCTGAATGAGATGAAAGACATCTTAACCCCCGCCGAGAAAGAACTGCTGCCCTACTCTGTGCTGCTGTTCCCACTGATGCAGAGCGTGAGGTTCCTCACCGATTTCATGAATGGCAATGTGTACTACCACGTGGATTATCAGAAGCAGAATCTGGTGAGGGCAAAGAACCAGTTTGCCCTGTTGGAAAGCGTGGCAAGCAATTGGGAAGACATTTGCGACTTTATCTATAAGGAGAATCATTATGAAAAGGATTAGCATAGAATATCTGAAAAACGAGGACTACGTTGATTATATCGACGGCGACCTCTTCATCATCGAGGATGTAGAGAAGCTACCCACCATCAAGATGGGGGCTGTAGAAGTGGAGGCCATTATCGTGATTTTCTGCTCGTCAGGTGTGGGACAGGTCACCATGAACGGCACCAGGCACCAAATGAAGCGCAACCAGATATTGCTGGGCATGCCGCACACGGTTTATTCCAACTACATGAAGCTCACTGATAACTTCGAGGTAAAGATTCTCGGCATCGCTACCCGTGCTCTGAACAGTTCGGTGTTTATGACCAAAAACATCTGGAAGAATTTCTACTTCCTGCTGAACAATCCTGTGCTTGATGTAGGTGAAAAAGAACTCGAACTGCTATCTCACTACTACGAGCTGGCCAATATGAAAATCCATAACGAGCGCTCACCTTTCCATCAGGCCATTATGATGTCGCTGCTACATTGCGTGATATTCGAGTTGCTGTCGCTTACCAACAAGGTGGAAAGCATTGACTTTGATGAGAGTGAGCAGTCGAGTCAAAGCGATGTCTTGTTCAGGAACTTCCTCGAACTGTTGGCTGAGCATGAAGGACGAGTGCGCTCCGTGCAGGAATATGCCGATATGCTGTATGTATCGCCCAAGTACTTGTCGGCGGTGGTGAAACAGCTGAGTGGTCGCACAGCCCTTGCCCTGATTCACGAGACCACCATCCACGCCATTGTACGCCAACTGAAATATACCGACAAGCCCATCAAGGAGATTTCTGAAGAGATGGGTTTCCCCAGTCTCTCGTTCTTTGGTAAGTTCGTTAAGACGCAGTTGGGTGTATCCCCCAAGAAATTCAGAAGAGGTGAATAACAAATATCCCCGCCGATTGGCGGGGATATTTGTTGTTATTTCTTTTCGTTCAGTCTATAACTGATGAAAGCTACATGTCTGCTGTCAGGTGCCCATGAGTTCGTGTTGATGGTACCCTGACCACCAAAGAGCTCAGCCACACGCTTTGGCTGTCCACCAGCCGCAGGCATCAGCCACAGTTCCACATTATAGTTAGCCAGATGCTGTCCAGGCTCGAGGTCGCCCACGTGATAAGTGATATAGATTACCTGCTTGCCATCAGGCGATACATGTGGGAACCAAGCGTTGCGTGTCTCATCAAATGTCATCTGGGTCTGTTCAGAGCCATCAGCATTCATGCGCCACACCTGCATTAGACCTGTGCGTACGCTGTTGAACCAGATGTGCTTGCCATCAGGACTGTACTCAGGACCGTCATCCAGGCCCTCAGCGGTGGTAAGACGTTTCTCTTCGCCACCATTCACAGAGATGGTATAGATGTCGGCACCTGTAGCCACACTGCGGAATGCGCAATATGCCAAAGTCTTTCCGTCAGGACTCCATCCATGCAGATAACTGGGTCCCCAAGGAGTGATCAACTTAGGCGTGCCACCCTCCAAAGGCAAGGTATAAATCAATGATGTGCCACTGTTGGGAGAAGGACTTGAGCTCACTGCAATTGACTTACCGTCGGCAGAGAGCACATGGTCGTTGTTGCAGCGAACCACATATTCTGTATTGATCAGCGCAGGGTCACCCTTGCCATCAGCAGGCAGCTTATAAATCAAACCACCACTGTTATAAATAATCCACTTGCCGTCAACCGACCAGTTTGGAGCTTCAATCAAATTGGTAAACTCACGCAACACAGTGCGCTCGCCCGTCTGTACATCCAGCACCTCAAGGATACTCGTTACTGTGTTTCTTTGTTGAGCCTGCATGCTTATCGCCACACAGAGCATCGATAACAGATAAAAGATTCGTTTCATGGTTGTAATGATTTAT
>CAMJNN010000064.1 GCA_946407325.1 uncultured Prevotellaceae bacterium | reverse complement strand
TCTTTGCTCTTGTGCCTGTAAGGTTGACGACAAAAGCAAGATAGCGAGGAGAAGAAATAATAACTTTTTCATCTTGATAATATTTTAGTATTCTTTTGCAAAAATACGGAAAAAAGAATGTAGAACAAATAATGTAACTATTTTTAATGCAAATCTGTACTATGTCTCAAAATACTGCAACAATCGGTGATAGATAGGATGCTGGTGCAGGAGCGTTGGGACACCTGTGAGGAAGAGCTGCTTGCGGGCACGTGTCAAGGCAACATTGAGCTTGCGGTCTATCAAGTGACCATTGTCTTCGGTGAGATTGCAGAGCTGCTCTAATTGCCAAGGACGGTTGACACAAAAACTATAGATAATGACATCGCGCTCGCTTCCCTGATAGCGTTCTACGGTATCGATGGTGATGTCGTTCAGCGCAGGGATGGAGAGCTTGGCCAGTTCGCTTCTGATCAAGGCTATCTGACTGCGATAAGGGGTGATGATGCCTAAAGTATGTTGAGCATCAAAATCTTCCGTCTGTTCATAGATGGTAGCTGCCAACTGTGCGGCAATAACGGCCTCGCTGTGGTTGATCTTGTGGGAACTTGTTGTAGGCTCGGCTTTGGAAGGAATGAACTGTGTCCGCAGTGTCATCGTTTCTGTTTGATGGGGCAAGCCAACGGGTTGAAGTTTGCCCTCATAGAAAGCATCGTTGGCAAACCTCGCCACATCGGGGTGCATGCGGCCTTGTTTGGTCAACATGTCAATAGACATATCGTCTGTCTTTCTATAGAGCCTTTCAAAGAGGGAGTCTTTGAGGTTGGTGAGACCAATGGCACGCAGCAGAGGGCTCTTGACTTCAGAGGCAGATGCTGGTTGTAGCACCACTGCTGGCAATTGTTTGTGGTCGCCTATGAGGATAAACTTGTCAATGGCATCGTGTCCTTTACCATCCTTGATGCAGAGCAAGCCCAAGAGCTGTGGCTCGAGTATCTGGGTAGCCTCATCAATCAGGGCAACATCAAAATGTTTGATATTGAACAAGGAAGTACGGGCAGAGAGCGTAGATGTTGTGCCAACGAAAATACTGCAACTCTCCAACAATCGAACGACCTCACGACGGTTGGTACAGGCCGTAACCCGTTGCTCGAGCAAATGTGGACGATAGGGCTCAGCACAAGCAGCAGATGTGCCGATGCGTAGATAATCGACGCTGAGCTTGTCCAACATCTTGCAAATCTCATCCACTGCCCGATTGGTATAGCTCAATAGCAGTATCTGCTTGCCTCGCCGATGGAAGGCATCTACCATGCTACGAAGTGCCATAGATGTCTTGCCTGTACCCGGAGGACCTACCAAGAGGAAGTAATCCCTCGCTGCCAATGCCTTCTGGGTGATGCGTTGGAAATCATCCTTTGCCTCTGTAATGGCTTTGTCGTAGCGAGCATCATGCTTAGGCGGGCGTTGCCCTAACAGCAAGTCACGACGTTGTTGCGAGGCTTGCAGGAACAAGGCCAAGCCTTGGTACATGGAGCGGAAGGTGGTATCCATGAAATCATGTTCGAAGGCATAGAGGCTATCTGGTGGCAATACTTTATGATTTCTTTGGGGTTGACGGAGCATTATCTTCCAGGTACCATCTGGGTTGATCTCTTCAATTGAGCCCTTGAACAACATTTGATTCGTAACGTTGGCATCGGGGGTGTCTCGACGGTAGAGGACTATGGCATCACCCTCCCGAAAATTGACGATTGACATCGTCCTATTTTGTCGTGACTCAGCATAGCCCAAGCAAGTTTGACTCTGCGCTCGCTGCTCCAAAAAGTGACCATTGACAGTTATAGAACGGAGCATTAAATAGGGATTGGCAGTATCGTCGGCATGGTTTTCAACGAGGTGGAGGTCAGCCACTATCTCACCGGTATCTTGCTTCTCCTGGAAAGTGCTGAGCCACTGGGTAGCTTGTCCCTTACGACCTTCATAGTCGGAGGCACCAGCAGTCTTTGCCGTATAAAGTTCGCGAGTAATGAAATTGTAAAGGGTATAGAAGTAACTGCGTTCCAGTGCCGTGAGTTGTTGCAGACTATGCTGGAAGGCAGCAATCTGTGGTTCTTGGAACTGTATCCACAGCTTGCTACTTTGCTTTTGTTCGTTGAGCGTTTGCGGATTGATCTGTGCCAGTACCTCAGCTGTATAATCTTCCTCATCGTGCGCCTGTACCTGATAATCTTTTGCCACAATGCGGTTGCGCAGGTTGATGATTCGGTGTACCATCGTCCACGAAGGACGAGCTGGGTAGAGCATGGGATAACGTGTGTAAAGCAGGTAGGCCAAGCTCTGACGATGATCGATGCCCATCGTATATTCCAACATGGCTTGATAGAGCAACATCTGCACGAGATTGTTCTCGCGAGGCAATACATGACCGGGCATCGTGAACTCGTCGGCTTTGCCCGACTTCATCTCTATAAACGCATGCATGTCTCGTTGCATATAGTCGAGACGGCCCTGTATGCCCAACGCCTCGCAGATGTAAGAAGGTTCGAGCACGGCATCGGTCTTGTCCAACTGATAACCAGGCTCATGGAAGGTAACACTCACCGTTTGACGGATGTTGCGAAAGTGCTTCTGACAATCTTGGGCCAGTTCACGTTCCTTGATGGCATCCTGCAAGGTGGTACAGGCAGAGATGCTGACAGGATGCTGGCGAAAAGCCTTCATCATGCTCTCCTTATAATCAGGAGAATCATCGTTGATCCATTCGTCGAGAAAAGTGTTGGCAATGTTACCCAGAATGAGGGGAATGGTGTTCTCGGAAGGGGTGAGACGAGACATGAGGTAATTGGCAGGATGGGCACCATAGTTCTTGTAGCATTCAGCTAACAAACTCGCATCCAACAGATAGTCGGGCTCTAATACGATAAATTGAGGAATGAGGACACCCGTCTCATCAATGCTGACATCCAGCAGGTTGAGTTGCGCTTGTGGCCACAGCAGTGCGACTGTATCATTAAACTCAGCATTGACATCCACCACACCATAGCGCACCTTCAAGGGTGCTTCACGCTTCGGCTCTTCTGTCTGCACATAAAGGAATTGTTCATCTTTGTGCAGAAAAGTAACCCTCAAGCGTTTAACTGTTGAATCTGCCGTAGTCATAACGGATGCCACTGACATCTATGGCAGACTTAGCAGCGGCTTTGGCTGCTTCTTCAGCGGCCGCTTTGGCTGCTTCCTCGGCAGCTTTAGCTGTTTCTTCAGCGATACGAGCAGCTTCCTGCGCAGCTTTGACGGCTTGCTCAGCTGCCTTACGTGCATTCTCTGCCGCCATACGGGCTTGCTCGACGATGTCGTTGGCCGACGGACTGACTGGTGTCGTTGGAGCAGCAGGGATAGCCTCTGACAGTGCTTCTACTGAAGATTGAACGGCTTCTGCAGTCTCTTCCTCCGCCATTTCCTGGTGTATTTCGGCATAGTATTTGCTGAGGTCAGGCATCGCCTCTGGATCATCGTAGTAAGGTGTTTGCAACGCCTCAGGCTGGTTGACGGTTTCGTCCATATAGGGGCTCTCCAAAGAGGATTCAGCCACAGGTGCTTTCTTTGGAGCAGCATCGGCGGGCATCTCAGCAGGAACATCTGTTGGGGCTTCAGTAGGCGTCTCAGCAAGAACATCAGTAGTAGCTTCCTCAGAAACAGCTTCTGTAGGAGAATCTACAGCAGCAGTTGGGGTGTTGTCGGCGGCCTTTTGTTCTGTTGCCTGATCGGTTTCCTCAGATTCAGGAATCTCCTCCTCTACCTCTATTTCAGGTCCCTCCTCCCAGAAAATCTCATCATTGACAATCACCATGCGAGGTTCGCGTTTCTTGACGATTCTGGTCTTCTTGGCCGTTGTCGTAGCAGCTTCAGCCAAAGCATCCTTAACTGATGGTTCGGTATTGGCCGTTAGTTCCTTGACAGTACCATCAGCGGCTTCCGCCGTTTCAGCTGTTGCACCAGCCACACCAGCAGCAGCTGCTTTGTCTAAACGTTCTTGCAGGGCCTTGTTCTTAGCTTCCACCTTCGCCTGTTCTGCCGCTTCGCGCTGGAGACGTAATGTCTCATGGATATCCTTATCCTCTGGCTTTATCTCTTTGGCCTCAGCAGCTGGCGCATCAGGGTCGCCACCACCATCAGGTTTCTTTTCCAAAGCAGGATTCGGACCATCAGGCTTATTACCAGCAGCCTTACTGTTAACAGTTTCTTCCTCTTCTTCATCATCATCCTTACTTTCTTTAATCATAAAGATACTCAGTTCGTAGAGCGCATAAAGAGGCAAGGCCACAGCCGTCAACGTGAACGGATCACCCGTAGGGGTAATGATAGCTGCTGCGATGACAATCACAACGATAGCATGACGGCGATACTCTCGCAAGGTACTGCGTGTCAGCAAGCCAAAGAGCGAAAGCAACCACGTTACCAAAGGCAACTCGAAAGCAATACCCATGGCCAGTATCAGCATCATGAAATTGTCGATGTAGGAGTTTAGCGAAATGAGCGTGTCAATGTTGTCACTCAAATCGTAGGTAGAGAGGAAGCGCAAAGCCAGCGGATAGACCATGAAATAGCCCACAGCCATACCGACATAGAACATGACGTTACCCAAGAGCAAAGCCTTTCGTACGCCAGCAGCTTCATTGGGATAGAGAGCAGGACGGATAAAGAGCCAGATTTCCCAGAAGATGTAGGGAACCAGGATAACGATGGAAAGTACGAATGATGTGGTGAGATGCACAAAGAAAGGTGCAGCTAAGTTGATGTTCTGCAGTTTGATGTCAAACCGCTGGGTAAAGAAGTCACCCGTCAGATTGAACATCTCACCTATCTTTCGTAAGAAACCATAGAAGACAAAGTTGTCGTGGCACGGTCCCATGATGACAGGGTCGAAAATGTAGGGCATGGCGATAAAAAAACCTATCGCCAGCAAAAACCACAATACCACAATACGGACCAATGCCCATCGTAACACATCAAGGTGTTCCCAAAACGTCAATTCTCTGTCTTCCATCTTTTTTTAATTGACAATTGACAATTGATAATTGACAATTACCATGCGGACATAGTAAATTCAACGACCAACTCAATTAAACAATGAAAATTAATCTTTCTTGGTTTCCTTGTCTTCCAGTTCCTTGGTAGCGTCGTTGATTTCACTCTTAGCCTCATTGACACCGTCCTTGAAGCTCTTAACGCCCTTACCAAGACCCTTCATGAGTTCTGGAATCTTCTTGCCACCAAACAACAACAGGATGATCAATGCGATAATGATCCACTCTGAGCCCGAAGGCATAAACATTAACAGTAAATTTTCCATAATTCTATTGTTTTTAAATTGTTAATAATATTCTTAATTTTGGAAATATATTCGTTTTACACGGTTGCTCACGCTGGTAAGTACCTCATAAGGGATGGTATCCAGCGCATCGCTCAGTACGGTTACAGGCAGATGATCTCCAAAGATCTCCACCTTATCACCTTCCTTACAATCGATATCGGTAACATCAATCATACATACATCCATGCAGATATTGCCCACGTAGGGAGCTTTCTTGCCATTGACCAGACAGTAACAGTGGCCGTTGCCCAAGTGACGGTTCAAGCCATCGGCATAACCGATAGGTATGGCGGCAATACGTGACGGTCGGCTGAGATGTCCCTTGCGGCTATAGCCCACTGTCTCATCAGCTGGCACATCATGTGTCTGTAAGATGGTGGTTTTAAGGGTACACACATTGTGCATCACGGCATTGGTGATAGGATTGATGCCATACAAGCCCAAGCCCAAACGCACCATATCCAACTGGATGCTGGGGAATCGCTCGATGCCTGCAGAGTTGCAGATATGTCGCAATATCTTATGAGAGAAAGCAGCCTGCAACTCATTTGATGCCTTGAGGAATATATTCATCTGACGACAAGTAAAAGCATCAAACTGCTCTGAGTCACTACCTACGAAATGGGAGAATACCGAACGGACAATCAAGGCATTCTGTTTCTTCAGACGATCTATCAATGCAGGCATATCGGAAGGGTCAAAACCCAGTCGATGCATGCCTGTATCCAATTTTATATGAATCGGGAAGTTGGTAATACCCTCTTTCTCGGCAGCATCAATCAAAGCTTCCAACCAATGGAAGCTATATACTTCAGGTTCCAGCTTATAGTCGAACATGGTCTTAAAAGCTGTCATCTCCGGATTCATAATGAGGATATTGGCATGAATGCCTGCCTTACGCAGTTCCACTCCCTCATCAGCCACAGCCACCGCCAAATAATCCACACGATGATCCTGCAAGGTACGGGCCACTTCGATGGATCCTGCACCGTAGGCTGATGCCTTTACCATACACACCATCTTGGTAGTGGGCTTCAGCAAACTTCGATAATAGTTGAAATTCTCCACCAAAGCACCCAGATTGACCTCTAAGATGGTTTCATGTACCTTCTTCTCAATAACTTCCGTCAATTCGTCGAAACCAAACTTACGGGCGCCCTTGATCAGGATAATCTCTTGATCTATTATCAACTTGTGCTGGTTAATGGCATCCAACAAATCGTTGGTAGTAGTAAAGAATGCACTTTCGATTGAAAACTCATCAGCACAAGATGATATTTCCTCTCCCACACCAATGATACGTTGTATGCCCTTGCTGCTGAGCAGTTGCGCCACCTGACGGTAAAGGATGCGAGCCTTTTGACCAGTTTCCAATATATCACTCAATATCAAAGTACGCTTCAGCTGTTTGTCTTGTGAACGGCGATACTGGAAATCCAGTGCCAGTTCAAGTGACCTTAGGTCAGAATTGTAACTATCATTGATCAGCAGACAGTTGTTCTTGCCCTCCTTTACCTCCAATCGCATGGCTACTGGTTCCAAGTGTGCCATACGTTCGGCTACCTGCTCTGGCGGAAGCATTAGGTAGCAACAAACGCCTAGGCAGTGTAAACAGTTTTCTATAGAGGCATCATCGATGAAAGGCAACGTAAACTGATTCACCATATCGAGGTAACGATA
>CAMJNN010000063.1 GCA_946407325.1 uncultured Prevotellaceae bacterium | reverse complement strand
ACCACCCGTCCTAACGGCACCCCTCGTAAGTTGTTGGATGTAAGCAAAGCTACCGCCCTTGGATGGACCTACAAGACCGAGTTGGAAGATGGCATCCGTCTGGCGTATGAGGACTTCCTGAACAATCCCATGCGAGCAGAAAGGTGATTGATGTTGAACGTATGAAGAAAAGAGCGAATATCAGAAGATCTGGTGTTCGCTCTTTTTTTTGCCCTTTTAGCTTGCTCAGCAGGCCGAGAATCGGAAAAGGTAGTGTTTGTAACTGCCTGAAAATGAGGCGGGGCAAATAAATGGCTTTAAATTATAGATAGAGGCGATGAAAGTCGAACGAAGTTCGTAATCATTGCCCGAATAAAACTATTTTTAATTTTAAAATTATTTCAAGATGGGTAATACCAACTTACAAAAGAAACAGGCGAGGCGCCCTGCTGATGTTCCTCAAAAAGAACTGATGACTGCGCTTGAAGTACTGGGCAAGTGGATAACCAAAGAGCTGAGAGGGAGGACGGATAACGGCCCTTTTTCGGAAGCGAACCTGGGTGATATCCCCGTGAAGGTTATCGCCAGACGAGCCTATATTAAGTGGGCGTCAGGTAGTTGGAAATGGAAAGATAGTCTGAGTCTGCAGACGCAGCTAATCAGAATAGCCAACAGTGAGATACATCATATCGCGAGGGACTGGATTACGCAAAAAGAGCCTGAGTTCTTGTCGGCCAGCCAAGATGAAAATGTTCAGCGTGAACTGGACCTTATGATGGCTGAAGAAGAAATTGACGAGGATTTGAAGGCTATTGCTTATGAGCAGGCTGAAATGCGATTAAAGGATGACCCAGAGTTACTGAAGTTCCTTCATCTGGTGAGAGAACTGAACGATCGAAGGGCCATTTCGAAGCGATTGAAGATGACCATCGTGGAAGTGCGAGCACTGGAAACGAAGATGATAGATAAAGTAAGACAAAATAAGTATAAGATTAATTCATTTTAAAAGATTATTTAATTATGAACTTGTTAGATTTAATCAGTGTACTGGAAGCGAACGATGTTACTCCGACCGAATTTCAAGAGACATGGGGCATTTCCTTAGATGAGTACCTGAAGGAAATGAAAAGTTTCATAGAGGAGCAGGGGAAAGATTAATGTAGTAACGGGCTTCCGTTATTAGGACACGAGGGTGGCTCTCGCAGTGCGGGAGCCATTTTTATGCCTGGAAGCAAAGGTAAATATAGGGTGATATGAAGTTTTTTAAGTTGAATGAGTTCATGTGTCGCTGCGGGCGGTGCAGGATGCCTCCTGAGGCAGTGCAGAACATAGAAGCGCTGGTGGACAATGTGTTAGATCCGGCGCGTGAGCGGTTAGGGCCTATCGTGGTGATTAGTGGGTACCGATGCCCGAAGCATAATCGGGAGGTGGGGGGCGTGGCGAATAGCCAGCACCTGAAAGGTGAAGCGGCGGACATCGCTCCGGTTCAAGGTTCTGGGTTCACGGTCAAGGATTTAGGAAAAGTAATAGAGGAGCAGGGGAAGTATGACCAGTTGATTTATTACCCCAACTTTATTCATGTGAGTTGGAAGAGAAACGGTGGGAACCGGAGGCAAAAGTTGCCGAGAATGACGGACCAATGGATTTACGAAGGTAGCGGCTCAGAGCCCGCAATGTGAGGAGTTTATGGAACTAAAAATTAAGGAATTATGGGGTAGATTTAACTAGTATGGTTTTGGGTTTTATCACTTTACTGGGCGGATGCGGGTGGGTGATAGACAGAAAGAAGCACAGACAGGAAGTAGAAGGTCTGAAAGCTGATAACAGGCAGAAGGACATGGAACTGAGTAAGGAATATGTGACGGAGTTTCGCGCCTATATCGCTGAGCCCTTGCAGCGAGAAGTAAGGGAGCTTCGTCAAGAGGTAAAAGAGTTGCGTGATGCGATACAGCGTATTGACCGCTGCCCTCACAGGGACATGTGTCCTGTGTATGATGGGATGCGGAACACAACGAAGTGTGAGGTCTGATGTGAGAAGTCTGACATTACTTGAGACAAGGGACACGGTGCACGAACAGGTGATGGTGGCGGTACATGACACCTTGATGGTAACGAAAACGATAACAATCAGGGAGAATGAGGCTGGTGACACCATCCGGATGACAACGATAATGGATCGCGAACGCGTTCGCTCAATGGCCGATGTGAGGAGTAAGAAAGAAGAGGCAAGGGTAGTGGTTGATTCCATCTATATCGAGCGGAACGATTCGATCCGGACACAGAATGCACGATTTGCAGATCGAGAGGAAAATCGGTCTTCTTCTTTGGTTTCAGTATTAAAATGGTTACTGGCGATGATGATTGTACTAAGCATGCTGATTGTCATCGTCAGACTTAAAGTGTAGGTATAATGTTTAACGTTTAAAGATTTGTTTTTAAGGAGATTTAATTTATGGCAAAAGTAACAGGTGTAGCCACTCAGTTAAGTGGCAAGGTAGGTCAGCTGATTTTCAAGCAGACCAGGTATGGAACAGTAGCGTATGAGGCACCCGCCAAGGCGAGCGTACCTCGACGCAGTGAGGCACAGATGCAAATTCGTACGCAGTGGGGTAATATCTCGGCCATGTATCGCCAGTTTAACCAGACACTGAAGAAAGGCTTTGAGGGCTTGAACGGCAAGATGAACGAGTACAACGCATTTGTCCAAGCCAATACGAATGTGGTGAAGGTGTATGTACCCAAGAAAGTACGACTGAATGGTGGTAGTGTGTTGGCACCGTACCAGATTACCCGTGGCACACTGCCTTCGATTGCGATGACCAAGAATGGCAATAACATTCTGGTTACTGATATCAACCTGGGTTCATTGGTGATAGGTGCCACTACCACCGTGGGAGACCTCGCCAATGCGGTGATCGCTAACAATGATGACTATGAGGCTGGTGACCAGCTGACATTCTTCTACGGACAGCAGACAGTGGACAGTGTGACCAATATCCCTCGTGCCAAGATTTTTGGCTATAAGGTGATCCTGAGTCCAGCCGACAGCACCTTGCTGCTGGAAGTAGCATCTGCACTGGGCTTCACTTCGGTGGAAGGTAAGTTGGGTATGAGTCAGGCGATTACCGATGGCGCTGCTGTATGGGTGCACAGTCGTGAGGACGGTACTGGCGGCTTGAAGGTAAGTACGCAGCATCTGTATGTAGATTCTACGGTGTTGGCTAACTATCAGGGCAATAATGCCATGAAGGTGAGTGCGAACAGCTATGGTGGTATCAATACCCATGTTGTTTATCTGAAGCCTCTTTCCAACCATGTTATCGGTAGTGTAGCAGAGCCAACACCAGCATCAGGAGGCTCGGGTAGCGGCTCTGGTACAGGTGATGGAGGCAACACCGGAGGCAATGACGGCGATGGTGGTGACGGTATGCAGATTTAATTGAGTTTGAGGTAAGTGGGAGGGTGGGTTTGTTTTTTTTATTATATTCATTTGTTTTTATCGGGAATAGTCAGTATCTTTGCACTATATTATCTCCATTTATGGAAGATAAACACTTTATTAGAAATATGTGGGGATTGTTTTTAATGGCTTACAAAAATATCCTCACCCTGTAATTGATTGAGATCTAGACTTTTACAAAGATTTCGATACACCAAGATTTTGCTTAATCTCAACTTTAACCGATATAAAGATTACGTTAGATGTTCTTGACGAGTTGACCGAGAAAGCCAAGGTGGATCCCAGGCTGCGATATCATTTAGACCTGCGTGATAGCGAAGAAGATCAGTCGCAGCGCATGCTGAATGCTATCGAGCCAGGGACTGTCATTCCTATCCATAGGCACAAGAATACCTCTGAGACGATGGTCTGCATCCGTGGGCATTTTGAGGAGTATTTGTATGACTATACGAGGACTTTAGAAGATGGTACCCCTGATCCAGAGAGCTTCGGGGTTGTTGAAGTCGTCGATATGGTGCCTGTAGGGACGTTGTTGATTGTAGAGCCTGGGCAATGGCATACATTGAAGTCGTTGGAGTCTGGAACCGTCCTGCTGTCGGCTAAAGACGGAGCCTGGGAACCTCTCGAAAATGATGATATTTTTGAGGGGGGGTAAATAATAATCCTTGGAATAATGAAAAATAATTGGAAAAATCTGCAATTATATGCTATATAATAACTATTTTTGCAAGCGAAAATCAAAATGAAGATGCAAAACAATAAAAGGATCCTTCTGTGTTTGGCTCACATGAGCGGCAAAGAACAGGAGTATATCAAGGAAGCTTTTGATACTAATTGGGTGGTGCCATTGGGACCGAATGTGGATGGCTTTGAGAAAGACCTGGATGCCTTTGTTGGTCAAAACAAGAAGGTGGTGGCTTTGTCGTCCGGTACGGCTGCTGTACATTTATCCTTGATAGTTAGTGGAGTAGGCCCTGGTGATGAAGTAATCGTTCAGAGCTTTACTTTCTGTGCTTCCTCACATCCTGTCACCTATCTGGGTGCCACTCCTGTATTTGTGGATTCCGAGGCAGATACCTGGAATATGGATCCTGATTTGCTGGAGGCAGCCATCAAAGACCGTATTGCCAAGACGGGTAAGAAACCTAAGGCCATTATGCCGGTAACATTATATGGCATGCCCTATCAGGTTGACCGTATCATGGAGATTGCCAACCGCTATGGCATTCCAGTCATAGAGGATTCTGCAGAGGGTTTGGGCTCAAGGTACAATGGTCAGATGCTAGGCACCTTTGGTAAGTATGGCATCCTATCCTTCAACGGTAACAAGATGATAACCACCTCTGGTGGCGGCGCACTGATTACTTCTAGCGAGGACGAATGGCGTGAGGTGATGATGTATGCCACTCAGTACCGCGAAAGCTATCCTTACTACCAGCATGAGAAGATTGGCTATAACTACCGCATGAGCAATATCTGTGCAGGCATTGGCCGTGGCCAGATGACGGTGGTGGATGATCATATTAAACATCATAAATATGTGCAGTGGTTATACGAGGAATTGCTGGATAATGTAAAGGGTATCACCGTTCATTCACAGCCTAACACTGGTGAGTATGACTCCAACTATTGGCTATGCACGATAACCATTGATCCTGAACTGAGAATTAAAGGTCAGGAGAATGCCTACAAGACCATCGTCAATGGTGTAGTAGGTGGTGCTGCTGGTGTGATTCACAGAGCCAGCTCTGCTGTTACTGACTGTCAGCCCAATGACAATGTGGAGGCTTTGCGTATTTACCTGGACAAAGCTGGCATTGAGGTGCGTCCTACATGGAAGCCTATGCATAAGCAGCCAGTGTATAAGTATGCTCCTGCATACGTTAATGGCATTTCTGAATCTATCTTTAAAATGGGCATGTGTTTACCTTCTGGCCCATGTGTTTCTGATGACGACGTGAAGTACATCGTAGAAACCATTAAGAGTGCTATCTGTTAATGCTGAAATAAGCACATTTTTATGAACATACTTCTTACTGGTGGCGCCGGTTATATCGGTAGCCATACAATCATTGAGCTTGATAAGGCTGGCCACAGCGTGGTTGTGGTGGACAACCTGGTGAATAGTAATCCTGAGTCTTTGCGACGTGTGGCAAAGATTATTGGGAAGGAAATCCCTTTCTACAAGGTGGATGTGCGTGATAAGGATGCACTCTCAAAGGTCTTTGACGAGAATAAGTTTGATGCCGTTATCCACTTTGCAGGATTGAAAGCTGTGGGAGAATCTGTGTCAAAGCCTCTGGAGTATTATCATAACAACATGACCGGCACGTTCATCCTGTTGGATGTGATGCGCCAGCATGATTGCAAGAATATTATCTTCAGCAGCTCAGCTACGGTATATGGCGATCCAGCCATCATTCCCATCACGGAAGATTGCCCGAAAGGTCATTGCACCAACCCTTATGGTCAGACCAAGAGCATGTTGGAAGAGGTGCTGATGGATGTGCAGAAAGCCGACCCCGCGTGGAATGTGGTACTGCTCCGCTATTTCAATCCTATTGGCGCCCACCAGAGCGGTATGATTGGTGAGAACCCCAATGGCATCCCCAACAACCTGATGCCCTATATTACCCAGACAGCGGTGGGCATTCGCAAGGAGTTGGGTGTCTTTGGCAATGACTATGACACCCCCGATGGCACTGGCGTTCGTGACTACATCCATGTATGCGACTTAGCCTCAGGCCATGTAGCTGCGCTGAAAGCCATCGCGAAGCATTGTGGCCTGGCCATCTACAACCTTGGCACCGGTCATGGCTATAGTGTGTTGGATGTGGTGAAGGCCTTTGAGAAAGTCAATGGCGTGAAGGTGCCATATTCTATCAAGCCACGCCGTCCGGGCGACATCGCCACCTGTTACTGCAATCCTGCAAAGGCAGAGGCAGAGCTTGGCTGGAAGGCACAATATGGCATTGAAGAGATGTGCCGTGATAGCTGGAATTGGCAGAAGAATAATCCGAATGGATATTGACACTGAGTTGCTTGAGACAGAGTTCTCGCTACCGTATTTCGAGTTTGTGTATGACGAGCATTGGGATCTGGGCCACGGCTGGTGTAGCGATGTGCCGATAAGCAGTTAACAGAGAAATTAATTAAATGATTTGAGAACTATGGATACAAATCTCATTTTAGCCATAGCACAAGTAGTTGCTGTAGCAGTCGTGCCTATTATTGTATGGTTTTTTGGAATCAAATACCAAGACCGTAAGGCAAAGAAAGATGCCCAATTGAGGGTGTTCTTGACATTAATGGCAAATCGTAAAGCAAATCCGATTACTAGAGATTGGGTAAACTCATAAATATTATTGATGTTGTATTTCAAGAAAACAAAAGGGTTCGTCAAGCATGGAAGGAGTATTATGATAGTCTCAACAATAAGTCACCACATTTTGAAACAAATAACTCGTATATGCTTGATTTGTTATCAGAAATGGCTTTGTCATTAGACTATAAAGATTTGAAACAGACAGAAATAGATGCTTTTTATAACCCTCAGTTGTTCCTGAACCAAAATGAGTTACAAAACCAACTTATTTCAGAAAACTTA
>CAMJNN010000062.1 GCA_946407325.1 uncultured Prevotellaceae bacterium | reverse complement strand
AAGAAGCATCATGGTTATTAATGGTGGCTATTTGTCGATAAAAAAAGCCTGTTTGTCGATTTGTGTTGCAAGACAATGCAGCACCCCCTACCTTTGCAGCAAGAAAAATTGAAAATAAACAATTTCAGAGATATGAAAACGAAAAGATTTTTTGGAATGACAATTCTTAGCATGGTTTGCATGGCCAACTTGTTTGCTCAGGAAGGCATTGCTCCACGCCAGGAAGCATGGTCAACAGACACAACGAGAGTGGTATCCGTACAGCCCGATCAGTGGACTCTGCAGGATTGCATCGATTATGCCTTGCAACAGAACATCACCATCCAGCAGAACCGTCTGCAGGCTGTGAGCGCAGAAATCGACGTTAAGAATGCTAAGGCTGACTTCCTGCCTAGTGTTTCGGCAAGTGTTAGTCAGAACGTGAGCTATCGTCCGAATGCCAGCACCACTATGATGGTGATGGGTTCTGAGGTGAAAACTTCAAACAATAAGACTTCTTACAACGGCAACTACGGAATTAACGCAAACTGGACAGTTTTCAATGGGAAAAGAATAAACACGCTGAAGCAGCAGAAGCTGAACAGCGAGGCAGCTGACCTGGATGTGGCGCAGAGCGAGAACAACATCATCCAGCAGATTACTCAGATTTATATCCAGATTCTGTATGCTGCCGAATCTATTCAAGTTAATGAGGCTAACTTGGCCGTTAGCGAGGCGAACGCAGCTCGTGGCAAGCAGTTGTTCGAGGCTGGTAGTTCATCAAAAGCTGACTATGCTCAGCTGGCTTCTCAGGTAAGTCAGGACAAGTATCAGCTGGTGAACTCACAAGCTCAGCTCCAGAACTACAAGCTCCAGCTGAAGCAGTTGTTGGAAATCGATGGTGAGGAAGAGATGAATCTTTTCTTACCAGAACTGAGCGATGACGATGTACTGATTCCTCTGCCATCAAAGACTGATGTTTATAATGCTGCATTGGCTATGCGTCCTGAGATTCAGGCAAGCAAGCTGGATGTGGAAGCTGCTGACCTGAATATCAAGGTAGCTAAGGCTGGTTACCTGCCAACCATTAGCATGACGGGCAACATCAACAGTAACAACATGAACGGTTCTGGCAAGGGCTTCGGCACTCAGTTGAGCGACAACTGGAGTAACTCTATCGGCGTAAGCGTAAGCATTCCTATCTACGACAAGCGTCAAACCAAGAGTCAGATACAGAAGGCTCGCATCCAGAAGCAGAACTCTGAGCTGTCTTTGCAGAGCCAACAGAAGACTTTGTATAGCAACATCGAAGGTTTGTGGCTCGATGCCAACACAGCACAACAACAATATATCGCAGCTAAAGACCAGCTGAGCAGTGCACAGACCAGTTTTGACCTGGTACAGGAGCAGTTTAACCTGGGTATGAAAAATACAGTGGAACTGTTGAAAGAGCAGACAAACCTGCTGAGTGCACAGAACTCATTGCTGCAGGCTAAGTATATGGCTATCATGAACCAGCAACTGCTGAGGTTCTATGGTGGCGAGAGTATTGTAATTGGATGAAAATAATAAAAAAACTAACAATATGAAAAAGAAGACTATTATTTGGGCAGCAGTTGCCGTAGTGGCATTGCTCGTGATTGGTTTCTGGTTGTTTGGCGGTTCTGGTAATAAGAAACAGAGTGTCAATGTGATGACCGCCCCAGCTATCAGAGGTAATGTATCAGAGTCTATCACCGCAACAGGTACCATCGAGCCTGTTACTCAGGTGGAGGTGGGTGCACAGGTGACAGGTATCATTGATCGCATCTATGTAGATTACAACTCAGTAGTAAAGAAAGGTGAGCTGATTGCCGAGATTGATAAGGTGACTTTGATGAGTGACCTGAACTCACAGCAAGCTAACTATAACGGTCAGAAGGCTAACTTCGAATACCAGGAGAAGACCTACAACCGTAACAAGGCATTGCACGAGAAGCAGCTTATCAGTGACACTGATTTTGAGCAGAGCGAATATAGCTACATGAGTGCTAAGGCTCAGTACGAACAGAGCAAGGCTAACTTGGCAAAGGCTCAGCGTAACCTTTCTTATGCCACCATCTACTCTCCTATTGATGGTGTGGTGATTAACAAGGCTGTGGAAGAAGGTCAGACTGTGACTTCTGGTTTCAACACGCCTACCCTGTTTAACATTGCAGCCGACTTGACCCAGATGCGTGTGATTGCTGACGTTGACGAAGCTGATATAGGTGGTATCGAGGAAGGCCAGCGTGCTACTTTCACCGTTGACGCTTATCCAGACGAGACTTTCGAGGGTACTGTCGTACAGGTTCGCTTGGGCGAAAGCAGCGAAACGACCTCAAGCTCTGTGGTTACCTACGAGGTGGTGATCAACGCTCCTAATCAGGACCTGAAGCTTAAGCCAAGATTGACGGCTAACGTAACCATCTACAAACAAGAAAGAAACAACGTGATATTGGTACCAAGTCGCGCTCTGCGCTTCTTCCCAACTCCTGAGACAGGTGCTACACAAATCAATGACGTGAAGTCGCCTCATAAGGTGTGGACCAAGGAAGGTACTGTATATACTGCACATGAAGTGACCGTAGGTCTGACTGGCAACAGCATGACTGAGGTGGAAGGCATTAGCGAAGGTACTGAAGTAGTAACTGCAGCTACCTCTACCACACGTGAGAACAGCATGATGGAGAGAATGCCTGGTATGGGCGGTGGCGCTCCTGGTGGCGGCGCTCCTGGTGGCGGCGGTCCTGGCGGTGGTGGCCCTGGCGGTCCAATGTAAGAGAATTTAGAGTTAAGAGTTTAAAGTTGAGAGTTATGGCTAAACCAGTTATAGAATTACAAAACGTTAAGCGCAAATTCATCGTAGGTGATGAAGTGGTGAAGGCCTTGCGAGGCGTGAGCTTCACCATCAACGAGGGTGAGTTTGTGACCATCATGGGTACGTCAGGTTCAGGTAAGTCAACCTTACTGAACACACTGGGTTGCCTCGACACCCCTACCAGTGGTGAATACATCCTTGACGGAGTGCCCGTAAGGACGATGTCAAGAAGCCAACGTGCCATCCTGCGCAACCGCAAGATTGGGTTTGTGTTCCAGAACTACAACCTGCTTGCCAAGACAACCGCAGTAGAGAACGTAGAGCTGCCGCTGATGTATAATGCTGAGGTATCTGCCACAGAAAGACGCCGTCGTGCTGTTGAAGCACTGAAGGCGGTGGGCTTGGGCGACCGTCTGGAGCACAAGTCAAACCAGATGTCTGGTGGTCAGATGCAGCGTGTGGCCATTGCCCGTGCCTTGGTGAACAACCCAGCCGTGATCTTGGCCGACGAGGCAACAGGTAACTTGGATACCCGCACTTCATTTGAGATTTTGGTTCTTTTCCAGAAGCTGCATGCTGAAGGACGTACCATTATCTTTGTGACACACAACCCTGAAATTGCTCAGTATAGCAGTCGTACCATTACCCTGCGTGACGGCAAGATCAAGGATGACGTTGTGAATAACAATATCTTAAATGCTGCTGAGACATTGGCTTCACTGCCAATACCTGAGGATATTTAAAAACAGTAAGAGTATGAATTACGTAAATCTTTTCAAGATAGCCCTCAAGGCCATCTACAACAATAAGACCCGTTCACTGCTTACCATGCTGGGTATCATCATCGGTATTGCATCAGTGATTGCCATGTTGGGATTCGGCGCAGGCACCCAGGAGCAAATCACCAACCAGATATCTTCTATGGGTTCTAACATGATTATGATCAACCCAGGTGGTGAACGTCGTGGTGGTCAGCGTATGGATGCCAGTTCAATGCAGACCTTGAAGATGGAGGACTATGAGTCAATCCGTAACGAATGTCCACATGTGACCTATGTTAGTCCCAGTGTTTCCAGCTCTGGTCAGTTGGTGGCAGGTAATAACAACTACCCTGCATCTGTAACAGGATGTAGTACCGACTACCTGAATATCCGTCAATTGGAGATGGAGGAAGGTGACATGTTCACAGAGCAAGATGTGAAGACATCTGCTAAGGTATGTGTGATTGGTAAGACTATTGTGGATAATCTTTTCCCTGATGAAGACCCTGTTGGCAAAATCATCCGTGTGAACCAGATTCCATTCAGAGTCGTTGGTGTATTGGTGAGCAAAGGCACCAACTCTATGGGTATGGACCAGGATGAAATCGTGTTGGCACCATTCAGCACCGTGATGAAGCGTATGCTCTCACAAAGCCACTTGAGCGGCATCCAGTGTAGTGCTACCTCAGAAGACGACACTCAGTTGGCCATGAACGAGATCGAGGAAGTATTGCGTCGCAACCACCGTCTGAAGGATGGTGATGAGAACAACTTCACCCTGAGTTCTATGGAGGAAATCATGAGTACCATTTCTTCTGTAACGGGTATGATGACCTTGCTCTTGGCTGCTATCGCAGGTATCTCACTGGTAGTAGGTGGCATCGGTATTATGAACATCATGTATGTATCTGTAACCGAGCGTACCAAGGAAATTGGCTTGCGTATGTCTGTGGGTGCTCGTGGTATTGACATCTTGAGTCAGTTCTTGATAGAAGCCGTGCTGATTTGCCTTACCGGTGGATTGATAGGCATCTTATGCGGCTATGGCTTAGGCGCCTTGGTAGAGTTGTTCTCTGATCAGGTATCAGTATCCATCACCACCAGTTCAGTAATGTTGGCTTTTGGTGTCTGTGTACTGATTGGCATGTTCTTCGGCTGGTATCCAGCAAAGAAAGCTGCGAACTTAGACCCGATCGAGGCTTTGAGATACGAATAATAGTTCGTATATTTGCACAATGCCAGAGATAAAGATCAAAAATAGAAAGACGATTACACATATTGTGGTATGGGGCATCATCATGATGTTCCCATACCTTATGTTATTACGTGGAGGATTTGATGTTACCCTAACCAGCTACTTTCTGTATGGTGGCTTCTGGCTGGGTATCTGGATGTTGGTGTTTTATATCAACTATCTGTGGTTAGTACCTAAATACCTACTGAAGCACCGTGCCCCATGGTTTTTCCTCTTTAACTTTGCTTTTATCCTGGGGTTCTCTCTCTGCTTCCACATCTGGGGTGAAGTTATGTACTATTGGTTCTTACAGCGCTTTCCTGAGGCAGCTGATGCAGCCCAACAAGCCCGTTTTGATTTCCGTCCTCCTTTGTGGGTGGAAATTGTGCGTGATATGTTCCCTTTGGTAATAACGGCTACTGTTGCCACTATTATTAAAGTGAGTGAACAATGGCAGTTGATGGAGAGATCTCGTAACGAAGCTGAGAAAGCGCTGACAGCTGCTGAATTACAGAACCTACGCAGTCAGCTGAACCCTCATTTCTTGCTCAACACCTTGAATAATATTTATGCGTTGATTGCCTTTGATGCCGACAAGGCACAGGAGTCGGTGCAGGAACTGAGCAAGCTGTTGCGTCATGTGCTCTACGAAAACAAAGATCAGTTTACGACCTTAGGCAAAGAGATGGAGTTCATCCAAAGTTATATTGAATTGATGCGCATTCGCCTTAGTTCCAATGTAACGGTGGAAACCACCTACGACCTCAACGCGGATAGTAACACACCTATAGCTCCACTTATCTTCATCTCGTTGGTAGAGAATGCTTTCAAGCATGGCATTTCGCCTACTGAGCCCAGCTATATCAAGATCCGCTTCAGTGAGGTACAAGGTATGGTGCGTTGTCTTATCCAGAACAGCAACCACCGTAAGGTGGGCTACGACAAGAGTGGCAGCGGCATTGGCTTGGAGCAGGTACAAAAACGCTTGGACCTTACCTATCCAGGTAAATATACATGGAACTACGGTTTGAGCAACGATGGCAAAGAATATTCTTCTTCGCTGGAGATAAATACAAGATAACACCTTATTTATATTTATGGCAGTGATACGTTGTGCAGTGGTAGATGACGAACCGTTGGCTTTGGGACTGATGGCAAGTTATGTAAAGAAGACTCCTTTTCTTGAACTGGTGGGGGCCTATAGCAGCGCTGTGCAAGCCATGCAGGAGATGCACTACCATCCTGTTGACTTGGTCTTTCTGGATATCCAGATGCCGGAACTGAATGGCTTGGATTACTCCCGTATGATACCTGCCCAAACACGTGTGATATTTACCACTGCCTTCAACCAATATGCCTTGGATGGCTACAAGGTAAACGCTCTCGACTATCTACTCAAGCCTATCTCCTACCCCGACTTCCTGCAAGCGGCCAACAAGGCACAGGAATGGTTTAAATTGGTTGAGCAAAGTAAGCAACCAGAAAAGACCAAAAAGGAGGAAGAGATACAGAGCATCTTCGTCAAAAGCGATTATAAACTCATCCAGATTGAGTTGAAAAACATCCTTTATGTGGAAGGATTGAAGGATTATGTGAAAATTTACGAAGAAAATGCCACGAGGCCAGTAATGTCACTAATGAGCATGAAAGCTATGGAAGACATGCTGCCATCAGACCGTTTTATACGAGTGCATCGTTCGTATATCGTTCAGAAAGAAAAAATTAGGATTATCGAGCATAATCGTATTGTTTTCGGTAACACCTACATTCCCATAGGGGATAGCTACAAGCAGTCTTTTCAAGACTTCTTAAATAAACGAAGCTAACTAAAAAATACCTCATTTTTATTTTGTGGTTTAACACAAAAGACCTATCTTTGCACAAAATTTATGTATTTGTGCAATAAATAACATGGAACAAGGTTTTTTGCAGTTAATTGAGAATTCGATTAAAAAGAACTGGGACTTAGATGCCCTGACCGATTATAATGGTGCCACATTGCAATATAAGGATGTGGCACGAAAGATTGAAAAAGTACATATCTTCCTCGAAGAGGCCGGTGTGAAGAAAGGCGACAAGATTGCCATTTGCGGTAGGAACTCTTCTCATTGGGGAGTAACTTACCTGGCCATTCTTTCCTACGGAGCCATTGTAGTCCCTATCCTTCATGAGTTCAAAGCCGACAACATACACCATATCGTGAACCACTCCGATGCCCGTATGTTGTATGTGGGCGACAGAGTATGGGAAGACCTCAACGAGCAGGAGATGCC
>CAMJNN010000061.1 GCA_946407325.1 uncultured Prevotellaceae bacterium | reverse complement strand
TAAGCGATACGTTCGCTCTCTTCTGTAAAGATAGTGGGAGTTTTGTAGCCGAAACCTCCTCCTAAGCGCGAAGATAATTTTTCGGTGGGCTTAAACAAGAGCGACAAGCGAGGCAATACAGATAGGCCATAGTCAATAACATAGTCGGTACGCAAGCCTGCTTCTATGGTGAGCCATGAAGTCAGATTGGCATTGCTTTGTACGAAAGCACCGAATGTAGTCTGGTTATAGTCTCTCGACATATTTCCCTGTTGTGGATGTTCACTAAAATTGTCTGTCCAAAGGTTCAGCCCCCCTACCCACTCAACATTATCATGGGTCAGACTATAAGCTAACTCACTAAAGGTGGTCCATTGCTTTCCCTCAAATTGATAATCGGGTAATTCAATGGTACGTTTGAAGTAAGTAGCACTAGACTTAAGATTCAGCTTACTGGTATCACTGAACCAATGATTGAAGTTTAGTTGCGTGGAATGACGCTGACTTTTGTTGCGCTCATAATAGGTATGTCCGCCAATATCCTCGCCCCGAATATAGTGCATATCGCCACCAAGTCGGTTTTCAATCATAGAGTTCAGTCCTATGCTACCTGTAGTCTCAGGCGAGAAGTAAAGGAACAATTTGGGACTGAAGTTCAAGCGATCATACTGTGGAATAGCCGAGAAATCTATATCAGAAGGATCATAAGCCCTACTGGTGTTATAAGAAGCAAAAATGGTCGTCCCTACCTTAGTAAAACGTTGTCCGTAAAAGCCACTCACATCCAATCCACGGGAAGTGGTACCATTCACCAAAAACGACAATTCGCGTTCAGTGGTAGGAATCTTTGAGACCAAATTAACCAGTCCGGCAATGGCACCGCCGCCATATAATGTTGACGATGAGCCCTTGATGACCTCCACCTGTCGCAAGTCCAAGGGAGGTGTCTGTAAAAGCCCCAACCCACTAGCTGCTCCAGGAAAGGCTGGAAATCCGTCTTTCAGTATCTGCGTATATCTGCCGTCAAGACCTTGGATGCGGATGAGCGCATTGCCCGAGATAGGCGATGTCTGTTGCGTCAAGATACCAGTAGTCTCACTGAGCATCACTCGGATGTCGCCAGGCTTCATCATGGCTTTTTCGTTGATTTCTTCCCCTGACAATAGTTCTATGCGTGTGGGAGTGCGTTTAATAGTACGTGTGCCACGTGTAGATACAACTACCTCATCCAGTTCTTCCTCCTTTTCGTCTATCACTACAGAGTCTTTAACTATGGTATGAACATTCGGATAGTCTTCTTTCTCTGCTCCAAACAAAGAATTAGAAACATTTACCGCCCCTAAAAAGCACAGTAACAATGCACAATATCTTTTCATCTAATAATCAATCTTTGGTTCCAACGGCAAAAGTAGCTGAATTGTTTTGCAACTGGGTTGCAAAAGAACGATAGTCTACTGGTACTGTTTCACAGTTATATGCTCTACAATGGCGTTTTTTCCTCTTATTCCTTGCAGAATAACACCAAAATTACCATATTTGCAAACGTAATTAATAGCATATAATATGAAAAAGACAATTATAACAACCATAATAAATTATTAAGACAAATGAAGAAGTCAATCTTTTTGCTGGCTGCATCTATGATGATGAGTGTAACCTATGCACAACAGAGTAATCCGCTTCTGCAACATGAAGCTAAGATTACTGAGATTATCAAGAGTATGACATTGGAAGAAAAGGTGGAGATGCTGCATGGAAAAACCATGTTCTCTTCAGCAGGTGTTGAACGACTGGGCATTGCCGACATGAAATATGCCGACGGTCCTTTTGGTATTCGTGAGGAATTAGAAGCACACTCATGGACACCCCTGGGTTGGGAAGTTGACCGTGCTACCTTCTTCCCTACGGGTTCAGCATTGGCTGCTACCTGGTGCCCTGGCATTGCCTATGAGTATGGCAAGGGAATGGCAATAGAGGCCAAGTTGCGTGGTAAAGACATGATTCTGGGTCCTGCCATGAACATCCAGCGTATCCCTACTGGTGGTCGTACCTATGAGTACCTGAGCGAAGATCCCTTACTGTCAGGTATATTGGCAGTGGGCTACACCAAGGGTTCTCAAGACCAGAACGAGGCTGTATGCCTGAAACACTTTGCTGTGAACAGTCAGGAAAATATGCGTGGTTTCATCAATGCCAATATCTCTGAGCGTGCCTTGCGTGAAATATACCTCACCCCATTTGAAATGGCTGTGAAGGAAGGTAATGCTTGGGGCGTGATGGCTGCATACAACAAAATTTGGGGTACTTGGTGTTCTGAGAACTTCAACTTGCAGAACAACATCTTGCGTAACGAATGGGGCTTCAAGGGCATGATCATCAGCGACTGGGGTGGTACCCACTCTACCGTTGGTGCTGCTTTGGGTGGCTTGGAAGTGGAGATGCCTGGTAACACCTATATGGGACAAGCACTGATTGACTCAGTGAATTCTGGTGCTGTACCTATGGAGGTAATTGATGCCAAGGTGCGCAACATTCTGCGTGTACGCTTCGCCGTTAATCCGGTGCCTGATAATGTGGCTAACCAGAAGGTGGCTTCTCAACCTGAGACTCAGGCCATTGCCTATAAGGTGGCTTCTAAGAGCATCGTATTGCTGAAGAATGAAGGTCTGTTGCCGCTAAGCAACAAAGTGAAGACCATTGCTGTGGTTGGTGACAATGCTACCCGTACTATGGCACTTGGTGGTGTAGGTGCTGGTGTAAAGACCCTCTACGAGGTAACTCCATTGGAAGGCTTGCAGAAGGCTTTGAAGGGCAAGGCTAAAATTCGCTACGCTCGTGGCTATGAGCCTGCTCCACAAGCTCGTTGGGGACAGAAGTTGCCTGAGAACGCTATGGAGGAATATGAGAAGCGTATGAAGGCCCTGAAGAAGGAAGCGCTGAAGGTGGTGAAGGGTGCCGACTTGGTAATCTTCATTGGTGGTGACAACCGTGAGGTAGAGACCGAAGGTTCTGACCGTACTACGATCAAGTTGCCATTCGACCAGGAAGACTTGTTGGAAGACATTGCAGAGATCAATCCTAACATCGTTGCTGTGATGGTAGCTGGTGCTCCTGTAGATCTGCGTGAGGTAGAGCCAATCGCAAAGAGCTTGGTATATAGCTGGTTCAACGGTACCGAAGGTGGTAACGCACTGGCTGATGTTCTGACTGGCAAGATTGCTCCTTCTGGTAAATTGCCTTTCACCTTCCCAAGGAAGTTGGAGGATTCTCCTGCATATGCACTGGGTGTTTATCCTCAGCAGGAACAAGGTGGTGGTGATGTGTTCGTAAACCTCGTCAACCGTGACCGCTTCGCTATACGCAAGGCTGATGCTGACTATTCTGA
This sequence comes from uncultured Prevotellaceae bacterium, assembly GCA_946407325.1. The sequence continues at coordinate 3,809 of CAMJNN010000061.1, read as the reverse complement.
GGATATCTTCGTGGGCTATCGTTGGTACACTACTAAGAACGTAAAGCCTATGTATGCTTTTGGTTTTGGCTTGTCTTACGTGCCATTCAAATATTCAAACTTGAATGCTAAGGTAGAGGGTGAGAATATTGAGGTGACTTTCGACTTGGCTAACCAGGGTAACATGGAGGCTGAAGAAGTGTCTCAGGTTTATATCGGTCGTCCAGAATCAAAGGTAGAGCGTCCTAAGTATGAACTGAAGGGCTTTAAGCGTACAGCTGTGAAGGCTGGTGAAACTACTAAGATAACAATCAGCATTCCTAAGGATCGTCTACGTCATTGGAATGAGTTCCAGCATGCATGGAATGTAGAGGGTGGCAAGGCCGTAATCTATGTAGGTGGATCTTCTGACAACCTGCCTTTGCAAGCAACAGTTGAAATCTAAAGTTTTACTTTAGATAATATAACATAAAGGGGTGTGTTTCAACATACCCCTTTATTTTATTTCCATGAGCGCCATGATTGTAGAAGGACGCTGAGTAGGATAAGTGCAATGCCCAAATAGAAAGAGAAGTTGATTTCTCGTCCCTCGCCAAAAATAAGGAACGCTAAAATGATGGTGTAGCAAGGTTCGAGGTTGTAGGTAAGGTTTACCGTAAAGGCAGAAAGGCGTTTCAATGCTTGAATTTGTAAGAGGTACATACCTACGGTACAGAACAGGGCATGGCAGAGCATGTACCAAAGGTTAGAGCCGTCTGGAACCACCAACACAGGTTGGCTACTTGGGAAGAAATATAAATAGATGGGTATGATAAAACTTACTATGACTAGCCCTCCCCCCATCTGGTACAATAATACGTCGCGACTACGTATCCCAACACTTGCTTTTTTGTTGCAGATAGCATATAGGGCACAAACGGCAGAAGAAACGATACCTATCATAATGCCATAACGGTAGCGGGCATCGAAGGAGAAGATACACAACACTCCCGCTACGGTGATGAGCGAGAAGAATAGTTCTACCCACGAGAGTCTGCGTTTGAAAAGCATCGGCTCAAAAAGAGCTGTGAAGAAGCCTATCGTTGAGAAGCAGATAACGCCAATGGAAACATTGGATGCCTTAATAGAGCCATAGAACAATATCCAATGAAAACCCAGCAAGGCGCCACAGCCACAGAGTCGCAATACCTTTCGCCACTCTAATTTAGGTAGTCCTGTAAACACTAAAAGGATGCAACTGGTAAACAGCATGCGATACCACACTATATCTACCTCGTTGAGCGTGATAAGGCGTCCAAATAGGCCTGTAAAGCCTGCCAACAACACGCTGAGATGCAGCTGTATGAATCCTTTCTGGGTTTCGCTCATGGTCTGAATATTTGAAGTCGGTGGATGAATTTAGAGACCTGATTTGTTCTCTATGATTGCTGTCAGGGCTGTATATATCTCCTCCTCATTCCCATAGGGATGAATCTGGAAATAAGGGTCACCTGTAAGCATAGCGGAAAGCTGTGTCTTGCTATTATCATAAAAGATATGACAAGGTTTGCCTAAATGTTCAGCATATGCAAGTTCATAACCCACGCCCAATGAAGGACAAGTACATTCGGCAATCACCATATCACATTCCTTGAGCCAAGCAGTATCCTGTTCGTAAATAACAGCATCCTTGCTCCTGCCCTGTTCCTTAAGGTTCAATTTCGAACTGCCCACATGCTCTGTGAGTACCGTACCATGTTGATTCAGAAACGCTATTATCCTTCGATATAAGGCAGCATCCACACGTCCACCACGAATAGAACCGGCAAAATAAAACTTCTTTTTCATATCTTAATAGCAATAGCTGTATATATAGCGGTTATCTTCACTGACAACAGTTGTAAGCGATGCAGGCGGGTTAACCAACACCTTCTTCATATCTCGACTGATGCCCTCTCCGCTCAGTTTCAGCACCGCCTCTTTCTGCGTCCACAGCTTGATAAACTCTACATCAGGGCGTTCAGCCGATTGAATTTGAAGAATCTCATCAGGATTCATGGTATAATCTACCAACGTCTGTTTGAACTCACGAATAGATTCAACATCAATGCCCACAGGCTTGTCGGATATCATGCAGATAGCCGCCTCACGACAATGACTCAGATTAAAATGTATCTCCGGATGCTCTACCATGAAAGGTTTGCCATGCTTGCCATACTCAAACACAGGCTTCTCGGTAATGCCATATTCCTTGCACAAACCCTCGCATAGCAAAAGGTAAGCAGCCACACAAGTGCGCTGTCCCAGCTCATGCTTGAACTTCAGGGCTTGTTCCCGACGCTGCGCCGACAACTCGTTCAGCGCCATCTCAAAGTCGAAGTCGTAAATATGATCATTGATATAAATGGCCATTACCGTTGTTTTTATGGGCACAAAGGTACAGAATTATTTTTAAAATCACTAACTTTGCAGCGATTTGAAAATATCACAAATAACAAGCATATGAAAAAGTTACTAATGATGGGTGCCACCTTATTGGTAGCAGCCTGCGGTCCACGTCCTATGGCCGAAGTGGAAAAAGTAGAAATTTGCACCGAAGTAGGTGATTTTGGTATGATGGTAAATGCCATTGAAATCACAGTGAACAATCCTCGTTCTATCAAGGGATTGAAAGCTACTGATTTCGACTTGGTGAATAATGTACCTGGCGGATATATGAACCCCGCTACAGGCAAGATGTATGAAGATTACGAGGACGATGGCATTGTGGTAAGTACCGTTAAGAACGTGCTTCGCATCGACGCTACTCCTTTCAGCAAGGCAGGCAGAAGAGAAGATTTCAGAAAAATCATTCCTTGGGAACTGCATTGCACTGTTGACTCGGCGCTGAACGTGACACCCGATATGGTAACTGGTGAGAAGATAGATGTGTTGGACGATTGCATCAAGGGTAGCTTTACTTTCGCTGGTCTGACACGCGAATATATGTTACACCTGCCTAAGGACAAAAACGGCGATGTGATTCCCAACGTGCCTTTGTTGGTATGGCAGATTGGTGGTGGTGAATATGACAAGGATATGATGACCGTAGCTACCGCCAACCGTTGTCTGGTGTCATTGGCAAAAGAGGGCATTCCTTGTGCTGCACTGGTATTTGCCATTGCCAACCCAAACTACAGTTATAGCGCATCGCTTTATCCTGAGAAGATTGAGTTGATCGATCGCAACAATGCCCTGCAAATGGCATTTATCGAACAACTGATTGATGAGGGTAAGGTGGATGGCAGCAAGTTGTTCTGTGCAGGAGCTTCCTCTGGCGGTGGTTGCACCATGCGCTTCATGATGCAGTTTGCCGACCGCTTCAAGGCTGCCATTCCCTGCTGTGCTATGGATCCCATCGTACCTATTCATCAGGTGGAGGAGAAATATCCAGGCCAATTTACTGACGACGTAGAGAAGGTTTGGAAGAGTGATAAGGCCGTATATAAGTGGAACGGCGCCGATATGGAACTGGGTGCAATGAACATTGAAGCATTTGTTAACCTGCCTATGTTCTTCGTACATGCAGAGAGCGACAGGACTTGCAAGGTGGCAAGTACTTATGCTTATACCGAAGCTCGCAAGCGTTTAGGCGCTACGCAAGATAAGATGTTGATCTACTCTGACGAGGACTTGGCGAAATGGAATGTGCCAGCTATGTTGTCACACTTCAGCTGGGTGCCTCTGTTGGACGACTATTCAGCAGGTTCACCGATGGACTGGCTGGTAAAGCAATTCTAATATCATATTATGGAACTTAACAGTCAAAAGGTTAGACAGTTAGCACCCGAGAACGACCCACTGAAAATTGG
>CAMJNN010000060.1 GCA_946407325.1 uncultured Prevotellaceae bacterium | reverse complement strand
GCACTCTGCAGGATAGTGTTGGTACGGTTGCCCAAACCAATCTCCTGTGCAATCTTGGTAGCGTTGATATAATAAACGGTGATGTTGTTCTTTGCGAAATACCTCTTAACGCGGTTTGGCAAGTTTGCAGCCAGCTCTTCTGCATCCCAAACAGTGTTCAGCAGGAATGAACCATTCTTGCGAAGACCACGGGTTACATCATACATATGGAGGTATGCCTGAACGTGGCAAGCCACGAAGTTAGGTGTGTTAACATAGTAGGTTGAACGGATTGGAGAGTCGCCGAAACGCAGGTGAGAGCAGGTGAAACCACCAGACTTCTTAGAGTCGTAAGCGAAGTAAGCCTGACAGTGCTTGTTGGTGTTGTCACCAATAATCTTCACAGAGTTCTTGTTAGCACCTACGGTACCATCAGCACCCAAGCCATAGAACTTAGCCTCGAACATGCCGTCGCCACCCAGAGCAATCTCTTCTTCCTGTGGGAGAGAAGTGAAAGTAACATCATCCACGATACCTACAGTGAAATGATCCTTAGGCTGTGGCAATGCCAGGTTCTTGAATACGGCAATCATCTGAGCAGGAGTAGTGTCCTTTGAGCCCAGACCATAACGGCCAGCAACGACAACAGGAGCATCAGCAGCACCATAGAATGAATCCTTCACATTCATATAAAGAGGATCGCCAGCAGCTCCTGGTTCCTTGGTACGGTCCAGAACAGCAATGCGCTTAGCAGTCTTAGGCATAGCTGCCAACAAGTCCTTAGCAGACCATGGGTTGAACAGGTGAACAGCTACCAGACCCACCTTCTCGCCCTGAGCACGCAGGTGGTCAACCACCTCACGGATACACTCGGTAACAGAGCCCATAGCCACGATTACGCGCTCAGCCTCTGGGTCACCATAGTAGTCGAACAAGTGATATGAGCGACCGGTAATCTTAGCGATTTCGTCCATGTAATGCTGAACAACAGCAGGAACGTTTGTATAGAAACCATTGCTTGCCTCACGGTGCTGGAAGAAGTGGTCAGGGTTCTCAGCCATACCACGCATTACAGGCTTCATTGGGTTCAACGCCTTCTTACGGAACTCAGCCAGTGCCTCACGGTCGATGAGCGGAGCCAGGTCGTCGTTCTCAATCTTCTCAATCTTCTGAATCTCATGAGAAGTACGGAAACCGTCGAAGAAGTTCAGGAATGGCAGACGAGCTGTCAATGCTGACAGGTGAGCCACACCAGCGAGGTCCATCACCTCTTGTACTGAACCTTCTGCCAACATAGCGAAACCAGTCTGACGGCAAGCCATCACATCCTGGTGGTCACCGAAGATACACAGAGCATGAGAAGCCAATGTACGAGCAGAAACATGGAATACACATGGGAGGTTCTCAGCTGCGATCTTGTACATGTTAGGGATCATCAGCAACAAACCCTGTGAAGCAGTGAATGTGGTGGTCAATGCACCAGCTTGCAGTGAGCCGTGAACGGCACCTGCAGCACCACCTTCTGACTGCATTTCCTGAACACTTACGGTTTCGCCGAAGATGTTCTTTCTGCCAGCAGCAGCCCACTCATCCACATGCTCAGCCATGGTAGATGACGGAGTGATAGGGTAGATAGCAGCCACTTCGGTAAACATATACGCAATGTGAGCAGCAGCCTCGTTACCATCACAAGTAATGAATTTTTTCTCTTTAGCCATAATTTTTGTTTTTGTTTATAGATTGTTTATTACTCGTTCATTTTAGTTCAAGTTGCAAATGTAGCTCTTTTTTGCCTATTATCAAAGCAGAGTATGCAAAATATTAACTATCTTTATGACCGAAAATAACAATTGTAACATATGCGGCTCTATATATTTAATCCTGAAACAGATTTGTCGTTAGCAAATGGCAAAGGTAACTATACCCCCACCGAAAGGGTACGCCAGATGATAGCCGACCTGTCCATGCTCCCCATATGGTATGCCCAACCAGGAAGTTTTATATTGTCAGATAGAGCAGAAAATCAGGTATTTCTGAAAGAAATGAACGAATTGTTCGGTTGTGATGTACAACTGTTTTCCCTGGCAGACTTGCCATCATTGACCGAGCCATTCGAAGTCCACCCATGGGGTTGGAACCGATCATTCCGTAATAAGCTTGTCAGAGCAGGGATAGCCGCACAATACCTACCCACAGACCTCGAGCTTGACCATCATCGCCAGCTCTCGCAACGCAAGATGGTAGGCTTGCTGTTGGAGCAGTTTGAGAGCGACCCTGATTTCTGTGGCATTTCACGTAATGTGACCGACACTGCCTATTGCGAGCACTATTTCCACTTGATGAAAGACCAAGGTGGGGTGGTGTTCAAAGAACCTTGGTCGAGCAGTGGTAAAGGCCTGCTGTGGTGTCGAGATGACTTCAATGACCGAGACAAGAATTGGTGCCAACGAGTGATAAGCAACCAAGGATACGTAACAGTGATGCCTATATACAATAAGGTGCAAGATTTCGCCATGGAGTTTCAAGTGAATGAAACCCCTGACCGTCCCGTTACCTTCTTGGGCTATTCTTTATTTGATACAGACAAGAAAGGAGCCTATCAAGGCAATGTCTTGCTGAGCAATGAAGAAATTGAACACAGCCTTGTTAAGTACGTTCCTAAGCCATCGTTAGAAAAGACATTCCAAATTGTGAGCAGTTTCCTGGCACAACAAGGCTACAAAGGTTGTGTAGGGGTAGATATGATGATTTGTCAGGAGCCCGATGGAATGTGCATCCACCCTTGTGTAGAAATCAACTATCGCCATACCATGGGCTATGTAGCCCGTGTCATTAAAGACCGCTTTTTGGCCGAGCAAGCTCAAGGCAGGTTTATGATCCAGCATTTCCACACGTCTAAAGAGCTAGCAGCTTTTGTGCATGACCACCAACAGAAGATGCCATTAGTCATCAAAGAGGGCAAGGTGCATGCAGGCTTTCTACCATTAGTGCCAGTAACACCAACTACACAAAACCTTGCTTATATCGAAGTATAGAACACCCCCGAACGGAGATGATTTGTTATTGTTCCAGTTGCACCGCTTCACTCTCATTGCCATAACGATCGATGGCCGTTACAGCAAAATAGGTTTTACGATTCCATGGAAATATAGGCGCATAAATGTATTCCGTTCCTTGCACCCTTTGGGCAATGATATTGGCAGGGTTACTGGTGTCAACGGGATACGTGTTGGAACCATACACAATATACATGGGTGCATTCTTGGCATCGTTGTCAGTAGCAGCTTCCCAACTCAGGTGGATGTAACCGTCAGCATCCGTTGTCACCTGTAGGTTCTTTGGAGCAGACGGCGCCACGTTGTCTAACCAAGGGGTGGCAGGAGGCAAGGCAGGAGCTGTATAAAGCTCGTCAGTAAGCAGGTCATACAGTCCTTGCACGTTGTCCATCAGGTACTTGATGCGGTAATGGGCTTGACCTGCCAAACCGTTGTTACGACTGAAGAGTATCTGTCGTTCTATCTCGGTGATGTCCCAGTCGCCCTCTTTGGGATCTAAGAAATAGATACCCAAACCAGGGATTACCTGACGTCCGTTGCTCTGCTCCTTCCAATCCAGGGCAAACGGATAGAAGTTGTTGCCCTTGAAATACATCATGGGGTAGATCTGGTCTTGTATGCCTTCTCCCATCCAGCCTACCACATCTTGCTTCACAGCATTGAAGGCATTCCAGCCGCGAGAGGGGTAACGGGTGGTATCGTCGTACTTGCCCACCGGACTGGTACTTACCTTCACCCAAGGCTTTAGGGCTTTCACACCATTATAGATTGTACGCACAATCTCTGTAATGTTATCACGTCGCCACTGGTCGATGTCACGTCCGTTTCCATATTTGCGATATTCGTTCCTGTCTGGGAACTGAGGCGAGTTTTCAGGATACCTCAGGTAGTCGTAATGCACCCCGTCCACATCATAGTTCTGCACAATCTCACGAGTCATGTCCATCAGGTATTTCTTGGTATCGGGATGCCCAGGGTTCAGGAAATACTCACGTTTGTAGGCCACGGTGATGCTGGGTCTTTTCTTCGTTACTGACTTGTTCCCCAATGAGTTGACATGCGTGCGGTTGCCCAGGGGAATGGCCACAATCCATGCGTGGCACTCCATGCCTCGCTTATGACATTCCTCTATGGCAAAAGCCAAGGGGTCATAGCCAGGATCGCCACCCACCTTGCCTGTCAGAATCGAGTTATAGGGTTCGTAGGCAGATTTATAAATCACATCGCCTCGCGTACGCGTCTGGAAGAGAACGGTGTTGAAATTGGCCATCTTCAGTTTGTCGAGCATATCCAACAGCTCAGCTTTCTGTCGTCGGATACCCTCGGCACTGGTGGCTTTCGTCTTGGGCCAGTCGAGTCCATAGACGGCTGTAATCCACGCCGCCCTCACTTCGTGCTTGGGTAGTGGAGTCTGCGCCATCAAGAAGTTTCCGGCAAGCAGAAATAATATAATAAGTGCTTTTACTTTCATGCCATTCAATTTGCTTGCAAAGATAATGCAAGTCGGAGACATTACCAAGACAATCCCACATTTTGACATTTTTCTTTTAAATTGCTTCTTTATTACGATTATATCTATTAATTTTGCAACGTTTTATACAACAACAATAGGTATTTGTTATTATGATAACGTTTTTCTTGGCAATTTTGGCATTGATAGCTGGCTACATGTTCTATGGCAAGTTCATTGAGCGGGTGTTTGGCCCTGATAATCGCAGAACACCAGCCATGTCGATGACCGATGGAGTGGATTACATCCCCCTTCCATTGTGGAAGATTTTCATGATTCAATTTCTCAATATTGCAGGCACAGGTCCTATCTTTGGTGCCATCATGGGTGCCAAGTTCGGTCCGTCGGCATATCTGTGGATTGTGTTGGGATGTATCTTTGCAGGAGCCACCCACGACTACCTTGCCGGCATGATATCTGTGCGTAACAAGGGAGTCGGACTGCCCGATATCATTGGCAAATACCTGGGTAGCCGTGCCAAGAAACTGATGCTGTTGTTTACCGTGTTGCTGCTCATCATGGTAGGAGCCGTGTTTGTGTATAGTCCTGCCATCATTTTAAGTGGTATGGTGGGCAGCTTCATGTTCTGGGTCGTTATAATCTTCGTCTATTACTTCATCGCCACCATGATGCCTATCGACAAAATTATTGGCAAGATTTATCCTCTGTTTGCCTTTGCCCTGTTGTTCATGGCAATTGCCGTGTTGGTGGCATTGTTGTTCATCATGCCCGATGTGCCTGAGATATGGGAGGGCATCGGCAACAAGAATCCCAAGATGGGTCCCATCGTACCTATCTTGTTTATCACCATAGCCTGTGGTGCCATCAGTGGCTTCCATGCTACGCAAAGTCCGTTGATGGCTCGTTGCATCAAGCACGAGAAGTTGGGGCGTCCCATCTTCTATGGTGCCATGATTACCGAGGGCATTGTGGCGCTGATATGGGCAACGGTGGCCTCTTACTTCTTCTATGGAGGAGGAGCCGCTGATTTGGGTGCCGATACATCAGCCAGTGCTCCGCAGATTGTCAATATCGTATCAAAGAGTTGGTTGGGAATGTTGGGCAGCGTACTGGCCCTGTTGGGTGTGGTGGCAGCACCTATCTCTACGGGCGACACCGCCATGCGAAGTGCCCGATTGATTATTGCCGACTTTGTCCACTTAAGCCAAAAAAGCATTGCCCATCGTCTGCTTATCAGTGTTCCTTTGTTTATTGTCACCATATTGGTGCTGTGGTATAATATCGCCGATGTCGATGGTTTCAATAAGATATGGAACTACTTCGGTTGGGCCAACCAGGCATTGTCCATCTTCACCCTCTGGGCCATCACCATCTATCTGGCACATAAGCGCAAGCCGTTTATCATCACCTTGATACCCGCCTTGTTCATGACCTTTGTCTGCACCACCTTCCTGCTGATATCGCCCATCGCCTTTGGCTTGGGCAACCTGATATCCTACGGCATTGGCGGTTGCGTCCTGATTGTTGCCATCATTTGGTTTGCAAGGTGGTATCGTAAGAATATACTTGCGAAATAAAAGAAAAACCATTACCTTTGCATCCATAAAAGAATGATAGCTATGAAAGATGTAAAGATTGCTGTAGCCGGAACAGGCTATGTGGGTTTGAGCATCGCTACTTTATTGGCACAACACCACGAGGTGACGGCAGTGGATATCGTGCCTGAGAAGGTGGAGATGATTAATAACCGGAAGTCGCCTATCGTGGATAAGGAGATTGAGGAATACCTCGCCACTAAGCCTTTAAAGCTGAAGGCTACCCTTGATGCCGAAGAGGCTTATCGAGATGCCGACTTTGTGGTGATAGCGGCTCCTACCAACTACGACAGCATGAAGAATTTCTTCGATACGAGTGCCGTAGAGGCGGTGATCTCGTTGGTGATGAAGGTGAACCCAAACGCCATTATGGTGATAAAATCTACTATTCCCGTGGGTTATACGGAAAGCATCCGCCAGAAGGTGAATAGTCAGAATATTCTTTTCTCGCCTGAGTTCCTGCGCGAGAGTAAGGCGTTGTACGACAACCTCTATCCCAGTCGTATTATTGTAGGCACTAACCCTGATGATCCTCGCTTACTGGAAGCAGCGCATGTTTTTGCCGACTTGTTGTTAGAGGGTGCCTTGAAGAAAGATGTACCTACGTTGTTTATGGGCTTTACCGAGGCTGAGGCAGTGAAGCTGTTTGCCAATACCTTCTTGGCTCTGCGAGTAAGTTTCTTCAACGAACTGGATACCTATGCCGAGATGAAAGGATTAAGCACACAATCCATCATTGATGGTGTATGCTTAGATCCACGCATCGGCAATCACTATAACAATCCGTCTTTTGGCTATGGTGGTTACTGCTTGCCGAAAGACACGAAACAGTTGTTGGCCAATTATTCTGATGTACCTCAGACAATCATACAAGCCATTGTGGAAAGTAACCGTACCCGCAAAGATTTCATAGCCGACAGGGTGTTGCATATGGCTGGGTATTACGACTATTACAATCGTGGCGACTATAATCCAATGGAGGAGCGTCATTGTATGATTGGGGTGTATCGCCTCACGATGAAGAGTAACAGCGATAATTTCCGACAGAGCAGTATTCAGGGTATCATGAAGCGCATCAAGGCGAAGGGTGCCGAAGTGATAGTATATGAACCTTCTTTGCCTGATGGCACTACTTTCTTTGGCAGTCGTGTGGTGAATGACCTTGAGGCGTTTAAACGGGATAGTCAGGCTATCATTGCCAATCGCTACGATGCTTGCCTAGATGATGTTCAGGAAAAGGTTTATACCCGAGATATTTTCCGAAGAGACTAAGAAACTATCGAAAACAACTTTGATATTAAAAGGCCTGATTCTCCAAGGCTAAAA